>CAMONC010000066.1 GCA_946620235.1 uncultured Lachnospiraceae bacterium | reverse complement strand
CTGAACGCTCTTTAAGTCCGCTCCGTTTTCAACCAGATGTGCCGCGAAACTGTGCCTCAATGTATGAGGAGTGATATCGGCTTCGATACCGGCCTTACGGGTGTAGTACTTGATCAGCTTCCAGAAGCCCTGACGGCTCATCGACTGACCGGAGCAATTGGCGAAAAGCACATCGGACGATTTATCCTCAAGCATATTCTCGCGAGTGCCGTCCAGATATCTGGCCAATGCATCATGCGCGGGCTTGCCGAAAGGTACGGTACGCGTCTTCTTGGAATCGGTCAGGACTATGGTCCCGTTGCTCATGTTCACATCGGATACCTTAAGCGTGATAAGCTCGGTCACACGAATGCCTGTTGCATACAGAAGCTCGAGCATGGCTTTATCCCTGATCTCTTTTGCGGAATCTCCGCTCGGCTGTGCAAGCAGTGCATCTATCTCCTCCTGAGTCATGATCTCAGGTGCCTTCTTCTCGATTTTAGGTGCATGCAACGACACAGAGATATCCTGGTCTACGATTTTCTGTGCCTTGAGATAATGGAAAAATGCTTTGAGTGATGCGATGTTTCTTGATATTGTAGCTGCTTTGAAGCCTTGTGCTGTCAGATCAGCGATATAGTCCTTCAGATCCTGTTCGGTTATGGATTGTAATGAGCTTATACCTCTGCGAGCCAGAAACTTATCGACCTTCATCAGGTCTCTGCGATAACTCATTTCGGTATTAGCTGAAGTATCCTTCGTTTCATGCATATATGCTATGAAATTCTGAATGCTTTGCTCCATTCTAAATCTTCTTTCGTAACTATTAACTCCCGCTTTTGTCTGCTTTATGTCAATAAAATTATGTCAATCACGGGCGTCTGAAAATCATTATACGCATGCAAAAAAAGAAAATCAATGCGATTTTTTGGCTGATTCTGCGGTAAAAAAAACAATAACGGACCGATGTACAACATATCGGCCCGTCGTTTTTTTATCGCTACTACATGTTGGGATGATCCGGCAAAAAATAACGCTGATTTTTTATACCGGATCCGGTTTACATCAAACCAGCAATTTCTCCACATATGCGAGTTTAACGCACAACGTAAAGATATCGAGAGCCTGTGCCAGTTCCCCGATCGGAGGGAACGTGGGTGCTATACGTATATTGGAATCTTCGGGATCCTTTTTGTAAGGATAGGTAGCGCCCGCTCCCGTCATGGTCACGCCGGCGTCCTTACACAATCCGACGATACGCTTCGCACATCCGGAGGGTGCATTAAACGATACGAAATAACCCCCGTTCGGATGAGTCCAGCTGCCGATCTGAAGAGGAGTCAGTTCTTCATCGAGACGCTTAAGTACAAGATCAAACTTCGGTCTGATGATCTCCGCATGCTTACGCATATGAGCGTGCATGCCCTCTATATTCTTAAAGTACCTTACATGACGCAGCTGATTGAGCTTATCGTGTCCGATGGTCTGGATGGTGATAAGCTTTTTAACATAAGCAAGGTTCTCCTCGGATGCAGCCAGTGCTGCGATACCGGATCCGGGGAAAGTCACCTTGGATGTAGAGCAGAACTTCCATACCAGATTCGGATTGCCCGCTTTCTTACACTCGGCAAGGATCTCGAGGAGCTTGTCCTCCTTGCCGTTATAAAGATGATGAATGGTATATGCGTTATCCCAATAGATCCTGAAATCCTCGGCGGCAGGCTTAAGATTGGCAAATCTGCGTACTGTCTCGTCCGAATACGTTACTCCGGTAGGATTGGAATACTTCGGTACGCACCAGATGCCCTTCACCGCCGGGTCATTGTTTACATACTGCTCGACCATATCCATATCGGGGCCGTCATCGTTCAGCGGGATGTTGATCATCTCTATGCCGAACTGCTCGGTGATCGCGAAGTGTCTGTCATATCCGGGTACGGGACAGAGGAATTTCACCTTATCAAGCTTACACCAGGGAGTGGATCCAAGCACGCCGAAAAGCATGGATCTCGCAACGGTATCGTACATGATATTAAGGCTCGAATTGCCGAATACTATGATCTCCTCCGGGCTGACCTCCATCATGTCAGCCATCAGCTGCCTGGCTTCATGGATACCCGTCAGTTCACCGTAATTACGGCAATCGATACCTGCTTCCGAAAAGAAATCACTCTGCGGATTAAGTGTGTTGAAAAAATCAGCTTCCATATCAAGCTGCTCTTCACTGGGAAGGCCACGAGCCATATTAAGTTTAAGACCTTTGCCCTTTTCATCCTCATAAGCAGCGGTCAGTGCTTTAAGCTCCTGCTCGAGTTCGGCTTTAGACATTTCAGAGTATTTCTTCATAATAAGTCGTATCCTTTCATCAAATGTATACAATTATACAATCTCAGCTTTTCATATTCTAACTCATTGCAAAGAAAAAAACAAGGGCGGTCGTTATCGACCGCCCTCACCTTATTTAGCATAATCAACAGCTCTGCTTTCGCGGATCACGTTGACCTTGATCTGTCCGGGATATTCAAGCTCTTCTTCTATCTGCTTGGAAATATCACGCGCCAACAGAACCATGTCAGCATCATTGATCTGCTCAGGAACTACCATTACACGAATCTCTCTGCCTGCCTGTATAGCAAAGGACTTATCAACACCCTTGAAACCGTTCGAGATATCCTCCAGCTGTTTAAGTCTGGTGGTATAAGTCTCAAGTGTCTCGCGTCTGGCACCGGGTCTGGCTGCCGATATCGTATCCGCTGCCTGAACGATGCAAGCGATCAGGGATGTGGGTTCGCAATCACCATGGTGTGATGCCACGGCGTTGATCACAACATCCGATTCCTTATACTTCTTACACAGGTCAACACCTAACTGTACGTGAGTACCTTCCATGTCATGATCCACTGCTTTACCTATATCATGCAGCAGACCTGCTCTCTTGGCTATACGAACATCGAGTCCAAACTCGGAAGCCAGAATACCTGACAGGTGTGATACTTCGATCGAATGTTTAAGAACATTCTGACCATAACTCGTTCTGAACTTAAGTTTACCCAGGAGTCTGACGAGTTCGGGATGTAGACCGTGCACGCCGACTTCAAGCACGGCATTGTCGCCCTCTTCCTTGATCATAGCCTCAACTTCACGCTGAGCCTTCTCGACCATCTCTTCGATCCTGGCGGGATGAATACGACCATCTACGATAAGCTTCTCAAGAGCTATCCTGGCAACCTCACGACGGATCGGGTCGAAGCCCGACAAAACGACTGCTTCAGGTGTATCATCAACTATCAGATCAACACCCGTCATGGTCTCCAGGGTACGTATGTTACGTCCCTCACGGCCTATGATACGTCCTTTCATGTCATCGTTAGGAAGCTGTACCACGGAAATCGTGGTCTCGGATACATGGTCGGCGGCACATCTCTGGATTGCCGATATTACATACTCTTTGGCTTTCTTATCGGCTTCCTCTTTTGCCTTTGCCTCCATCTCCTTGATCATTACCGCGGTCTCGTGTTTTACATCATCCTCTACCGCTTTCAGTAAATAATCTTTAGCCTGTTCAGAAGTAAGTCCGGAGATTCGTTCGAGTTCCTGTATGCGCTGCTCGTTAAGCTTGGACACTTCAACACGCTGCTTCTCTAACTCGGCTTCACGTGTTGCTAGCCCCGCTTCCTTTTTCTCGATAGCCTCAGCCTTCTTATCGATGGTCTCTTCCTTCTGCTGCACGCGTCTCTCATAACGCTGTGCCTCAGCCCTGCGTTCCTTGATCTCCTTGTCGAGTTCATTCTTATTGCGAATGTTCTCCTCCTTGGCTTCAAGTAAAGCTTCACGCTTCTTGGTCTCCGCAGTCTTCAGAGCTTCATCGATGATCTGCCTTGCTCTCTCTTCGGCATTGCCCATGGTCTTCGTATCGCTCTTCTTCTTGATCGAAACAGTCACGAAGTATGTAACGGGCACTGCGATGATGAGAGTCGCGACTATCGCGAGTATTACTGGCATCATCTACAGGAGCACCTCCTTATATTATTTTCAAAGTACAACATATCTATATTATATAATCTGTAAACTGTTGTCAAATAAAAGTTTACATAAGACGTGCCAGAACAGTTTTATACCAGGCAGCCGGTTCACGCAGGTCCGCAGGCTCGTATCCTCCGGTGTATTTATCACACTCCGGTACGAAAGATGCACTTGTCTCATCACGGTTCGAGATGTTCCACATCATATACCCGGTGTCATTCTCATCCAGAAGCTTAAACCACTCTTCCGTTTCGTGAACATTATGCTCTCCGGCTCCATCGGCACGACAGGTTCCGAACTCTGTTACGAATACGGGAAGCTTACGTGCTATCGCATCTCGATAAACCTGTCTGAGCTCATCCCGGTGAGTATCTGCATAGAAATGAAGAACATACATGAGATTATCATCTATGGTCACCGGATCGGCACATGCTTCATCCAGTCTCTGGCTCCACTTCGGAGTACCGACGAAGATGACCGAATACTTATCGTTAGCCCTGATCACGGGTATGATCTCCTCGGCATAAGCTTTGATATCCGCCCATGTGCAGTTAACATTGGGCTCATTGCATATCTCGTAGAATACATTACCGTAAGCGGCATAAGCCGAAGATACGTCACGGAAGAAATCGACCGCCATATCCTTATAGATCAGAGGATTCGAATCCTGAAGGATATGCCAGTCTATGATCACATACAATCCAAGCTCGGTAGCAAATCTGACACCTCTGTCAACCACCTCGCGAAGCTTCGCTCTGTTCGCATCATCTCCTACACAGTAACCATCGTCTTCATCCGTATACATAGCCAGACGTATGCAGTCGATATGCCATTCATCTCTCATATACTCAAGGAAATCCCTGTTTACATACTCGGGATACCAGCTGAGATTATGTGTGGAATATCCGTGCAGAGCAACCACTGTCCCGTTGCGGTCAACAAGCTTACCGCTTCTGTCCACGTGTAAAGCTCCATATTTATCATACTTGGTCTTCATAAAAATCCTCTCACATTTATTATTGCTCAGTCAGGGATATCACGAAGTACCCGTCGTATGACATCCGCGCTGTATCCCCGCCCCGTCAGATAGACACAGGTCTTTCTGATCGTCTCGGGGTCAGCCAAAGATGCAACAAAACGCCTCTTTTCCAAGAGACGTCTGATCTGCGCTTCTTCATCAACCTCATCTATGGTTCCCTCTGTATCACGCAAAACCTCGTCGATGATATCTTTGGAGATGCCCTTGGCCATCAGATCATATGTCAGACGTCGGATACTCTTGTCCTGACTGTGGCTCACGATATAGTCACGTGCATAAGCACAATCGTCCACATATCCATATCCTACCACATAATCTATGGCATCATCTACTATATCATCGGGATATCCGCCCTCAACAAGCTTCTCTCTAAGCTTATGCTCTGTGAAACTGTGTTTCATCAGCAGATTCATGGCACGGAGGCGCGCACGCTTGGTGAGCACCTCCGTCTTGATTTGTTCGCATAACTCATCGGTAATGACCCGACCCTCGACTATATCATAGGTCGCCAGCTCACTCTTATAGAGGACACAGAAGACTCCTTCGTCCGTATAGATGCGATATCTGTTATTGCTTATGGGTTGTATGCGTGTGACTGTCACTTGTCACCGGCATTCTTCGATGCCGCAGGTGCTGAAGCGGCTGCAGGAGCAGCTGCCGGGGCAGGCTTATCTCCGTCGGTGCTTAAATCAAACAGCTCACGAAGTCTCTTCTCGATCTCGTCACATACTTTGGGATTATCCTTCAGATACTGCTTGGCGTTCTCACGGCCCTGACCGATCTTATCACCCTCATATGCATACCATGCACCGGACTTAACTATGATGTCATTATCGGCAGCCAAGTCCAGAATGTCTCCGTACTTGGATATACCCTCACCGTACATGATATCAAACTCCGCCTCCTTGAAAGGAGGAGCGATCTTGTTCTTAACGACCTTAACTCTGGTGCGGTTACCGATAGCTTCACCGGCCTGCTTAAGGGTCTCGATACGTCTGACATCAAGTCTGACGGATGAGTAGAACTTCAACGCACGTCCACCGGTAGTGGTCTCGGGATTACCGAACATCACGCCGACTTTCTCTCTGAGCTGGTTAATGAAAACGACCGTGCAGTTGGACTTGCTGATGACAGCAGTCAACTTACGCAGAGCCTGAGACATGAGTCGCGCCTGCAGACCTACGTGTGAGTCACCCATATCGCCGTCGATCTCTGCCTTCGGAACAAGTGCCGCAACCGAATCGACTACAACTATATCCATAGCGCCCGAGCGTACCATGGTCTCTGTGATCTCGAGAGCCTGCTCTCCGTTATCGGGCTGCGAAATGTACATATTATCAATATCCACGCCGATGTTCTTGGCATATACAGGATCAAGTGCATGTTCCGCATCTATGAAACCGGCTATACCGCCTCTCTTCTGTACCTCGGCGATCATATGCAAAGTAACGGTAGTCTTACCTGATGATTCGGGGCCGAAGATCTCCACGATCCTGCCCTTGGGTATACCGCCCAATCCCAGAGCTATGTCCAGGCTGAGCGATCCGGTGGGAATAACCTCGACATTCATCTGTGATGCAGGATCACCCAGTTTCATCACGGCACCCTTACCGAACTGCCTCTCGATCTGAGATAATGCTGCTTCCAATGCTTTCTGCTTCTCGTCTCTTTCCATTAAAAAACCTCCAAAATATGAACGTATAAAGCATGGGGAACGTTTGTTCTCACACAAATATAAAACAAATGTTCGATTGTGTCAACACAATAATATCAAAAATGCTGAAATAATCGATACGACTCCGGCGATACGCCCCGAAACAGCGAACATCTGTATTCAGAAATCAGATATATGACTATGAACACCGTAACCATATCATAAAAAAAGGGACGTGGCAATACCCGTCCCATTCGTGTCTTTTTACTTATCTGTCAGCTCTGCATACAGCAGCTCGACAGCTGCATCCACGGAACTCCGGCGTATCTCATCGCGTTCTCCCGTGAACTGATATCTGCGCACACAGGCTTCTTTGCCTATGCAGCAGCCGATGTATACGGTGCCTACCGGCTTGCTGTCCGTGCCCCCCTCAGGTCCGGCTATGCCCGTGATCGATACGGCTACATCGGCATCGGCAGCTTTAGCCGCACCGAAGGCCATCTCATACGCACACTCTTCGCTGACCGCGCCATACTTTCTCAAAGTTTTTTTCTTTACCCCGAGCAACTTGCGCTTAGCTTTGTTCGCATATGTCACGAAGCCCATCTTATAGACATCGGACACACCGGGCACACTGACCATCGTTGCGGAGAGAAGTCCGCCCGTGCACGATTCGGCGAACGTGATGCTGTACTTTTTCTTTTTAAGTATCTTTACTATATCCTTTGCGAGATCCTTACTCATCAGATATCCTTTCCCATTACACCCCAGTTCTTCACCAGGTAATCAACCAGGCTTACTATCGTAAGCACAAGTGCTATGTACATGACCACTGTCGTGACGATCTGAATCTGCGGTATATCGGCTATCATCAGGATGACCATCGCCATCTGCGATACCGTCTTGAATTTACCCCAGTAGCTTGCCGCGATGACCACGCCGTTATCCGAGGCGACCAGTCTGAAACCGCTTATGATGAACTCACGGGCTATGATCACGATGACTATCCATGCCGGGATACGTCCGAGCTCGATCAGAGCTATCATAGCCGAGCAAACCAGCAGTTTATCGGCCAGCGGATCCATGAACTTACCGAAGTTCGTGATCAGATTATACTTTCTAGCTATCTTGCCGTCAGCCAGATCGGTCAGGCTGGCTACTATGAATATCGCAAGGGCGATCCATTTGTCATAAGGTGTGATGTCCACGAGCAGAAAGACCACAAAAAAAGGGATCATGATCACTCGCAGCATCGTCAGTTTATTGGGCAGGTTCATTCTGTAATCTCTCCTATCAGATCATATTCTCCGGCTTCGGTGATACGTACCGTAACGATGTCACCGCTCATCCGTTCATAGTCTATCGGCATGAACACACATCCGTCCACATCGGGAGCATCTCTGTATGTTCTGCCTACATATACATCTTCTTCGGGAATGCTGCCGTCTATCACCACTTCCGTGAGCTCGCCGATATGCTTCTCCGCATTATCGAGACTGACAGCCTGCTGAAGTATCATGAGTTCATCACGTCTCTGTTCTGCGATCTCCGCGGGGATCTGTTCTTCCATCACGGCAGCCGGTGTATCCTCTTCCCTTGAATACGTGAAGACTCCGAGGCGGTCAAACTCCATCTCATTCACGAATCGGTACAGCTCTTCGAAGTCCTCCTGAGTCTCTCCCGGGAATCCGCTGATCAAAGTCGTACGCAGTGCTATATCCGGAATGCGATTCCTCAGTCGGGAGATGATCGCACGCAGCTCACTCTGGGTGGTCCTGCGTCCCATACGCTTAAGCACACTGTCCGAAGCGTGCTGGATCGGCATATCGAGATAATGGCATACCTTCGGATTGGTCGCGATTTCTTCGATAAGGGCATCGTCGATCTCCTCAGGATAACAGTAAAGGATCCGTATCCAGCGTATGCCTTCCGTCTCCGAAAGTACTCTTAGCAATTCGGGCAATGCTTTACGTCCGTACAGATCCGTTCCGTACAGTGTAGTCTCCTGCGCTACCAGGATCAGTTCCCTCACACCCTGATCGGCAAGTCTGAGTGCTTCATCCTTAAGATGCTCCATCGGATATGATCTGTACGGTCCGCGCAGACTCGGTATGATGCAATATGTGCAGCGCTTATCGCACCCCTCGGCGATCTTCAGATATGCATAATGCAATCCCGACGAGTGCGCTCTGAGCTCAGAGCAATACGGGGGTGTATCCAGCGCATCAAACGTATCGAAGTTTTCTCCCCTATATACCGCATCCAGGCAGTCGGCTATATGACCTATGGAAGCGGTCCCAAGCAGGGCGTCCACTTCCGGTATCCCGGCTTTGATCTCTTCGCGGTATCTCTGGCTGAGGCATCCGGTCACGATCAGGCACCTGAGCTGTCCCGCCTTTTTGCGTTCAGCCATATCACGAACAGTATCCCTGCTCTCAGCCTTGGCATCGCCGATGAAGCAGCACGTATTCACGATCACCGAATCGGCTTCATCGATATCGTCCGTGAAAGAGTATCCGCGCGCCGACAGTTCACCGAGCATGACCTCGGAATCTACCAGATTCTTATCGCATCCGAGCGATATAAAAAATACACATCGATCCATATCATAAATCGACAGACCTGAAATGCACCGCATCCCAGGTCTGATGTTTTAATCCTCGTCGTTTAATATCTTGATCTTACCGGCGTATAGTTCTTCGATCGCTACGGACAATGCTTTTTTGCCTTCGCTGTCAACGAATGCCTCGTCACCGTTGTTGATCTGTCTGGCTCTCTTGGAAGTTGCCATCACGATAGAGTATCTGGAGCTTACTACCGGCTCCTCTCCGGGTTCGACATCACTGTTTACTACCTTCATCAGGTCAGTATATGACGGGTGTAACATAATATATCCTCCTCAATGTTTGAATTATATATATTCCTTCAATTCCTCGTTTATCTTTTTCAGAAGACCGGAACTGCAATCGGGTTTGTGATGTGATGCCTCGATCAGGCCGTGCAGCTCTTCCACACACTTATCGAGATCATCATTGACCAGCAGGTAATCGTATCTGTCTATAAACTCCGATTCCTCGTAGGCCCTGTACATCCTCTTGTTGATGGTCGCTTCATCCTCTGTGCCTCTCTCGGTAAGTCTGCGCTTCAGTTCATGGGCGCTGGGAGGTGTGACGAATATCAGTATCGCTTCGGGGAATCTGGTCTTGACCTGTATCGCACCCTGCATCTCGATCTCCAGGATGACATCCTTTCCCTGTGAGATCATCTCCTCAACATACTTGCGCGGGGTACCGTAATAGTTCCCGACGAAAGTTGCGAACTCCAGAAGTTCTCCGTTGCTTATGGCTTCCTCAAAACGCTCCTTGGATACGAAGAAGTATGACTTGCCATCCACTTCTCCCTCACGGGGCTCTCTGGTCGTCATCGATATCGACAGCGAAAGCTCCGGACTTTCCGATACGATCTTTTTAACTATGGTGCCTTTGCCGGCGCCCGAGAAACCCGATACTACAATCAATACTCCCTTTTCAGCCATATTCACCTGCCTTATTCGAGATTCTGTATCTGTTCACGTACCTTTTCTATATCCGTCTTCAGCTCTATAGCCCTGTCGGAAACCGCCAGATCGTTCGTCTTGGACAGTATCGTATTCGCTTCACGGTTCATCTCCTGGGCTATGAAATCCAGCTTCCGTCCGACCGCTCCGCCCTTGTTCAGTGTCTCTCTGGTGGCCTCGATGTGACTGCGAAGTCTGACGAGTTCTTCATCAACGCAGATCTTATCGGCATAAAGTGTGACCTCCATGAGAAGTCTGGATTCGTTGACCGAAGCATCTCCGAGCAGGTCACGGACCTTTTCCTCAAGAGACTGCTTGAACTCGGCTACGATCTCCGGGCTGCGTCCAGTAATGAAGTCCACGTTGTCGAGCATCGATATGAGCTTATCCTCCAGATCCCTGCGCAGGTTCTCGCCCTCCGTGGTCCGAGTCTCCACAAACTTCTCGGCAGCTCCGTCCAAAGCCTGCCTGAGGATATTCCAAAGTTCCTCCTCGTCCTGATCGGCTTCGGCCATCGTGAACACATCGGGGCATCTGGAAAGGGTCGAGACCCTCACGTCATTGTCGATCCCGAAATCCTCACTCATCTGGCGCATAAATCTAAGATACTCAGCCGCCAGCTCACGGTTGTATTCAACCATGCCCTCCGTCTCGGAATGATCCTCCCAGGTAATGAATACGTCGACCTTGCCCCGCTCGATGTAGCGCTTGAGCTCAGTTCTGATCGCCGAATCGAACTGTCCCAGTTTCTTCGGCATCTTGATGTTCAGATCCAGATACCTGTGATTAACGGATCTGAGCTCGACGGTAACCTTGAGGTCACCGGAGTGAAGTTCATACCGGCCGAAGCCGGTCATACTTCTAACCATAAGAAATGCAATCCCCTTCAGAATAAAATAAAAGTGTGATCATATCGTGATGATCAATAAATGATTATATCAAATCACCGTACTTTAAGCAAACTCTATTGACTTAATGTATTGGCTTTATGTATTGACTTAAAGTCGCACAGTGATAAAATCAATATCGCTATGCTGAAGAAAAAATACATAGGCGATAAGGCCTTCTACAAAACGGTACTCGGCATTGCGGTACCCATAATGATCCAGAATGCGATATCCAATTTCGTCGGTCTGCTCGACAATCTGATGATAGGCCGGGTCGGCACCAACGCACTCTCAGGTGTTGCCATTGCGAACCAGCTCATATTCATATATTATCTGCTGGTCTTCGGTGCTGCGGCCGGCATCGGTATATTCACCGCGCAGTATCACGGTGTCAGGGATAACGACGGTATCCGATATACATTCCGCACGAAGCTGATCGTGAACTCGATCATCACGGCTCTGTCGATCGCCATACTGATGGTATTCAGTGCTCCGCTCATATCACTCTATCTGCATGGCGAAGGATCGGCCGCTGATGTCGCCGATACTCTCCGCATCGGTCAGAGTTATATGCGTATCATGCTCATAGGTCTCATACCCATGGCATGGACACAGGCCTATGCCGGCACACTGCGTGAGACCGGCGAGACCAAGGTCCCGATGTTCGCATCTTTTGCGGCTGTATTCATCAACCTGATCGGCAACTATATCCTGATCTACGGTCACCTCGGTCTGCCTGTGATGGGTGCTTCGGGCGCGGCTATTGCGACCGTCATCTCGAGGTTCATAGAGCTCGCGATCCTGATGATATACACAAGCACGCACGCAGATGCACATCCTTTCATCAGAGGTGCATTTAAGAACTTCCGCATTCCGGGGAATCTGATATCCAAGTTCATGATCAAATCCATCCCTCTCATGATCAATGAGGGACTGTGGTCAGGCGGCATGGCTGTGCTCAACCAGTGTTACTCATACAGATCACTCAGTGCCGTAGCTTCCATCAATATACAGAACACGCTGTATAACCTGATGGGTGTCGCTTTCCTGACGATGGGTGATGCAGTCGGCATACTCGTAGGTCAGATACTCGGTACGGGCGATATGGACAAAGCAAAAGACCATGCGCGTAAGCTCACAGCCTTTACGGTATTCTGCGGTCTGATATTCGGACTGGGAATGATCGGAGTCAGTCCATTCTTCCCCCTGCTCTATAATACGACTGATGAGATCAGGCATATGGCAGCGAGGTTCATCATGATCTCGGGTATCCTGATGCCGCTCAATGCTTACTGTCACGCGACATATTTCATCATACGTGCAGGCGGACGAACAGGTATCACGATGATATTCGACTCCTGCTTCGTATGGCTCATCTCCGTGCCGTTTGCATACTACTTAAGCAGATTCACCTCTATAGATGTGACCACGATGTTCATCGCCATATCGAGCCTTGAGCTGATCAAATGCTTCATAGGCGGCTTCATGGTGAAAAAGGGTATCTGGGCCCGGAACATCATAGCCTGACCTGAGCCGTATTCCGGCTTCCACAGCATGCCGGGCTCACTGATCGACCGGTGTCAACTCGCTTATTCCCGGAGCTATTGCCATCGAATAGTTGGTATAGTACACCACGAATCCCGGCTTGGCGCCGGCGGGTTTCTTTACCTCACGTCTCTGCACATAATCTATCTCTACTTTATCCTGTGCCGATCCCTTGCAGTAATATGCCGCGGCAGCTGCTGCAAGCTCGAATACATGATCGGGGACCTCGCGTCCCTCGGTCTTGAGTATCACATGAGACCCCGGTATCTTCTTGGCGTGGAACCACCAGTCCCCTCCGTTAGCCATCTTAAAAGTCAGTTCATCATTCTGTATATTGTTCTTACCGACATAGATATGGAATCCGTCGCTTGTAACATAGTGAAAGGGTTTGCTAAGGATCCTGACCTTTTTCGCCGAACTCTTGCGTCTGATCAGTCCGCTCTCTATCAGTTCTTCCCTGATCTGTATCAGATCATCTTCACTGCGGGCGATATCGA
>CAMONC010000065.1 GCA_946620235.1 uncultured Lachnospiraceae bacterium | reverse complement strand
ATAGAGCATGCTCTTTTGCCCGAAAAAGGACTGACCGTGGCAGGTGATGTGATCATAGGTGCAGACTCGCATACATGTACATACGGAGCACTGGGCGCTTTCTCCACGGGAGTTGGATCCACGGATATGGCTGCCGGTATGGCTACCGGAAAGGCATGGTTCAAGGTACCCGGAGCCATCAGATTCAATATCACGGGTAAAAAAGCACCTTATGTCAGCGGCAAGGACGTGATACTCCACATCATAGGCATGATCGGTGTGGACGGTGCGCTGTATAAATCCATGGAGTTCACCGGGGACGGTATCAGTGATCTCACGATGGACGACAGGTTCACGATCGCCAATATGGCTATAGAAGCCGGCGGAAAGAACGGTATCTTCCCTGTGGATGATCTGGCACTTGAGTACATCAGGGAGCACTCATCCAGGACTCCGGTAGTATACGAGGCTGATCCCGATGCTGTATATGATGAGGAGTATACGATAGACTTAAGTAAGCTGCGTCCGACAGTCGCTTTTCCCCATCTGCCGGAGAATACACGTACCATCGATGAAGTGGGAGATGTGAAGATAGATCAGGTGGTCATCGGATCATGTACGAACGGCCGTATGGATGACATGCGTATCGCTGCCGGTATCCTCAAGGGACGTAAAGTCGCAAAGGGTGTACGCTGTATAGTGATCCCCGCGACTCAGCAGATATATCTGGACTGCATCAAAGAAGGGCTGCTCACGATATTCGTTGAAGCCGGAGCTGTGGTATCGACACCTACCTGCGGACCGTGTCTGGGCGGCTATATGGGCGTCATGGCTGCCGGAGAGAGATGCGTATCCACTACCAACCGTAACTTCGTGGGTCGTATGGGACACGTTGATTCGGAGGTTTATCTGGCCAGTCCGGCCGTGGCAGCTGCAAGTGCCGTTACCGGCAGGATCTCCTCACCTGAATATATCTGAGTCTATACTGCTGTTAGCGTGATATGAGTTATGGGTTTTCTTGAGACCGTTGTAAGTCTTATAATTCTCCGTTGTGACCGTTATTTATCAGACAACGGTGTGAATGACAGTATCCGGGGGTTTACTGCCCTGGAAGGATTTCTTGCGCGTCTGGATGATGAAGCGCTGAAGGAATGGGCGGATGTGACATCCGGCCCGGACGGTGGACGCGATGCGGCCGCAGCATCATCTGAGGAAGCCCGTTACCTTGAAATGCTTGATAGGTTCGGAGAAGACACCGTGATACAGTCTCTTCTTGATCTGTGCCTTGCGGTGTTTGTGTGTCCCGAGTTCGACGCATATTTAAGTAAGCATTTCGGCTATTCGGTGACACTGCATCTGGCATATCTTCTTGAAGGCATTCCCTTTCCCGATGAGAAGGATGTCTTAGATCGGATCGGGAAAGCCGGATTATTCTGTGATGTGGATATGAAGGTCTCACCGCTTCAATATGCACCTCTGTGTATAGATGAAAAGATATATGATTATCTGTGCGGAGAGGACACGATCAACCCGCGTCTTTCAGGTTTTACGGAATTGTTTAAAGCAGAAGACGCGGCTTTGTTAAACTCCCCTTATGTCAATATGGATGCAATAAGGAGAGGTATTGCATTCTTTGAGAATAAAGGATGTGTTCTGCATATCAGCGGCAGCGGCGGCCGGAGGTTTGTGGCCAGACAGATCGCGGCTTCGGCAGGCAGAGACTTTCTGTTTATAAATATTGCGGACCTGTTTACCGGTACCGACAGAACAGTTTTAAGCACGCTGAAAGGTGCCCTTATACGAGAGGCGGTACTTGACGGCGCAGGGATCTGCCTGTATGGAATAACCAATCTGTTCATATACGGTTCTGATAAACCCGGAGGAAGACATACAAAACGTGATCTGGAAATGCTTGAAAGGCTTCTGTTTACACCGATCATAGAAGCCGGCATACCGCTTATTCTGATCAGCGACGATCCTTTGGTCCTTATCAGATCTCTTTCGGATACACTGTACAGGATCATTGAACTCCCGGACAAACTTGACTATTCCGCACGGGTTGATCTGTGGCACGGTTTCGATGAATTCTACAAGCTGGGCATTATCCCCGAAGACATGGCAGTCAGGTATCACATGAATGCCAGTGAGACCGCGGGCGTGATCAAAAGCTATATTGAACGACGGGATCTTGACAGCGAGGATAAAGATGAATTCTTATCAAAGATAAGTATTGAGCATCTCGGTGAAATCGACATGCATGAGGTGGGACGGATCATTTATCCGACGGTCAGGCTTGATAATGTCAAGCTGAAGGATGAGATACGAAACGTTCTTGATGATGTTGTAAACAGTGTACGTGTCAGTGCCCGGATACTGGATTCCTGGGAACTCAGGGATATCTTCCCATATGGCAGAGGGGTCAGCCTGCTTATATCAGGCCCTCCGGGAACAGGTAAGACCATGTCAGCCAATGCGATTGCAGGTGAACTCGGGCTTCCGCTTTATCAGGTTAATATAGCCAATATAGTGGATAAATATATCGGCGAAACGGAGAAAAACCTGGAGCGGGCATTTTCGTATGCGGAAAAGACGAATATGGTTCTTTTCTTTGATGAAGCGGATTCTCTTTTCGGAACCAGAAGTGAGGTCCATGATGCCAAGGACCGGTATGCAAATACGGAGATATCATATCTGCTCCAGAGAATGGAAGCGTATGACGGAATAGTCATCATGGCTACCAACATCAAAGGAAATATCGATCCGGCATTTACCAGAAGGATCAGATATATCGTTCATTTTGAGAATCCGGACGAAGAGCTGAGAAGACAGATATGGAATGACTGTCTTAAGGATTCGGTACCGCATGGAGATATAGATACAGAGTATCTCGCATCCCAGTTTGACAAGTTTACCGGAAGTATTATCAAAACCGTATTTCTTAATGCGTGTGCATATGCTGCCGGGAGAGGAGAAGAACTGGAGATGAAGCATATGATCCATGCCGTTAAGCTTGAACTTGAGAAGACTACAAGCGTGGGCTTTTCATATGATACGCTCGGGAAGTATGCACATCTGATGTGACAGCACCGGCTGTATGATCATTTATCGGGAGGATATGACTTTGGCAGAAAAAATGACTCTTGAACAGTTTGAAAATCAATTAAAAAAGCTTATGGAGGAATTGTTCGGCAGCTGTAGTGAGTATAAGGGTGTATTCAGGTCCGTGCCTGAGCATCTGGGAGTCATGGACGCATCCGTGATATTCGAGACGACTCTTGAGACCGGATTATCACCTGATATACCTTATCCGATAATCCATTTTCACACGACCCTTGCACAGAAGATAGATGATTCCATTGTCCCCGGAATACTTGAAGGACTCAATGAATTAAACACTATGGTATCCGCGGGCGCATTCCCGTCCTTCGGATGCTTCGGATACTATGCACCATTGAAACAGATTTTTTTAAGCTACCGTATGCCGCTCAGTATAGACGCGCTTGATGCGGAACTCGATAATGTGAGGTTTTATCTGGGATCTCTGTATGAACAACTGGATGTTTTTGCTGACTATATCCTTTTCCTGTGTGATGATCCGAACAGGATGACACTTAAGGATTATATGGAGTACCTTGATTCTATTGCAGACCTGAACAATCTTGAAGCACGAATAGAGTATCTTGAGAAAAGGCTTGGCATAACCGATCAGGATTAAATATACAACAGGAGAAACGAGATGGCACCACCCCCGAAAATGAATTTCAGTTCCGGTTTTCTGCCCGACACCGGAAGCCTTGACGAAAACAAACTGGATGATTCCCTTCGTTCTTTCATGGATAAGGGTGAATCCGCATTTGAAAATGAAGCGGGAAGAAACGAAGTTATAGAAGGTGTTCGTAAAACGCTTCTGGCTAAAATGCGTGACGAAAACAAGGCATCTTTGGATGAAGCGAATGCTATGGAGGAAAAGCATATCCGCTATACCAATGAAACCATGCTTCCGATCATTGCAAAGGCAAAGAGAGCCAAACGTTCCGCGGATATAGCATATGCTTCATTTCTTGTGGCCAAGAGCCGGACAGGGGCTGCCGAGGCTAATGCCGCTGCTGTTGAGATAGATGCTATCGTCGATGCGGCGCGTTCCGAAAAGGATGCCGTAGCCTATAAGCTGCTCTTTAATGAACTGTATTCCGGTAATTCCGCTGGTGTAAATGCTCCGGGCGTAGTTGCTCCGGATATGAATGCGCCGGAGAATAATGCACCGGGTGGAAACGCCGCGGACATCAACCTGGCGGCTGACAACGGTGCCGAAAACGTCGCAGGAAATGCCGCTCCCGCAGATGCCCAAAATGATGCCGGAGAAGCAGATGTCGAGACCGTGGAGAGCGTTACCGAACGTTCCATAGACCTGAATCGTCTGGTAGATCTGCAAAATCAGATACATATCAACAGAGACAATCCCCGTGGAAGCATAATGCGCGCTCTGACCTTCACCGGCATGAGACTTAAATCCGCCAGAAGCAAGGTCGATAAAGCAGGATTTGAAGCCGCCAGAGCCCATGAAAGTATACTCGAATGTTCAGAAAGGTGGAGCGAGATAAGAAGCCGGTACAGGGAGGAAAGCTTCAAAAAAAGGTACACGCAGTATGATAAACTGGCCGCCTCCTATTATCGCTTCACAAGACAGCTTGAGGGGAAGGACGAGCGTACAATAGATCAGGTAAGCGCTGAACTCGGAGGAGGAAGCGCATCCAAACAGATTGCCGAGTATACAGGTGTTTATGATGGAACTCAGATCGATGGCATAGTAAACAACATCGCGGCGAAGCCCTATGCACCTGCACCTGAGCTTAGGCGTGTCAGGAATAAGGCACTTGGCGCCGATTCGGTAAATACGGAAGATGCCAGCAGACCTCTTAAATATCACCGTGCGATCGTTATGCTTGCTTTTGCTGACGGTGTAAGCAATATCACGGAAGAAAGCGAACAGAAAAAAAAGCGTGTCCGGATGAAACTGCTTAACAACTTTAAGGGGTATCGCGCACGAAACCAATTCGGAGAGACCGCCATGACCGATTCCGGTAAAAGTGCCGAAGAACGCGGTAAGAAAAATGCCAGGGAAAACAGGGGGATGGCGGCTTCGGAGATGAATCTTTTCGCCGATGAACGAGGAAGAAACGGCGCGTATCTGACATCTGAGAAGTCCGCTAAAATATATGAAGCCCGTACCAAGACCTTTGGCGGGCAGACAGTCAAAGGTTTCTACTTTAACGGAGAGTTTATATCCGCTGATTATAGAGTCATGAAGGACCAAAGCCAGTCATCTTATTTCAGATCTCCTAACTGGAACAAGGTGGCTGAGGAAGAACAGGTAAGGGCGGCTATAAGGCGTTCGGATTTCTTTTATCATGTGAATGCCGGAACCATACAGCATTACATGAGCTACAATCCCGATGATGATTTTGGCGTGGAGAAAGCCAGGGCTAAAATTGAAGCAGCCGGTAATCTTCAGGGTTCAGGAGCGTTGTTAGCTCTCGGGTTTCTGGACGCCTATCTTGATCCGTCTTCCGATGTTGCGAAACGATTGGGTTGCGGACATAATGAATTGACCCTTGAAAGGCTCTCGGAGAGCGCTCTGGGCTCAATGCAGCACGGTGATTTGAATTCCTCAAGACAGCTGGCGATCATGCTTCTTTCTGAGGACGATCCTAAATTATGGGATATAGCCAAAGAGATGGCCGTACGGATGGGGGGCCGTTTTGCCGCACGTCTAAAAGGTATTCCCCAAAGCGGAGAGGTCATGAGAATGACTCTCCTGACAGAGATATCCAATGACAGATCCTTTGACTGGTCTGATTTACTGTCAAACACCCGTCCTGACAGGCTTAATATGCATATTGAAGATTTAAGTGCGAGACGCGACGGCTTTTTCTCTCTTACCAATCTCAGGCAAAGCTTCTGGGACGGATCACTGTTTGGTGCTATCACAGGATCCTTTTCCACAGCCACAACGCTTACCAAGGGAAATTTCTCAGGAGACATTAATAAGGTATGCAACAACTTTAATAAGGATTATGCCAGTATGGCAGCTGATTTGTCCACTAACTTCGGGCTGGCTGTCGCTCCAATACCTGCAATAGTTGTGGCAACCACAGGTGGCCTTGATGAAGCGGGCAAGATATCCGACGAGGGTCAAACAACAATGTCGGTGTTTGGAACTGTACAGGGTGCCCTTGGTTTTGTTGAGAATATCGCAAAAATCATCGAGACGGTAAAAAAGCTTAAGAAGAGCAGGCAAAACGGAGAGTCCATCCGGCCTCATGTGATGAAGCTGTTTGATCTGGCCATCAAGCTATTAACCGGTATAATGGATATCGTCTCATACTGGCTTGATAATACTCCCGCTAAATTCGTGGCGGGGATATTCGGATCGATAAAGAGTATATTCAACATAGCCAAGAATGTCATTGAGATCATACGCACTAATAGAGAGATCAATAAGATCACTTCTTCGGACAATCTGATCGAAACTGCGCTTACAGAATTCAAAGATCAGGCAGGGAAAGCTCCGGCCGGCTCCGATCCTGTTAACGAGCGCAGTCTTAATGACAGAAAAGCCAAAATGGGCTATGCGGCCACGCAAAACAGTCAGGCACAGTATTTTTTGTCTCTTGCCAAATCCCGTGCCAGAAAGGATCGCAAGATGGCCATATCCGGCGTGGTTACCAATTCGATAAATACAGTCGCAGGAGCTTTGGGTACCGGAGGTACATTGGCTGACTATTTAAATCCCATTGCGCTTCCGTTTAAGATCGCCGGTAAGGTTTCTTCGTTTATAGGATGGTGTGTCGGCAAAATGCATGACTCCGATGATTTCTATGCAAATATAAAGCAGATGCTTGGGGAGGAGAGTTTTGGAGACTATGCCGGCTTTGATGATGCCTTAAGTCGTGAGACTGGTATCAGGAATAAACATTATCTGGTGGATCTTGCCCGTATATTTATGGCCATTGATACTCATCATCTGGTACGCAAAAACGATAAGACTGAAGGTGAAGAAGCACTGGCGATCACTCTGATGAGTCCATATCTTGATATGTTGGGTAATGGGGAAGACCGTTATGATCTCGTGACAAACAGAATTGCAAATAGAGACCGCGTAACCCAGGTGAAGTTTAGCAAGCTTCTGTCGGCTGTCGGCGGCCCGTCTAACTGGAGAGCGGTCCTGCGCGCATCCATAACCAGGTAGATATCAAATGTCCGTCGGCTTTATGTCGGCGGACATTTATGCTATACTTTTATAATTGATTGAACAAATAGTACTGATTGAGATCATCAGACATTTCAAGGAGCAATTACATGGAAAACGCAAAAGGGAAAGTATTTAAATACGGTGACAATGTGGACACCGATGTGATCATACCTGCAAGATATCTCAATTCCTCCGATCCTTCGGATCTTGCCACACATTGTATGGAGGATATAGATAAGACCTTTGTTGAACGTGTAAGCAAAGGGGACATCATAGTAGCGACAAAGAACTTCGGCTGCGGATCCTCGAGGGAACATGCCCCCATTGCGATCAAAGCCGCGGGTGTAAGCTGCGTTATAGCAGAGACCTTTGCCAGAATATTCTATCGTAACTCGATCAATATAGGTCTGCCGATCATTGAATGTGCTGAAGCCGCAGCTGCTATCGGTGACGGTGATGAAGTGAGCGTCGACTTTGACAGCGGAATTATAACCGACATCACTACGGGACAGACATTCAAAGGACAGGCTTTCCCGCCTTTTATGCAGAATATCATCAATGCAGGCGGGTTGGTAAATTACGTTAACGATAAGGCATAATTGTTTCAGGGTCGGGACAGATAATGAGTTCGGTTATTATTTTTCTGATAATTGCACTATTGATCAAAAAGGGCATGATCGATCGCAGGGGATTCAATGATGTGGCTAAGGTATTCAGCACCATTGCCGTTGTGATATTTCTTGTTTCACTCTTTGCCACACCATTGTTGTTTGTACTGGCGGGTGTCGGGATCATCGCAGGTATCATTGCTCTGGTAAATAAGTACTCCAAAACCGAGAAAACCGATATACTGAGAGCGCATGCGGATGAATTCCAGCAGCTCTACAATCAGGTGTATGAGGATGAACTGCAGCGACTTCGCAGACAGCGTGATGCCGGATACGAACGTGGTAATGCCACAGAGAAGCGGGCACGTGAGCTTGCGGAAGAGCGAACCGCCCGTGAGAATGCCGCCAGATTCGTTGAGAATCAGATACGTAAGAAATACGGAGATACTGCCGTGCCTAATTCTTCCGGCCAGTTTACTCCCGGAGGATATACACAGACACCCGGTGCACAGCCCGGTGTTTCGCAGAGCCCCGTATATGCGGTGCCGCCGGAGATGGCAGCACAGAACACGGGTAGAGGCCGGCGACAGCAACCACAGCCGAAACCGATCAAGAGTTCGATCCTGCCCAAGGCTACCGGCCGCAGGACCAAGATCGTCAACAAGTTCAACGAAATGTACAACCTCTATCTGACCGAGGAACAGGTCAGAAATATAGTGGCTGCGTCATATATGTCAAATGCATGGAAACGTGAGGTTGAGGCAATGTATGCCAAGTATGATTCGGTATACCAGTGGCTTGTCGGAGATACGGCATATCTGCGTGCATATCTGCGTGCTTTTGCCGTTCAGGATGTGACCAGTGATTTCCAGCAACAACAGAAGATAGTGACAGAGAGCTTTGAGGAGATATTCCAGTATTCGGATACCATCTCGGGGCTGTCTCTGGATCGTCGTATAGAGATGATCAATTCCAAGTTCCTGACAAATTTTGATGATATCACATATATGATTGCGTACAGATACCTGGAGTCCATGGGCTTCCACCATGAGCTTGAGAAGACTCAGCTCAACCGTATAGACGGAACATTCGATGATCTTGTGGCCAAGTATGACAGTATGTCTACCGATGAAGTCGATGCCGGACTTGCGGAAGTCGCAGAGCAGGCCACACCGGTTGAATCCATTCCGCTTGTATCGGATGATGATGCGGAAGTGATTCCTCCCGGAGGGGTTGCTACAGGTGGCGGAGCTAACTGATGGTTGTGACCTGTGCCGGCTGTTTGATGTCGCACAGGTCGTTTTTTATTCTGTTTGATGTAAAGGAGGGTATATGACAGGGAGCTTTTATACAAGGGAATATAAGAACGCTTTTGGGCGGATCGGTGTGAGTGATGCCGAAGCCGCAACCAGGCTGGATGAGATATTTGATACCATGTTCTACGGTGATGAGGCCGAGCGAGTATATCATCCCGTACATCCCGACATGGGTTATATGGAGGATACGGGTAATCATGATGCCAGAACCGAAGGTATGAGTTATGGCATGATGTTCTGTGTCCAGATGGATAAAAAGGATGAGTTTGACCGCATATGGAAGTGGTCGAGGACGTATATGTACATGCCGGAGGGGCGTAATGCGGGTTATTTTGCATGGAGTGTAGATCCTTCGGGTGTTCCGAATGCGGACGGCCCTGCGCCTGACGGGGAAGAGTACTTTGCCATGGCACTCATATTTGCTTCTCACAGATGGGGCGACGGCGAAGGCATATTCAACTACTCGCATGAAGCCAAAGAACTGCTTCATACGATGATCAGCAAGGAGAGATCCGGCGACGGCGGGCGTAATATGTTTGATCCTGAAAACCATCTGATCCGTTTCGTACCGGATCTGGATTTTTCGGATCCGTCATATCATCTGCCTCATTTCTACGAATTGTTCTCCGCGAACTGTTATGATGAAGATACCGCATTTTATAAGCAGGCAGCCAAAGCCAGCCGTGAGTACCTGCATAAGGCATGTGATCCGCACACGGGTATGAGTGCGGAATATGCACACTATGACGGCACGCCTTACATGCCTGATAAGCCTTTTGGCAGGCATGACTGGTATTACAGCGATGCTTACAGGACGATACCGAACATGGTGCTTGACACACTCTGGTTCGGTGCCGATGAATGGCAGCTTCAGGCTATCGGTAATCTGCAGAAGTTCCTTGACGGAAAAGTGAGTGCCGAAAGAGGCGGTGTGTATCTTATCGACGGTACTCCCGTCGAAGATACCGAAGCGCTTCATCCTGTCGGTATGCTTGCATCAGTAGCAGAGGGCAGTGCGGTCCTGGGCGGCGAGCTGGCCGATAAGTATCTTCAGACCATATGGAATACGCCGCTTCGCCTGGGAGACCGCAGATACTACGATAATTGCCTGTATTTCTTCGCATTTCTGGCCCTGACCGGGCATTACAGGATATGGTGATCCGGGACCGGGGTATAATAGGCTAAGTGTATGAGTTGCAGACAAAGGTGATGGTATGCGGTTGATATCAATGGATTATCCCGATCCGGATGTGATAAGGGTCGGGAACACATATTATATGGTCAGTACTACGATGTACTTCATGCCCGGGTGTGAGATACTTAAGTCTTATGATCTCGTGAACTGGGAGCATGCCTCGTACGTATATGACCGGCTGGATTCCACACCCGCGCAGTGCCTGGACGGTGAGCAGAACATCTACGGACAGGGAATGTGGGCCGCATCCATCAGATTCCATGACGGTACGTTCTATGTGTGCTTTGTCGCTAACGATACCCATAAGACATATCTGTACACGGCATCCGATATCAGAGGCCCATGGATGAAGAACTGTGTCAATGGGTTCTACCATGACAACTCGATTCTTTTTGACGATGACGGGAGAGTATATATCGTATATGGTAACCGCGAGATACGTCTGACAGAGCTTGCACCTGATTTAAGCGGTCCCAAGCCCGGTGGTATTGATAAGGTCATCATCAGGGACAGCGATGATGCACCTCTGGGGTATGAAGGGGCGCATTTCTATAAGATAGGAGGCAAATACTATATATTTGTGATCAATATCCCTCGTGATACCGGCAGGCGCACCGAGAGCTGCTTTATCTCGGATGCTGTTGACGGAGAGTATACCGGTTTTAAGGTGATGGATGATGATCACGGATTCCACGGCAGCGGCGTGGCTCAGGGTGGTATAGTAGATACTCCGGATGGGAAATGGTATGCGATCCTTTTTCAGGACAGCGGTGCAGTCGGACGTATCCCGCATCTGATGCCTGTAACATGGAACGGGGATAAAACGGTATTCGGAGATAACGGCATTATTCCCAAATGGTTTGAAACGCCTGACCTTAATCCCGGATATGTTTATTCACCGCTTGTCGGAAGTGATGATTTCAAAGAGACCTCCGGAGACTTTAAGAGTTTCTGGCAGTTCAATCATGAACCAAAGCCTGAACTGATCGATCGTGATCATGAGAAAGGTACGGTCAGGATCACCACCAGTAAACTGAGTGCCAATGTCATGCAGGCTGTCAATACACTGACGCAGCGTACCGTATATCCCGAGTGCATGGCTAGAGTTACCCTGGACGGATCCGGACTTAAGGACGGAGATTATGCCGGATTGTGCATGCTTGAAAGTGAATATGCCTTTATCGGTCTGAACCGTCACAACGGACAACTTCGGCTTGTGATGTGCAGGCGTGATTTGGGTGATGTTGATTTCTGGGGTGAGAGACATGACACCGAACCGCCGGAGATATTGGCCGAAATGCCTGTTTCCGGAGATGCTGTGATTCTGGGTGTGCATGCGGATTTTACTGATTTGAAGGATGAGGCCGCGTTTTATTATTCAGATGCGGAATGCAATACGCCGGATACCGGGGCTGACTGTACAGCCGGTATGATCTCTTTCGGTCCGGTTGCAAAACTTAAGTTCAGGCTTGACCATTTTACGGGAGTACGTTTTGCGTTATTTGTATACAGTACCGAACAGACAAGAGGATATGCGGAATTCTCGGATTTCGTTAGATGTTGACAGATTCTATAGGAGATGGTTTATGAAGAGCTTTGAAGGTTACATGCATGGTGTTAATCTCGGCGGATGGTTGTCTCAATGCGATCATACCAAAGAGAGATATGACACGTTTATCACAAAGAAGGATATTGAGACGATCAAAGACTGGGGACTTGACCATATTAGAGTACCCGTGGACTATGAACTGGTTGAAGATAAAGCCGGTAATTATAAGGAAGAAGGCTTTGCTTATATACAGAAAGCGATAGACTGGGCCGGAGAGTCCGGACTCAATATGGTACTCGACCTGCATAAGACCTACGGATACAGCTTCGATGAAGGGTATGCAGAGAGAGGATTCTTCGATAACGAGGATTATCAGGAGCGTTTCTACAGGCTATGGGAGCAGTTCGCCACCAGATTCGGCGAGTATGAGGATCGTGTATGCTTCGAACTCCTCAATGAGGTGACTGCAAAAGAGTATTCGGACCGTTGGAACCGCATACTGACCACATGCATCAAACGTATCCGTGCCATAGCGCCTACGATCAGGATTCTGACAGGCGGATATTATAACAACAGCATTATGGCGCTCAAAGATCTGGCAGCTCCGTATGATGCGAATATAGTATATAATTTCCATTGCTATGAACCGCTGATCTTCACTCATCAGGGAGCTCATTGGATCCCTACGATGAATACGGAGTTCAGAATGCCGTTTGAGGCAACCTATGGTGAGTATGCGGATCACATTAAGGCAAATCTGGATCACGAATCCGCTGAGATAAATCATTTCCCGACAGACGCTGTTATAGGTCGGGAGTATTTTGAACTCTATATGCAGGAGGCCATACGCGTCGCTGAGGAGCGTAATGTGATGCTCTATTGCGGCGAGTATGGCGTTATAGAGCTCGCAGACCCTGCCGATGCGCTCAAATGGTATGACCTGATCACTGCATGCTTCAATAAATACGGGATAGGCCGAGCGGCATGGACTTATAAGGAGATGGATTTCGGCCTTAATGTGCCGGAGATGGCGCCAGTGAGGAAGAAGCTATGAAGATCAAAAACTGTATAAAAAAGAGAATATCAACGATCATGTGTCTGATATTGGGTGCGGGCTGTCTGAGCCTCACTGCCTGCGGTTCACAGCCTGGCGGTGATCAGACGCAGGCTGTAGAGAGTCCTGTATCTCAGAGTGATACCGCTGACTCCGGTAATGTTTCCGGTGAAGAAACCCCGGAGGCAGATACAGATGCTGCCACGGCAGGACAGGAAGATTTAACGGAAACCGCAGCTGATCCGGGTGATGGCGCTCCATTATCCGACG
>CAMONC010000064.1 GCA_946620235.1 uncultured Lachnospiraceae bacterium | reverse complement strand
CATGGCATTACCGGCATCATCTGGAAGCAGACGGATATCACGGATAGTAAAGCCTTCACTCATCTGGTCATTCAGAGCTTTTATAAGGCATTCCCTCTCACTTCCGGCGGGGGTTTTGCCTGCATCGGGACCGCCGATCAGATCGAACGAACCAACTTCTATATCCATGATCTCGGAATCGCTTTCCACGCCTACTCCGAGAGGATGAGCGAATGCCATGACCTGATGAGGCGAATATCCACCGGTATAAGTGATATCGATACCGGAGCGGCGTATCGCCTTCTGGAAGTAACGCATCGTGTCCAGATGACCTATGAACTTCATTGCACCATGTTTGGTGAATTGGATTCGTAGTTTCATTTTCTCTCACTAAAACATATGCCTCCGCCAAATACGGCGGCGCCGCAACCGGAGCATTTGTCGCGGCAGTTGGGAGTCACGATGCCTGCCCGGGCGTTATGCCACTCATTGAGCAGGAATCGCTTGGTCACGCCGATATCGAGGAAGTCCCAGGGGAATATCTCGTCGTCAGAGCGTTCTCTGGTAGTGTAGAAGTCCTTGTCGATGCCCATCTCCTCCATGACGTCCAGCCAGGTCTGATAGTTAAAGTACTCGGTCCAGGCATCATAGATCTGTCCGCGCTTATATACTTCAAGGATCAAGGGAGCGAGACGTCTGTCACCTCTGGCGAGCACACCCTCGAGTTCACTGGTATCGGTATCGTGCCAGTTGTATTTGATACGCTTTTGGTTAAGCTGTGAATGTATCCCGTTAAGACATACATGCGCCTTGCGGACGAATTCTTCGCGGGTGCCCATCGGAGCCCACTGCAGCGCGGTAAACGGCTTAGGGATAAAGAAAGACGTCGATGCTACGATCTGAACCGGCTCACGACGTTCCTCCTTCGGTATCTCATCGAAGAATGTCATGGCAACATTGTTGCAGAGTTCTCCAATGCCCTCGATGTCCTCATCCGTCTCAAACGGAAGTCCGAGCATGAAGTACAGCTTGACCCTGCGCCATCCGCCATGGAAGGCTTCGGAAGCGCCCTTAAGGATCACTTCTTCGGTCAGGCCTTTATTGATTATATTGCGCATACGCTGAGTGCCGGCCTCGGGTGCGAATGTCAGGGATGACTTACGCACATCCTGGACCTTACTCATCACATCAAGAGAAAAAGCATCTATACGTAATGACGGAAGCGATATGTTCACATGTCTCTTATTGCACTCATCGATCAGGAATTCCAGGAGTTCTTCAAGACCACTGTAATCACTGGAACTGAGAGAGCTTAACGTCAGTTCCTCAAGGCCTGTGGAATCAAGCATCTCAAGTGCTATGGATTTAAGATATTCCACGCTTCTCTCACGTACAGGTCTGTATAACTGACCGGCCTGGCAGAATCTGCATCCTCTGATACAGCCTCTCTGTATCTCCAGAGTCACACGGTCCTGAGCAGTCTGCATAAAAGGAACCAGAGGTTTCGTCGGATAATATGTATCCGACAGGTTCATCTCTACTTCCTTGCGGATAGTATCAGGCGCTTTGTCATAGAGTTTGATCCGTTCACGTATGGTGCCGTCGGGATTATACGTCTCCTGATAGAACTGAGGAACATACATACCGGGGATACGGCATGCTCTTCTTAGAAACTCAAGTCGTCCATACCCGCCCGCTTTGCATTCTTTATATGTATCGAGCAGTTCACGGTATCTGGTCTCACCCTCACCGATATAGAAGATGTCAAAGAAATCTGCTATGGGTTCGGGATTATATGAACAGGGACCTCCACCTATGATGATAGGGTCATCATCGGTTCGCTCTGTGGCAATTAAAGGTATGCCTGCGAGGTCGAGTATCTGCAGGATGTTCGTATAACACATCTCATACTGGAGCGTGATACCGAGGAAGTCGAAGTGTCTGACCGGTTCCTGACTCTCCAATGCAAAAAGAGGTATACCATCACGTCTCATGACCGCATCCAGATCAGGCCATGGGGAGTATACTCTCTCACACCACACATCATCCCAGGAGTTGAACATGTCGTACAGTATCTGGATGCCCAGATGGCACATGCCTATGTCGTATACATCGGGAAAGCACATGGCGAAACGGATGTCGACCGAAGCCGCATCCTTCATGCAGGAATTGATCTCGCCGCCTATATACCTGGCGGGCTTATCGATCTTCAACAATATGTCGTCACTTAATGCAAGTTTGCGCTTCATCTCCAAGTGTCAAAAAGCAGCTAAGGGCTTGCATCAGCAAGCCCCCTGATCAGAGTTCGTTGAAAAAGCAGGAATGCGATCCGGTATGACAGGCCGCACCTTCCTGATCGACCTTGGCCAGTATCGTGTCCTTATCACAGTCAAGATACAGACTCCTCACATACTGGAAATGTCCTGACGTATCGCCCTTGAGCCACAGTTCCTGTCTGGAGCGGCTCCAGTACGTCATCACACCACGATCCAGCGTAAGGTTATAAGCCTCTTCGTTCATATAGGCGAGCATCAGGATCTCACCTGTGGAGTCTTCCTGAACTATCACGGGAACCAGGCCTTTATCGTCGGTTTTCACCTCAGAGAAAGCGAATGCAGGCTTATGTCCTGACATCGTCACTCTGCTCTTATCGTAATCCATATCACAGACTCCCCTTGGTAGTGAGCACGCCCTCAACACGGGGATCTGTCTGAGTGGCCATATCCAGGGCTTTGGCGAAAGCCTTGAAAGCAGCCTCTGCGATGTGATGTCCGTTAATACCGTCAAGCATCTTGATATGCAGGTTCATGCCGACGCTGTAGCTTACCGCATAGAAGAATTCACGTATAAGCTCGGTATCGAGATCGCCGATCTTTTCAACATCAAACTTCAGATCATAATTGAAATACGGCCTGCCGCACAGATCCACGGCTACGGTTATGAGTGCATCATCCATCGGCAGCGTGAAGTGACCGTATCTGCGTATGCCCGCCTTATCTCCTATTGCATCCTTTATAGCTGAGCCGATCACAATGCCGGTATCCTCAACAGTATGATGTCCGTCCACGTTCAGATCGCCTTTTACATTGCATGTCAGGTCGAAGAAACCGTGCTTTGCAAATCCTTCGAGCATGTGATCAAAGAATCCGATTCCGGTACTGATCTCGCCCGTGCCCGATCCGTCTATGTCCAGACTGACCCTTATATCTGTCTCTTTGGTCGTTCTGGTTATTTCAGCTTTTCTGCTCATTATTTACCTCATTTCTCCTCAAAACGTACAGCTATCGAATTGGCATGAGCCGTAAGGCCTTCATTACGTGCAAACAGCTCTATATCTTCGTGTACGGCTCTGAGAGCTTCCTCCGAGTATGATATGATACTCGTCTTCTTGATGAAGTCATCAACCGACAGTGGCGAAAAGAATCTAGCTGTTCCATTCGTCGGAAGTATATGGTTGGGGCCTGCGAAATAATCCCCCAGAGGCTCGGACGAATAATGACCGAGGAATATGGCACCGGCGTTTCTGATATGCGTCATAGACTCATAGGGATCAGCCGTGATTATCTCCAGATGCTCGCTTGCTATTGCATTAACGGCATCATAGGCATCCTGCATATCATCAGCCACGAATATATATCCGTAGTTCTCAAGGCTCTTTTCAATGATCTCGCGACGTGTCAGAACCTCCAGGAACCCTTCAACCTCTTTGTTGACTTCATGTGCAAGCGTCTCCGATGTAGTTATCAATATCGCACTGGCCAGTTCATCATGCTCTGCCTGACTGAGCAGATCTGCGGCTACAAATCTGGGATTAGCCGTTTCATCAGCCAAAACCAGTATCTCGCTGGGGCCCGCTATCGAATCGATCGATACATATCCGAAGCATGCCTTTTTGGCCAGAGCCACAAAAATGTTACCGGGGCCTGTGATCTTATCCACCTTCGGAATAGTCTGTGTTCCGTGAGCCATGGCTGCAATGGCCTGTGCTCCGCCGACCTTGTAAATCTCATCCACGCCGGCTATATCCGCAGCTACCAGAGTTCCCGGTGTCACCTTGCCGTCAGCACCTGCGGGGGTACACATTATGATGCGTCCGACACCGGCAACCTTGGCAGGAAGGATATTCATCAGAACCGAACTCGGATAAGCTGCCTTACCGCCGGGCACATATACGCCAGATACTGCGATGGGCATGATACGCTGTCCGAGTATCGTACCGTTATCCTTCATGTCGATCCAGGTATTTCGCACCTGTTTCTCATGGAATTCACGTATATTATCGGCGGCTTTCCTTATGACCCTGACGAAAGATTCGTCCACAGCCTTATAAGCCTCATCTATCTCCGCATCTGTCACGCGGAGTTTATCTACCGAACAGTCCCATTTATCAAATTTCCGATTAAGCTCTATAACCGCGAGGTCCCCGCGATCACGTACATCTTCGATGATCTCGTTAATGGTATTTTCATATTCTCTGTAATTATTCGGGCTCCTCTTGAGAAGACTCTCTATCAGCTCTCCCCTGGATTCATCATTTAACTTGATAATACGCATATTACACCTCTGTTTATGCCGCATGCGGCTTACAATCTTTCTTTAATGGCACCGATCAGTTCCCTGATCCTATCAGTCTGCATCTGCATGGACACCTGATTCACAATCATCCGGGCACTTAAGGGACATATCTCTTCGAGTACCGTCAGACCGTTCTCTTTGAGTGTACCACCGGTCTCAACTATATCCACGATCACATCCGACAGCTCAACTATGGGGCCCAGCTCCACGGAGCCGTTCAGTTTGATGATGTCGACAGTCTGATGCTTATGGTTGTAGAAATAATCTTTCGCTATATGAGGGTATTTCGTAGCAACCCTGATCATCTCGTGATGCTCGAGAAGCTCACGTGATGTCTCGGGACCGCATACGCACATCCTGCACTTTCCGAATCCGAGATCCAACACTTCATATACTCTGCGATTTTCCTCCATGATGGTATCCTTACCGACCACGCCGATATCGGCGGCACCATACTCGACGTATGTGGGAACATCCGGACCCTTCGCTAGAAAGAATCGCATCTTATGCTTCTCATCTACAAAGATCAGCTTGCGGGTATCCTTATCCTTCATCTCCTCGCAATGTATGCCTATCTCCTCGAGAAGTTCCATAGTTTTATTTGCCAAACGCCCTTTCCCCAGGGCAAATGTAAGATATCTGTCTTCCATTGTCTTATCCCAAACGAATCTGTGATCTATTTTCTGATGAGCTTCACGTGGGTGCCGCCGACATGTCTCATCTTAAGTGCTTCCTTAAGAACACTCTCGTAAGTATCATCGGTGTATTCCATGGTAACCACATCATCTTTGATCGTAACCGGCACGCCCTGTCTCTGCATGGCACTAAGCAGGTCATCTACCAATATAACAAAACCAACCGCAGGTGCATCCTTACCAAACTGAGCCAGTAATCTGTCATAGCGGCCGCCTTTTACTATCGCATCACCCACACCGTATGTGAATCCCTTGAAGATCACACCGGTATAGTAATTGTACTTGGACAGCATGCCCAGATCGAAAGATATATATTTATCCACTCCATAGAGTTTCAATACATCCACAAGAGCACGCAGGCGTTCCACTGCCTCACGCGACCGGGCATTATCGGCGATCTCCATGGCCTTATCCAGTATATCCTCCTGACCGAACAGATCGGAAACCGACAGAAGTCTGGATGCTGCATCAGAATCAATTGATTTGGCTTCCAGAAGATCCTGCGCCGCGAAGAAGTTTTTGCCGGATATATAATCACGAAGTTCCAGCTCAGTCTCTTCATCCAGACCGCAGGCCGCACACAATCCCTTGAAGAATGCCACATTACCCACGCTTATCTGGAAATCCGACAGACCGGCATGGAACAATGACTCACATGTCAGTGCTATGATCTCGGCATCCGCCTGTACCGAGGCATCGCCTATAAGCTCCGCTCCCATCTGCATGGACTCCTTCAGGCGGCCCTGCAGCACGGAATTATTGGTAAAAGTATTACCCGCATAGGATAACCTGATGGCTTCATCAGACTCCATAAAATACTTGGCTGCACATCTCGCTATGGAAGGTGTGAAATCAGGACGGAGAACCAGCGTGTCTCCCTCTTTGTCAAAGAACTTATACAGTTCCCGGCTGGGAGTCGTACCTATCTCATTCGAAAAAACATCAAAGAATTCAAAGGTAGGTGTTTCTATCTCATCATATCCGAACTCGCCTGTCTTCTCACGGATGAGTGCCTCGACCTTCAGCTTGCGCTTATACTCATCACCGTAAATATCTCTTACTCCCTCAGGAGTATGTAACAATCTCTTACTCATATTTTCCTCTCTTACAGATCACGAACGATGATCTCCTTACTCTCTGTCATAAAGGTCCTGCTGCATCATATCCAGATACGGAACCGGTATTCCGGGATGCACGGGCAGTATGTACGCGGGATTCAGTTCTTCCCTTCTGAAGCTCTTGCGTCCGCCTTCTTTTGCTCTGTTCCAGAAGAACAAGAGCATCTCAAGTGGCAGATAGTAGAATTCATCGCGATGTGTATAGTATATCAGAAAAAAAGCGATCCCGTCCTGTTTTTCAAAATTGACCATGAAGTTAACCTGATGCTCGTGTATGTTCTGCAGACTGAATGTATCCTGAGCACATTCCTTGGCATCAAAGCATACCGGTATTCCCTGAACCGCGCCTATATAATCGACCGTGGATTTCTGATCAAAATAGGCAAGCGTGATATGCTTGGTCTTTTTATCCATTTCTATAGGGGTGATGGGGGTAGGGATCTTCTGAACACATGCAAGCCCCTTTTCAAGATATATTTCGTTGGTCTGATTGATCATATCCTCCAGAATGGAACCCCGGAGGCCTCTTGTTTTACGTGTGCTCATATCCTAACCTGTCTTTCCCGACAGATGCTTTTTAAGTATATCAGTCAGATCTTTGATGGTCATGGGTTTGCTCAGATAATCGGTAAAACCGTTCTCCAGATACAATTCCCGTGCACCGCTTATGGCATTTGCCGTCAGAGCGATCACCGGAACACCCTTATTCAGGTTATCCGGCATTTCCACGGCTTTCTGCAATGTCTCTATTCCGTCCATCTCGGGCATCATATGATCCAGCAGTATCAGATCGAATTTCTCTCTGGTGATGATATCGAGCATTGAATATCCGTCCGTACATGATACCGGGACAGCTTCAAGAGCATCCAGATATCTGACCGCGACCTTCAGATTGAGTGCATTATCATCGACCACGAGAATACGGGCTCCATGGCAGGAATATTTATCATCAGCGGAAGGATCGTCTTTCTCCTTGTCCGCCGCAGCCCCGTTCATATACACGTTTATATCGCCTATAGCCGAAGAGTCCGTCACGATCTGCGGGATGCGGGCCGTAAAGGTTGTTCCCACACCGTAAGTACTGTCACAATCTATGGTTCCGCCCATGATCCGTATAAGATTGGCCGTGATGGCCAGACCTAGTCCGGTACCCTCTATATTTCTGTTGTGTTTGTGATCCAGCCTTTCAAATTGATTGAAAAGCCTGTCCATATCCGATTCTTTGATGCCGATACCGGTATCGGAGACTTTTATGATCAGAACAATATTTCCTTCATCCCCTTTTTCATGAGTAACAGAGAAAGTGATACTGCCTTCATGCGTATACTTAACGGCATTATTCAGCAGATTTATCATGATCTCACGTATGCGTTTTTCGTCACCCTTAAGTCCCCTAGGCAGATCTGAAGAGATATGCGGGACCAGCTTCAGCTTTTTCTCTTCTGCTTTTACGCTTATCATGATCAGAACGGAATTGATGAGTTGACGGATATCATAATCCTCCGCGGTCACTTCCATCCTGCCCTGCTCTATCTTGGAGAAATCCAGTATATCATTGATAAGGTCAAGGAGTGTCAAGCTGGCTTCCTTGATATTCACGGCATACCCGCGGGTTTCCTCGTTTATGTCCTCTCTGAGTATCAGTTCATCCATACCCATGATGGCATTGATGGGAGTACGTATTTCATGAGACATATTGGCAAGGAAAGTCGTTTTGGCAAGATTGGCTTCCTGCGCCTTGGCTGTACGCACATTCATCGCATTGAACATCAGTATCTCGTGTATGATCGCACAGCCGAGCAAAAAGATCATCCCCAAAGCCACGAATACACCATCATTGCTATGGGTGGGCAGATTAATGTGGATGATCTCCACAAGTCCCATTAACACCAGCACTCCGAAACCGGGCATGATCACGGAATGGATCAGCTTATGGCGTTTCACCAGATCCATGATCATGGTGAAGATACATAACAGACTGGCAAAAGCGATCGCAACTACGCTGTAGTCCATGCTAAGGTCAAAGTCCAATATGCCGGTAAAATGCAGAAACGTGAAAACAGCAAAGTTAATGATCAGAATAATGTCCGCGATATTATAAAGGAACTGGTATCTGCGTTCCTGAAGCAGGTTCAGATATGCCAGAAAAGGAAACGGCAGCAAAAAAACAACCAGATATTCACATATCCCGTCTATATAGTAGTTACCGAATATGAACGGATACATGAAATTATCCAATATGATCCATATCGCACCGGTGAGTACACCTATGCTCATGTACCAGAGCGGAAACTCCTTATGCGTCTGGATACGCTGTATCAGGCATAATACAAAGACCACAGTACCCAGGATCACCAGTGAGAAAGCAACGGAAAGTATGACTTTGTTATAATTAAAGATCGCACGGAAGAATCCCAGGCGGTCGCCGATATAAGAAACCGGAATAATACCATAATCCAGTGGATATTCTTCCTTCACTATAGTCAGAACTTTGCCGGAATCCGACGGATTCAGGTCTATCTTGGTCCAGAGTGCTTTAACATTTCTGCCGAATTCGGAAACCGAAATATCGTACTGTTCGCGCAGATCACCATCGATATATGCTTTGAAGGATTTGCCTGTTCTGTAGAAAAAACAGCTCCCGACCCCGAGATCATCCGGAAGGCGTGTTTCGACGGTCAGAGTACCGGTATTGACAATATCAAAGGAATCCGGAGCATGATATTCATGCGTTTCTCCATTCGTATCGGTGTAATACCAGGCATTGGTGTACTCTTCACAATGATCATCAAACAGCCCGTCATGAAGAACAAAACCCTGCCCATACAGGTAAAGGGCAATAATGCTCACCGCAAATACAGCCATGATAATACCGATAACTCTATTAGTTTTATCCGACCCGATCTTATCGATCATGCAAAAAATGCCTCCGCAAGCCTCGTAAATGCATTTCTATGCCTTAAAACCTTCTGAGGTCGCCTATAAACTCCAGAATATCCGCGTTTTCATTCGAGCTTCTGCCACCGGCAGTATTGATGAATCTCATGATAGAGAATACACAAAGCTCCGTGGGAGATACCGTAATATCGATATTAACTCTATGCAAAAGTTTGACATGTACCTGTCGGTCCACGCGGGTTATAACGGACTTAACCCCCTTTGACCATGCATACATGCTGATAACCAGATTGGTCTCATCATTATCCGTCAGAGATATGATGGCATCTGATCTGTCCAGATGTTCCTCATCGAGAACTTCCGTTATATCGCCCTCGGCATATGCGATCCGTGCATTCGGGTATTTCTCCATCAATTCCCTGCATCTGCTCAGATTATCATCCAGAATGGTGAGCTTCTTTTTTTCTTCGGTCAGCATGTCCGCCAGACATGCACCGGTAATACCGCCGCCCACAATAGTGATATTTCCGGTTTTACATCTCTTTATCCCAAGAGCTGTAAAGACCTCTCCAAGATGCTCTTTATAAACCACTATATACAGGCTGTCGTTCTCGGCGATCACTTCGGTGTCTTTGGGAACTATCGTCTTTTTACCTCTGACGATCACACCTATAAACATATCCTCGCAGATACCGGCCCTTATTTCGGCTATACTTTTGCCTATCAGCGGAGAATTACCGACCGCATTAAGATCAAGCACATAAACCTCGTCATTCAGGCAGCTCTCGATCTTTACATATCCGGGCAATCCTATATTTCTGTATACCTCTTTTGCCAGATCCTCTTTGGGGCTGATAAGATAATCAATGTTGTACTCTTCTTTCAGTTTATCCTTCTCATCCGCCAGATCGGGCATAAGCACACGTGCACAGGTCAGCCGCGTACCGACAACCTTTGCCTGCATACATGCGAGCAGATTGATCTCATCGGTATGTGTCAGGGCAACCAGCACATCCGCCGTATCAGCTCCGGCTTTCTTTAACGTCTCGATTGACGCACCGCTCCCGCATACTCCGTTAACCGTGTATTTATCGGTGATCATGTCAACACAGGCACGGTCCTTATCTATAACGGTTATGTCGTGATCTGATCCATCCAGAAGTTTGATCAGCGATCTGCCTGTTTCTCCGAGTCCAACTACTATTATCTTCATACATTACCCCCGGGTCTTATCCGCTTTGATTTATGGTCTTCCAGTCTGAAATATACTTTTTTGATAGTAAGTCCCTGAACCAGGACAGTGAAAAATATCGTCACATAAGTCACATTTATGAACAGCTTATAGATAGCCGGATCCAGGTATTCTGCTGTTCCCATTGCAAGTGCCAGCGACAGTCCGCCCTTCAATGCTGACCATGTCATCAGTATCACGAACTCCTTCAGGTCATAATTGCCGGGTATGCTTCTTCCGGTAAGCAACGAGCTCAGAGTCACTCCCCCTGCTCTGGAAACAAGCAGGATCACTATGCCTGCCGGTATGACTACGGGAGCGTATCTGCTTATCTCCACATCCAGGAGCATAAGTCCTATCATAACGAATAGAACAGCGTTCAGGATGCTCTCAAGTATTTCCCAGAAATCCTTATAATACTCGGACGGATCTATTACCTTTACTCTTCTTTCCATCCTGTTCATTGCGTATGAGAAATACATCCCGCATACGACCGATGCAATGACACCCGAGAATCCCATATGCTCGCATATAACATATACAAGCGATACATCAAGAAGTGATATCAGGATATACCTGACAGGATCCTTGGTGATCTCCATCAACTTGAACAGCAAAAACGAAACACCCAGTGCTACAGCAGTGGCACCGAATATTTCCTTGCACATAAGTATTACAAAATGGCTGTTTCCGCTTTGAATGATTATCGAGCGAATGAAAACAAAAAGAGCCACACCGGTTCCGTCATTGAAAAGTGATTCATTCTCGATCACGGAACAGACATTTTTGGATAAGCCGATCTTATTAAGTATGCCCGTAGCCGCTATGGGATCGGTAGGCGATACCACACACCCGAGCAAAATGCACATCCATATATCCATGGGAATGCCGAAGATCCTCACTATAATATAAAACAGCATTCCATAGAGAAAAGACGATGCGACCGTCGTAAGCAATGCAAGGAGCAGTATAGGGCGGATATTCTGTCGGAATTTCCCCATATTGACCTTGCTCGCACCGGCGAAAAGCATGAAGCACAGCACACCGTCAAGCAGATATTCCTCGAATCCGAAATCTCCTATCCTGTTCACAAACACGTCCAGCCAGGTAATGGATGTCAATCTGCTGATAACAACCAGAATCAACGCGATTATCAGTGAAAACAGGATCAGAGCTATATCACTCTGTATAAGAAAGACTTTCTCATTGATGACCCCAATGAAAACAATGAATGCCAGTATGACGATGAGAAATAGAAGTATGCTCATGAGGTTTACCTGTTGACCATAAGTTTAGCAACTGCGGATTTAAGGCCAGCCACCGTCAGTTTATACATGGGAAACATAGTCTTGATGGCGGTCTCCGCCTCTCTCCACGGAGCATCTCCGGGAGCCATCTTGGGGTTAAGCCATACGATATGTTTATAGTGGCTTTTCATCAGGTGCAGCCAGTCCCAGCCGGACAGACCATTGTTGGGGCCACGATAATTTCCTGTTGTAGAATACAATTCTTCAGGTGCCATGGCGGCATCTCCGACGATCATCACCTTATAATCGGAATCCAGATTTTTGAAAAGCCAGTCGGTATCTACCCAGTCACCGTTTTCACATTCGGGTGTGTTATAGACCTTCGCATAGATACAGTTATGGAAATAATAGGTCTTAACATCCTTGAAATGATCCATCTTGTCTACAGCCTGAAACAGCTCGTTCAAGAGTGTACTGTAGGGGATCATTGTTCCGCCCGAGTCCATGAGCAGAAGCAGCTTGACCGAATTCTTACGGGGCTTCTCCATCACGATCTGCAGATATCCGCCGTTGTTACATGTCTTGTGTACCGTACCGTCTATATCCAGCTCGGTCTTCGGAACATCCAGCTTGGTAGAAAACTGTCTGAGGCTCTTTAGTGCAGCCATGAACTGTCTGGATGTCAACACTTTATCATCCCTGAAATCCTGGAACTTATGGGCACCTATAACCTCAAATGCCGACTGGTATCCTGTAGATCCGCCGACTCTGATACCGCCCATATGTCCGCCCATATTACCGAATGAAGTCTTGCCTTGTGTACCTATCCAGTATGATCCGCCGTTATGCTCCGAATCCTGTTCTTTGAGCCTGTCTCTGAACTTTTTCTCCACATCATCACGGTCGATCTGAGCATTATCGCCGGGATCCTGATTCATCTCAAACTTCTTTTCTTCAAGCCACTGCTCATATGCCTCGGGTTTATCCAGCCATTCCAGCATAGTCTTGGTTATATCGGGCTCATACTTCGCTGACTTGAAGGTATTCTCAAAAGCCATATCGAACTTGTCGTATTCGGTCTCGGACTTAACGAGGATCATGCGCGACAGATAATAGAATCTCGTAAGCGAAGAGCCTGCGAGATCCTTATCAAGTGCATCCTGCAATGTGAGCCACTCCTTGAGTGTCACATCCAGACCGAATTCTCTGAGATTGTTGTAGAAGTTTGTGAACATTTCAACTCCCGGTGCCGGTATCAGTTTAGCTCGTTGGTTCTGCTCTTAACCACTGCCATATCCTCATCCTTTTTTATGACTACGCCGAGGTTTGGCAGATTCTTTTTGATCAGAGCAGGATCCATGCCACCTATCTGAAGAGCGTTGATCCAGTCAATAAGCTCTGAAGTGGAGGGTTTCTTGCGAACGTCCTTAAGACCTCTAATCCAGTAGAACACATCCATGGCATTTTTAAGCAGATTAGCCTCTACATCAGGGAAATGCGTCCTGACTATCTCCTCCATCAGAGGTGCATCCGGGAAGTCGATATAGTGGAATATACAT
>CAMONC010000063.1 GCA_946620235.1 uncultured Lachnospiraceae bacterium | reverse complement strand
CTTATCCCCGCCGTGATCAGATTCCTCCTGTATCTGGCCGTATATCTGGTCATAGGATACGATATCCTGCGCAAAGCTTTCAAAGGGATACTGAACAGGCAGGTATTCGACGAGAATTTCCTGATGGCGACAGCGACTGTCGGAGCTTTTGCCCTGGCTATATATTCCCGCAGCGGTGACTACAATGAAGCGATAGCCGTTATGCTCTTCTATCAGATCGGTGAGCTTTTCCAGAGCTATGCCGTAGGTAAGAGCAGACGCAACATATCCGATCTGATGGATATCAGACCTGACTATGCGATGATCGAGCAGGATGGTGAACTGGTAAGCGTGGATCCCGATGAAGTGCCTGTGGGAAGCATCATCACCGTCAGAGTCGGTGACAAGATCCCGATCGACGGCCGTGTGATCTCGGGAAACACGAGCCTGAACACAGCCGCTCTCACCGGCGAAAGCATGCCTCGTGACGCAGGTCCCGGCGACGACGTCATCAGCGGCTGCATCAACCTGACATCTCCTATCCGTATAGAGACCACCAGAGAATTCGGTGAGTCGACTGTATCCAAGATACTTGAGCTGGTAGAGAATTCCGGCTCCAATAAGTCCAGATCCGAGAACTTCATCAGCAGGTTTGCACGTGTTTATACCCCTCTGGTATGTTATCTGGCACTTGCTTTAGCCATACTCCCTCCGCTTGTAAACGGACTCGTGTTACATAACGGGTGGAATTTCAGTACATGGATATACAGAGCATTGACTTTCCTGGTCATCAGTTGTCCATGTGCTCTCGTGATCAGCATTCCGCTGACATTTTTCGCCGGTATAGGCGGAGCCTCTCATGCCGGTGTACTGGTGAAAGGCTCCAACTATCTGGAAGCCTTATCCAAAACGTCCTATGTGGTCATGGATAAGACCGGTACTCTGACACAGGGAATGTTTGCGGTAACTGATATACATACCGACGGCATCAGCCGTGAGGACTTCCTGCGGTATGCGGCTGTATGTGAGCATACTTCTACGCACCCCATCGCACAGTGTCTATGCAGGGCATACGAAGAAAAGCATCACGGTACTGCACTGCCGGAAGCAGATGAGCTGTCGGAGATCAGCGGACACGGAGTAGTCGCACGTATCGAAGGACACGAATGCCTGATCGGAAACTCCAAATTGATGTCCTCACACAATATCACGATCCCCGCCGGAGCTGCACAGGGCGGTACGCAGATACATATGGCACTGGATGGCGTATATGTCGGATATGCGGTGATAGATGACGTGATCAAGCCCACTTCATCGGCTGCCATAGCTCAGTTGCGCAAGCAGAATGTAAAGCGTATAGTAATGCTTACAGGCGACGCTGATGCTCCCGCTCAGCGGATCGCAGGCGAGCTGGGTATTACCGAAGTTTATTCCGAGCTTCTGCCCGAAGATAAAGTGAGCAAGGTTGAGGAACTTCTGTCCTGCAAGTCCGACTCCGAGGTACTCGCATTCGTCGGTGACGGTATCAACGATGCACCCGTTCTTTCCAGAGCAGACATCGGCATCGCAATGGGCGCACTCGGCTCTGATGCCGCGATAGAAGCCGCAGATGTCGTACTGATGAATGACGATCCGCTGAAGATCAGCCGTGCCATCGCCATATCGCGCAAATGCATGCGTATCGTATATGAGAACATCTGGTTTGCTCTCGGTGTGAAGATCCTGTGTCTGATACTCGGAGCAGTCGGTATCGCGAATATGTGGCTTGCCATTTTCGCGGATGTCGGAGTTATGGTCATAGCCATATTGAACGCGATCAGAGCTCTGCGGATCAGGAACTGAGTATTTTACCTCGATCCCGAATAAACTGAAACGGAGAAGATATGAGAAATATGCATACAGAAAATACACATACAGAGGAAGTGGCTGAGCTTTTCAAGGTATTCGGAGACAGCACCAGACTGCGTATCATGCATACACTCTTCGATTCCGAACTGTGCGTTCAGGATATCGCGGAGAAGCTCGATATGACTCAGTCAGCCATATCCCACCAGCTCAAAGTATTAAAAAACTCGCATCTGGTCAAAAGCAGACGCGAGGGCAAGCAGATCATGTATGCCCTTGACGATGACCACGTAAGAACGATCATCGCCATGGGCATGGAACATATCGAAGAATTGCACTGAACCTGTCGATTCAGCAGTTTTTTCAGAATATCCTTCTCTTCTTGACCATCTGTACGAACTCCGAGTTCGTTCTGGTCTTGGAGAACAGATCCAGTATCTGATCGGCCGCCTCTTCGGGCTTCAACGCATTGAAAGCCTTACGAATGATATTGATGGCTTCAAGCTCCTCGGATGAGAGCAGCAGATCTTCTCTTCTGGTACTGGACTTGGGCAGATCGATCGCAGGGAATACTCTTCTCTCGGAGAGTTTGCGGTCGAGTACCATTTCCATGTTACCTGTTCCCTTGAATTCCTCATATACCACATCATCCATCTTGGAACCGGTCTCCACGAGTGCGGTAGCCAGGATAGTCAGGCTGCCTCCTTCACGCATGTTACGTGCCGCACCGAAGAATCTCTTGGGCATATGCAGAGCCGCGGGATCGAGACCACCGGACAGCGTACGGCCGGAAGGCGATACTGTCAGGTTATAAGCTCTGGCCAGTCTCGTGATGGAGTCGAGCAGGATCATAACGTCTTTTCCGTGCTCTACGAGCCTGCGTGCTCGCTCAATGACCATCTCCGACACTCTCTTATGGTGTTCGGGAAGCTCATCAAATGTTGAGTAGATGACCTCAACGTTTCTGCCTGCTATAGCTTCCTTGATATCGGTTACTTCCTCGGGACGCTCATCGATGAGCAGGATGATCAGATGTATATCCGGATTATTGTGCTTGACCGATCTGGCCACCTCTTTGAGCAATGTGGTCTTACCGGCCTTGGGAGGTGACACAATCATACCACGCTGTCCCTTGCCTACCGGACATATCAGATCCATGATCCTCATGGATGAAGCTACTCCGGGATATTCGAGCTGTATGCGCTCGTTGGGGAATATAGGTGTCAGATCCTCGAAGTTCGGACGCTTTGCGGCTACTTCGGGAGCGTATCCGTTTATGCTCTTTAAGTACAGCAGTGCCGAGAATTTCTCATTACCGGTCTTCGCCTTGGTATGTCCCTCCAGGATATCTCCGGTCTTTAATCCGAACCGTCTGATCTGTGCGGGTGCTACGTATACATCGTTTTCACCCGGCAGGTAATTCTCACACCTGATGAATCCGAATCCGTCCGGCATTACTTCCAGGATCCCGTGTGCTTTCGATCCGCCCTGAGCTTCGGGACTGTTGGGATCGAACTCGTCCGGTGCGGACTCGGAAGCTTCCTCGCCCTTCTTTTCAACCGAAGCTTTGGTAGCCGTTGCGGCAGCGGATGACTTTGCTTCAGGAGCCGTTACCGATACCGGCACGGGCTTGCGTCCTACCGCATCGGGACGTGTATCTTCGGACACGTCAGCTTCCTGATGGTCTTTTTCAAGCATCAGTTCAATGATGTCTTCCTTTTTCGCTGACGAGGGGATCTTGATATCCCTGGTCTTAGCCAGCGCTCTCAAGTCCGCCAGCTTCAGCGACTCATATTGTTCTCTGGTCATTAATAATCCTCCCTGTATATAAAAAATGTTAAGGTTCGTTGTTTCTTAAGTTTATTAATCTGGGATATTCGGCAGATCTGCCACGCCCTGAGATTTGATAATGTACTGTAATGCTCTGTGCGAAGATTCTTTCTTTTATGTGCCCGGGGATCACCCCGGGCACTCAAGCCCTGTATATGGATGTTTAAGTGCGGATCATGTTGTGGAGTCCCACAGAGATCCGGTCACTGCGGAATATGCGCCTGCTGCCGTATATGTATTGGCTCTGGCAGCGTCATATCCTGCTGTTGACTGTATCATTGCGGCGGATACATTCACATTGGATGCATAGGATCTCCTATCCGCAAAAAGTGTCTGAACCTTGCTCTTATCACCTGCAGCGAACTGATCCTTGTCTATGCTCAGTTTACCGTCCTTGCCGACGCTTATACCCAGAGAAGCGAGATCTTTCTCATTGGCACTCGTCGTGCTCTTGATCGAGTCCAGTCTGTTGCCGATGGACTTGTCGGCCGTAGCGGATGCCGTGTCCACTACTGAATTATAGTTCTTTACATATCCGCTCAGTGCTTCGAATACTTTGTCGTCTTCTGCGTCTTCCTTGAGTGAGCCAAGATTTTTTATAGAACTCTGCAAAGCATCTGCTGCAGTAGCGGCTTTGTTGTATGCTTTCGTTTCTTTTGAAGCCGTAGGCGACTGCGTCTTAACGGAAGTCAGACTCTCCAGAACCGAGCTGCGTGAATCCTTGGATCCGGCTTCTGCCGTGTTCTTCTTATCCCCCGCAACCGATGAGTAATATGACTTCATAAGCTTGCCATAGCTTCCGCTCTTGATGGAAGCGTAATCGGATAGCCAGCTCATGTCAGATGCAGTACCCGCTACGGATTTGTTCATTCCCGAAAACAAAAATGAATAATCATTCTTAAGCGAAATACTCATATCGACCTCCTTCACATCCATGTACAGGTACGAAAAGCGGCGTCCCTGCCGCATAACCGGATAGCATAGATACTATCCATAATATGTATCGGTCAAACCATACATTTACTTAATACTTATCACATTTTGAAAAAATAGTAAATAGTCCGGAACCCTATTTTCCATCATCATTCCACATTGTATTTAACTCGACGGTCATCATCCAGCGCGGAACCGGGAAACTGTCTGTCGGCCTCTTTGAGAAGTTCCTTATAATCCTTATATTTTGTCATATACATTTTTCTGTTATCAGGGCACAGAACGAATGTATTATCCTTGCTCAAAATTGTCATTCCGTCGGGGATATACGCTTTGCAACCATACCCGTCAGTCTCAAGCAGATACATATCACTGCCACCTTTAACTGCCATCAGGCCGTCTTCTTCATCACATATGATCCGGTTTATCGTGGTATCCGTATCGGTCAGGCTTTTGGTTTTTCCTTCTGCTATGTCCCATATGCGTAGCTTGCCGTCATCTCCCTGTAACACGAGATAGTTGCCGTCATCCGTAAATCCTATGAACATCTTGAGTCTCGCCGACAGAGGAATCTCTCCTATCACGGACAGGGTCTGAGTATCAACTATCCTTACATATCCTTCCATACAGAACATGGCAAACTTTGTTCCATCCACACTCAGACACATGAAATCATGCAACGAACTCTCTGCCTGTGCATACAGTTTGTCCGAACCCAGCTCCTGTTTCTCCCATTTTTCCGTATCGACACGATATATCGGATCGGTGCCCGTGAATACATATATCCACTTCCCATCCTCGGAAACCAGCACACTGTTTACCGTCTGGTCAGTTTCATAGGACCCGATTTCCGTCATTTCTTCCGTATCGATCAGATGCAGCTTGCGGGTTCCCCACAGTACGACATACTTTCCGTTTCTGCTGATACATCCGTACGTTCCGTACTCATCACCGGTCAGCTCGGATCTTAAGGTCACAAGCTCCTCTCCCGAGAAAGGATCCACACGTACGATCTCATCTCCTCCCGCGATCAGGAAATAATTACCGACAAAACCGGTGAAGCTCGTAAAGCTCATATCACCCGTGTATTTATAGATCTGCCTGCCTGTATCATCATAGAAATAATACGTTGAAAAGTCACCTAACGGTGTGAGGACAAAATATGAAGAATCAGGAGCGGTTCCTTCCAGGACCATACTATTGTCGAAAGTATCAAGCTCCACCAGATCGGGCGCTTCATGATATGAATACAGATACAGATCCGACGACAGATACGGGCTTATCACCACCTGTCCGTTCACGAATACGGTATGAACTATCGCCAGATCACTGTCTATCAAAGGATTGGTGTAAAGTTCACCATTTGCCATATCTATGGCATCTACCGCTCCCTCCATATAGGATACATAGGCAAACTGAGAATCAAGACCGACGGTCAGGTCCATTATACTGCCTCTCGCAGAAACTCTCGTCGTCATCTGTCCTGAATTCTCATCATATGCAAAAATCTCAGACTCTATGGTCACGATGATCTCGCTCGCTTTACCACCGTCACTCGGATAGGAATGAGCTTTCATAACCGAATTAAAAGTAGACCAGTTACGGACATGTGCATCCACCGGACTGCTCCACAGTTTCCGGCCGTCAGCCGTTATCAGATCCAGATACACATCCGTCACTCCCACTCCGGATATATAATCACTGTTCATCGAAAGAACGGCGAAATTCCCGCCGGGAGTAGCATATGTCTCGGCTATATAACCTTCGGCCACATCCACCTTTGCGATGCGCCCGTCTTCCGGATCATAAAGGGATACGTATGTATGCTCCGCTTCGTGTTCATAATGCGGGATCACCCACACTCCGCTCCCGGGTTCCACGCAGAGTTTAGTCCCCATGAAGCTGTACTCTTCTTCATTCTGATACATGTTCAGCAGCTTGCCTGTATCAGCATCTATCATTGCGACCTTATCCGTCGAAGCTACCGTCAGCACACGGCCGTCCGCATCGAGCACGGCTCCGTTGATGTAATCCATATCATTGTTGCTGAATATGATATCCCCGTTTGTATCATATTTGCTGATACCTTTTTCGGTGATCACGTAGATTCCGGTTTCATCGGCATCGGCTGACACGGTCTTGGTAGTAAAGTTCAGCTCTTTCAATGCAGGATCGATCTCAAGTATCCGTGTCCAGTCCTCGGTATTATAGACATACACTTTATTGCCGCTATCGATCACGACCAGTTTGTCCCTGTCCGAACTCCTGATTATATCTCTCACGGTCAGTGAGTGCGGAATGATCCGATCGCACCTGAGCCTGTTACCGGAATCATAAGCATAGAGTGCCTTACCGAGTGAATTCTCGCACTCTGCCACATAGGGTCTGTCATTTTCCGGGGAGGGCAGGCCGGCACGGGCAACAAGCACAGCGTCCTCTCTGTTACCGGCTTTAAGCAATGACAACGCCTCTTCGGCATAGAAACGGGACTGGTTCTCCTGCTTCTGCTTATACTCGGCGAGTATCTCGTCTGCAAGTCTGGTCTTCTCGTCTGCCAGCTCGGATTTCTCATCTGCCAGCTGCTTCATCTGAGTTGCTATGTTGGAGTTGTAGATACCGAAAGCGGTGCCTGCTGCCGCTATTATTGCGGCGGCGGCCGACACTATCGTCACGGCACGTCTGATCATGCGCTCTCTGTGGCGCTGTTTTAAGTCGTCATATGTACAGCCGATTATCGGAGCTGCCAGACGCAGCTTCTCGGTCTTGAATTTGGTATTTCTCTCTTTGGCGGTCTCTCCGCGGATATCGGCGGCAAGAGGCTCGACCGGATTACCTTCATCATCGGTCAGCAGCAGCTTGGGGAAGCTTTCATCCGGCTCACCCTCTATGAGTACAGCCAGAATATGATCGCGCCCATGCATCTCGATGAACGTCTCGATCTCTTTGCATACCCAATACGAATCGGGAGTTCTGGGGGAGCATATGACCAGCAGATAGTCGGATGAAGCCAGTGCGGTCGATATATTGTTGTCCAGATCGCTTCCGATGGGGAGTTCCTCCTGATCGCGGAACACACGCCCCATTTTCTTTTTGCCGGTTTTGACCTGTACAGAATGCGGGATATGATATGTCTCCAGCGCGGTATGAACCTTTTTCGCCATCTCCATATCGAGCGGCGCATGTCTGTAGCTTATAAAAGCGTCATATTGCAAGCTCATAGGACCTCTCAAACACTGATTTCTCTACTACATATATGTCCGATGTATCATCCGCTCTGACCACGAGGAAGTCGCCCGGTGTTCCGAGGTAATACTTCTCCGTATCCCAGGCGGTAAATACCTTCACCCTGTGATCCAGCTGTCTCGCATAGATCCCGGCTCCGCCCAGTGCTTTGCAGCTGCGGGCATGGGGGAGCAGCTCTATCCTGTCACCCGTCCTGAGATTCACAACAGCCGGGGGATACTCACCCGGAAAAACATAATCTTCATCTGCCGTGACATTACCCGCTTCGAACTTGGTCCTGTTGGTGGGATATATCTCGCCGTCTATACCGAGCATGATCACCAGATCCGGTGTGATCGATACATCCACATCCCCCTCCAGGGTTCTGATAGTGATCATGGTACCCGGAGCGGCCAGATCCGCGGCTTCCACGTATCCGATGTTCAGTTCCTTCTTGATATAACGCGACAGTTTCGATACATCCTCGTGATGCTGCCCCGCATAGATGATCTCCGATTCCTCATAGTATGCTCTCATGCGTCCGTCCAGGAAATCCGCGATCTCGCGCTGGTTATATCCAACTCCCGCCCGGACCAGCAGGTCCTTTTTGAGCATTCCTCCGGCCTTGACGAGATGCCCGCCTCCACCGCCGAGTCCCGCAGTCAGATACGCAGCGAGCTCGCTGGCTTTTGTTTCCTTGATACAGCTTCTGACGGATATTTTCACACCGAAAGAAAGCATGCTGTACACCAGACAGGTGTTTACCGAATCAACTTCGAGCAGCATGTCACTGATCAGGCCCAGGATATTGGGATCGCACGGTTTAGCCTCGACTACAGCATAAGACTGCTCGTCATGAAAACGGGCATGCTTCAATGCGTCTCCTGCTATCTTCAGTTCTTCTTTGGATATATTGGAATTTCTGAAAAGAATGATGTCGCTGGGTCTGTACTTTGCGAAATCACGGAGGTCCTTATCGGCGGGATGCGATATCTCGGTGAACAAACCGGTGTCCGTCATCAGGCCATAGTAAAGGGCTGTGGCGAGATCCTCATCCTCATTGATATCGATATTCTCCTTGGACAGAAGCTCATACATGACTGTCGCACATGAACCGTAGTTGCTTCTGACCTCGCTCAGCTCCGGCAGATCACCGGATACCTGGTGATGATCGATCACGGCTACGGTTTCGGCCGCAAAACGTGTCACATTGCTTTCTCCGTACTGGCAGTCGACCGTAACGAGCAGTTCCGGCTTATAGCCCGGTGCCAGACGTGAAACATGCGTCACGGGGATCTGCAGATGTTCTATCATGAGCAGCAGATTGCTCTTGCTGACCTCATTACGTCCGCCGTAAATGAATCTGGGATGCTTGCCGCGTGCGGTCAGATATCGGTGCAATGCCATGCCGCTCGCGAGTGCATCCGCGTCGGGATTATCATGGCACTGGATGATGATATCATCATATGACGTCAGTGCATTAAGTGTCAGAGGCATTATGACTCCTTCCGTGTGATGTTTTCGATATAATCCGTGATCTCGTCACGGCCTTGTTTTGATATGGCGGAAAAGGGGAAAACCAGCGATTCTTCCGGCATTTTAAGAGAATCTCTGATCATTTTGACTTGTTTGGTCAACTGGCTTCTTTTGATCTTATCGGCCTTCGTGGCTATGATCACGGGCTCATATCCTCTGGATCGTACCCAATCATACATGAGCTTATCGTTTTCCGACGGTTCATGTCTGATGTCTATGAGCAAAAAAACACTCTTAAGTACCTTGGACTGATACAGATAGTCCTCGATAAGCTTGCCCCATCCTGCCACGAGTTCCTTGCCGGCTTTGGCATATCCGTAGCCGGGCAGATCCACAAGATACAGTTCGTCGTTGATATTATAGTAATTGATAGTCTGGGTTTTTCCGGGAGACTGTGAAGTACGGGCATATGACTTGCGGTTCATGATCGCATTGATGAGCGAGGACTTGCCCACATTACTCTTTCCCGCAAAAGCAACCTCCGGTTTAGTGTTCTTCGGAAGCTTGCTGGTGACTCCGCATACGGTTTCCAGATTAACTGATCTTATTATCATGATTTCTTCACCAAAGCGTATTTCAGGACTTCGTCCATGGTCGAGACTGTTCTGATTTTAAGTCCCTCAGTGATCTCTTTGTCTATCTCTTCGAGGTCTTTTTCGTTTTCCACGGGGATCAGAACCTGCGTGATACCCGCCTGTCCGGCTGCGAGAAGCTTCTCCTTCAGGCCGCCTATAGGCAGCACACGGCCGCGCAAGGTCACTTCACCGGTCATGGCCAGCGCACCGTGAACCGGAATGCGTGCCAGTGCCGACAGCATCGCCGTGGCCATGGTTATACCTGCAGAAGGACCGTCCTTCGGCACAGCTCCTTCGGGTATGTGTATATGTATATCGTTCTTGGCAAAAATCTTGGGCTCGAGACCGTAATCCGAGGCTATGGATCTGACATATCCCAGGCCTGCGCGGGCGGACTCCTTCATGACATCGCCCATCTGTCCGGTCAGGACCACTTCTCCCCGTCCCGGCATGACATTCACCTCTATCTCGAGAGTATCACCGCCCACACTGGTCCATGCGAGACCGCGGACTATGCCGATCTGATCCTTCTTGTCGGCCATATCACGCGTGTATTTGACTTTTCCGAGATAATCCTTCAGGCCGGATGCAGTGACCTTGATCAGTTTATCCTCTTTACCGTCCTCACGACGCTCCAGGATCTCCCGGGCTGCTTTACGGCACAGTTCACCGATCCTGCGTTCCAGCCCTCTGACACCGGCTTCGCGAGTATATCCGTCTATGAGCTTGCGAAGGGCGGCATCGGTGATCACGAGCTGTTCTCTGGTCAGTCCGTTCTTTTCATAGCTCTTCGGTATCAGATGTTCCTTCGCTATATGATATTTCTCATTAGCCGTATAGCTGTTGACCTCTATGATCTCCATGCGGTCCAGCAGTGGTCTGGGGATGTCTGCGGCATTGTTGGCCGTACATATGAACATCACCTCCGACAGATCGACCGGCAGTTCTATATAATGATCGTTGAAATGTGAATTCTGCTCAGAGTCGAGCACCTCCAGCAGTGCAGCGGAAGTATCTCCCTTGTAATCGGAACTTACCTTATCTATCTCGTCGAGCAGCATCAGAGGGTTCTTCACACCCGCGTTTTTCAGGCCCGTGGCTATACGTCCGGGAAGAGCGCCCACATAGGTACGTCTGTGACCTCTGATCTCGGCTTCATCGCGTACACCGCCCAGACTGATGCGTATATATTTCTTATCCAGGGCTTCGGCTACACTCTTCGCTATGGATGTCTTGCCGGTTCCGGGAGGTCCCACCAGACATATGATCGGGCTCTGTCCGTGGTCGTTCAGGACCTTGACCGCCAGGAACTCCAGTATGCGCTCCTTTACCTTCTCCAGACCGTAATGATCCCTGTTCAGGATCTTCTCTGCCAGATGGATATCGGCTCTGTCATGGGAAACCTTATCCCACGGCATCTCGAGAAGTGTCTCGACATAACCTCTCTCGACAGCCACCTCGGAATTATATCCGCTCATCTTGCGCAGTCTGTTGATCTCTTTGGTTATACGTTCCTTTATCTCATCAGAGGCCTCAAGTGCATCACAGGCCTCCTGCATCTGATCTATCTCGGCTTTTTCATCGCCTACGCCCAGTTTTTCCTCGATGGTACGCATCTGCTCTCGCAGTATGTACTCCTGCTGGTTCTTGTCAACACGTTCCTTTACATCACGTGCCAGATCGGCTCTGATTCTGGCTACGGAGATCTCATTCTCCATCAGTCGTGATATTTCGGTATAACGCTCTTTGAGATCCACGGCACTCAGGATCGACTGCTTGGCGGTATACTGCAGGGGCAGATTAATGGCTATCTGGTCAATGAGCTTACCCAGATTGACAGCTTCGTTTATATGACCTTCCAGGCTCTTGCCAACCTTCGGAAATACCTGCACATACTCCTTAAACAGGTCTCCGAGTTCCCTGACCATTGCGATCTCGGTCTCTGTAGTCACTCCCGCACGCTCATCGGCTTCCGTGATCTCATGCAAATGAGCCGTAATATAGCCCTCCGTCTCATCTATCGACAGGAGTCGGGCTCTCTTACGACCTTCAGCCAGTACGCGTATCACTCCGCCCGGCATCTTCAGCAGCTGGTTGATCTTGACCACACAACCTATGTCGTACAGGTCTTCATAAGCCGGTTCCTCTTTATCCGCATCACGCTGGGCGACCACGAAAAGGATGGACTCGTTCATCATTGCCTTTTCCACAGCCTGAACCGACCTGGCCCGGTTCAGATCAAAGTGGATGATCATATCGGGCAGTATAGTAAGACCCCGCAGTGGTACTGCGGGGAGTATAACCTCTGGTTCCTGTATTGAATTGTCTGACTGAGATCTGTTCAGAAAGTTTTCAAACATAAGGAAATTAAGCGACACCGCTCCGGTAAACTATCCGCGGTTCACCTTCGAGTTCTACGGCTTCGGCCGTCATGATGCACTCGGATATATTATCGTCGGACGGTATCTTATACATCACGTCCATCATAGCCTTTTCCATAATGGCACGCAGTCCGCGTGCTCCCGTCTTCTTCTCAAAGGCCTGATGTGCTATGGAATCTATCGCTTCATCGGTAAATGTCAGCTTGACCTCATCCATCTCGAAAAGCTTCGCATACTGCTTAACCAGAGCATTCTTCGGTTGAGTGAGGATCTGCTTCAAAGCCTCTTCATCAAGTCCGTCCAGAGTGACGGTAATCGGTACACGGCCTATGAACTCGGGGATCAGACCGAACTTGATCAGGTCTTCGGTGGATACTTCCTTGAGCAGCTCATCGGCTTCCTTGGAATTCTTGGCCTTCAGCTCTCCGCCGAAACCTATGGAACTGCGGTCAAGTCTGGACTCGATGATCTTATCGAGACCGTCGAAAGCACCGCCGCAGATAAACAGGATATTGGATGTATCTATCTGTATCAGCTCCTGATGAGGATGCTTACGTCCCCCTTGAGGAGGAACACTGGCTACCGTACCCTCTACGATCTTAAGCAGGGCCTGCTGTACGCCTTCACCGGATACGTCTCTGGTGATCGAGACATTCTCGGACTTCTTAGTGATCTTATCTATCTCGTCTATATAGATGATGCCAAGCTCGGCGCGGGAGATATCATAGTCTGCGGCCTGAATGAGACGGAGCAGTATGTTCTCCACGTCCTCGCCCACATATCCGGCTTCGGTCAGTGTGGTTGCATCAGCTATCGCAAAAGGCACATTGATGATCTTCGCAAGAGTCTGTGCCAGGTAAGTCTTACCGGAACCGGTAGGTCCGAGCATCATGATATTGGACTTCTGAAGCTCTACACCGTCGGGATCGGATCCGTTGTCGCAGGTCACTCTCTTATAGTGATTGTATACCGCCACGGACAGGACCTTCTTGGCCTCATCCTGACCTATTACATATTCGTCGAGGAATTTCTTTATCTGAGCG
>CAMONC010000062.1 GCA_946620235.1 uncultured Lachnospiraceae bacterium | reverse complement strand
GCAAAAAGAGGTGTCGAATAGTATCTGTCACCGGAGTCGGGAAGAAGTGCAACTATCACTTTGCCTTCATTCTCGGGTCTTCTGGCAAGCTCTATCGCACCGTGAAGTGCAGCACCGGAGGAAATACCCACGGAAATGCCCTCTTTCCTGGCCAGCAGCTTGGCTGCAGCAAAAGCATCATCATTGGTTGCCTTGAATATCTCATCATAGACTCCGGTATTAAGTACATCGGGTACAAATCCGGCACCGATACCCTGAATCTTATGAGCACCTGCTTTGCCCTCGGACAGAACCGGTGAATCGGAAGGTTCAAGAGCTACTATCTTGATCGCGGGATTCTTTTCCTTCAGATATTCGCCCGTACCTGTCACGGTTCCGCCTGTGCCTACACCGGCGATGAAGATATCAACTTTTCCGTCTGTATCGTTCCATATCTCGGGGCCTGTGGTCTTCTTATGTATGGCAGGATTTGCAGGATTGACGAACTGTCCCGGGATAAAGCTATCAGGAATCTCTTTTGCCAGTTCATCGGCCTTTGCGATCGCACCCTTCATGCCCTTGGCTCCCTCGGTAAGTACGATCTCGGCACCATATGCTTTGAGAATATTCCTGCGCTCCACGCTCATGGTCTCGGGCATGGTCAGGATTATACGATATCCCTTTGCGGCCGCGATGGATGCCAGACCTATACCGGTATTACCCGATGTTGGTTCGATGATGACCGATCCTTCTTTGAGGATACCCTTCTCCTCGGCGTCCTCGATCATTGCCTTGGCGATACGGTCCTTTACACTGCCTGCGGGATTGAAGTACTCGAGCTTGACCAGGACCGTAGCCTTAAGTCCGAGCTCTTTCTCAATATTTGTAACCTCAACCAGCGGAGTATTACCTATCAGCCCTAACGTCCCCTTATAAATGTTGCTCATGTTTTATGTCCTCCTTATCCCTTACTTAGCTGCCGCAAATCCCTTTTCCAGATCCGCAATGATGTCATCTATATGTTCTGTACCGATGGAGAGACGGATAGTACCGGGATTGATGCCCTGATCCCTCAGTTCCTCTTCGGTCAGCTGTGAATGTGTGGTCGATGCGGGGTGGATGACCAGACTCTTTACATCGGCTACATTGGCAAGCAGTGAGAATATCTCCAGATTATCGATGAATTTCCATGCCGCATCCTGTCCGCCCTTGATATCGAATGTGAATATCGAGCCGCCACCGTTCGGGAAATATCTCTGATATACGGCATGATCGGGATGATCGGGAAGTGAAGGATGGTTAACCTTCTCAACCTGAGGATGGTTCTTCAGGAACTCAACGACCTTCTTGGTATTCTCGACATGTCTCTCCAGTCTGAGCGAGAGTGTCTCAACACCCTGCAGGAGAAGGAATGCGTTGAAAGGTGAAAGTGTGGCGCCGGTATCACGCAGAAGGATCGCACGGATATATGTAACAAAAGCTGCGGGGCCTACCGCATCATAGAACGATACTCCGTGATAGCTGGGGTTCGGATCCGCGATGTTCGGATACTTGCCGCTTGCCTTCCAGTCAAACTTGCCTGACTCTACTATGATACCACCAAGTGTGGTTCCGTGACCGCCGATAAACTTGGTTGCGGAATGTACAACGATATCTGCGCCGTGCTCGATGGGTCTAATCAGATAAGGTGTTCCGAAAGTATTATCTATAACAAGAGGAAGTCCGTGCTTATGTGCTATCTCGGCGATCGCATCGATATCCGGGATATCGCTGTTCGGATTTCCGAGAGTCTCCAGATATATCGCTCTGGTGTCATCCTTGATAGCTCCCTCTACCTCTGCCAGATCGTGTGCATCCACGAATGTGGTATTGATGCCGTACTGGGGAAGTGTGTGAGCCAGCAGGTTGTAGCTGCCGCCATAGATGGTCTTCTGTGCTACTATATGACCGCCGTTTGCAGCCAGTGCTTCTATAGTATAGGTGATGGCTGCTGCTCCGGATGCAAGTGCAAGCGCTGCGCTGCCGCCTTCAAGGGCTGCTATCCTCTCTTCCAGGACACCCTGAGTGGAGTTGGTCAGTCTGCCGTAGATGTTACCTGCATCTGCCAGTCCGAAACGGTCTGCTGCGTGCTTTGAATTTCTGAATACATATGAAGTAGTCTGGTAAATCGGTACCGCACGAGCATCGGATGCCGGATCGGGCTGCTCCTGTCCTACATGTAACTGTAATGTCTCAAATCTGTAATCGCTCATTTTCTTACCCTCCGTTTGTTAAGTGGTTTACTTGATCTGTGTTACCCCTGATAGCTGTCTGATTGTGTGTTCTTGTCTGTGTCCGTGTTTCAGGTTAACTGTATACTATCTCCTTTTACCTACTATGTCAATAGGTAATTGTAAAAAAATTTATCTTTTTCTTGATTTACCTATTTACCTTGCGGTATGATAGGTAAAAAGGAGGAGCGCGAAATGATTTCTACCAGAGGACGCTACGCCCTGCGCGTGATGCTTGATATAGCCGAACACGATGACGGCAACTTCATACCGCTCAAAGATATTGCGGCCAGACAGGATATATCCAAGAAATATCTGGAGATCATTGTCAAGGATATGGTCACCGGCGGATTATTAAACGGAGCCAGCGGAAAAGGCGGCGGATATAAACTCACCCGTACACCCGATGAATATTCCATAGGAGAAATACTTGAACTTATGGAAGGCACGCTCTCACCAGTGGCATGCCTCGCAGATAAGGATTACTACTGCGCCCGCAGGGATATCTGCAAGACTGTAGCCATGTGGACCGAATATGATAAGATGATCCACGATTTCTTTTATAACCGGAAGCTCAGCGACCTGCTGAATGCCTCAACCGAAGGCGGACTGAACTGGTACATATAAAAAACAGCCCTCGGTCACGAGGGCTGAACTGTAAATCTCTCATTATCCAGAAACTTCCTGGTGCGCTCGGTGCGCGGGTGATCAAAGAACTCGTCGGGTGCGCCTTCTTCAACGATGTTCCCGCCATCCATGAATATAACTCTGTCGGCTACGGCCCGGGCGAACTGAAGCTCATGTGTCACTATGATCATGGTCCTGCCCTCTCTGGCAAGTGACAGAACCACCTCCAATACTTCTCTTACCATCTCGGTATCCAGAGCTGCCGTGATCTCATCGAGCAGCAGGATCTCGGGATGCATGATCAGAGCACGTACTATGGCTACGCGCTGTTTCTGACCGCCGGACAGCTGTCTGGGGTAGTTGTACTTTTTGGATTCGAGGCCGACCCTGGTCAGAAGCTCCATGGCCTCCGCTTCCACCTCAGCCTTATCTCTCTTCTGTACCTTAACGGGAGCCAGTGTCACGTTCTGAAGTATGGTCTTATGCGGGAAAAGATCGTAACTCTGGAAAACCATGCCTATCTTCTCGCGGCTCTTCTGAAGCTTCTTCACATCATCACAGGGATTGATGATCTCATCATGCAGGATCACTCGTCCGTCCTGTATATCCTCGAGTCCGTTCAGGCATCGGAGGAAAGTACTCTTGCCGCAGCCGGAAGGACCTATGATAGCGATGACCTCACCCTTATGCACACTCAGGCTTACGTCTTCGAGGACGCCCAGATCATCATATTTCTTATGCAGATGTTCAACTCTTAATATTTCTTCCATATATTATTCCTTTTTGACACCCGGGGACGGAGTCAGAGTGTCATTTTACCCACTTGTTTTCCAGATACTTTGACAGCTGACTGATGGGCCAGCATGCGATGAAATACAGCAGAAATACCGTTGCAAATACACCGAATGCCGCATTCGGCGAGCTCTTTCTGTTCGCTTCTATGATCTGCTGTCCTACCTTCAATACCTCCACGATGCCTATCATCATGACCAGACTCGTGGTCTTTATCATACGCGTGATCAGATTGATGGACAGCGGTATCAGGCGGCGTATGGTCTGCGGAATAATGATATACAGCTGTGTCTGCAATCTGCTCATTCCGAGCGCCGCACTGCTCTCATACTGTATGACCGGGATGCTGATGATAGCACTGCGTACCAGATCCGTCATCTCCGCAGTCCCCCAGAACGAAAAAACGATGATGGATGCGGCTTCGGCGCTAAGGTTCAGTCCTAGGCTCTTCGTCGTACCGAAGTAAACGATGAAAAGCAATACCATCTGGGGCATGATCCTGACGATCTCCAGATACACATTGAAAACGGCGTTGACGGCCGGCTTCTTCATGGATACAAGCATACCGAAAGCGATGCCCAGCACGATGCTTATCAGCACCGATACCAGACTGATCTTAAGTGCCACGCCCAGCCCTTCGAGCAGGCGGAGCATATTCGTTCCCTTGAACAATACTTCAAATCCGAGACTTCCCATGGCTAATCTCCGTATATGGCAAATCTGGCCTTGTGTTCAACCCACCTGCCCAGGAATGATACGGGCAGAAGCATGATCACATAGAAGATGACCAGCAGTACCAGACATTCGGTAGTATCGTAATACAGTCCGATCAGATCCTTGGCCGTGAACATCAGATCCATCAGACTTATAGCCGAGAAGACACTCGTCTCCTTCAGCAGAAATATCACATTCGCAAGTATGGCGGGCACGCTCGATGATACCGCCTGCGGCAGAGTGATCAGTCCAAACAGCTGTCCTTTGCCCATGCCCAGCGCCAGGGCGCTCTCACGCTGACTGGCCGGTACTGCTTCAAGTGCGCTCCTGATGGCTTCGGCCATATAGCTGCCGCCGAGGAGTCCGAGTCCCAGGGCACCGCAGACTTCCGCGGATATCGTAAGTCCCAGCTTCGGCAGTCCGAAATAGATAAAGAAGAGCTGCACCAGTAACGGAGTGTTACGAAACAGCTCTACATATATGCGCACGATCACAGTGAGCACGGAGATCTTAAAGTACATCACGAATGCACATACGATCCCTATACCCAGAGACAAAGCGATCCCTATCCAGCCTATCTTCACTGTGAGGAAGAAAGCCTGAACATAAAGAGGGGTATATTGACTTATCGCAGATATATCCATATATGTGCCTCGTGATCCGGGATCTGTTATCTGTTATTTCTTGCGGTGATCCAGCCTAAGTGCCAGTCTGGTGCCCAGATTCTGTATGATCTGGAAAATGACTATCAGCAGTACCACCGTGACTATCATGATATCAGTCTGCCATCTGTAATATCCGTATCTGACGGCGATATCACCCAGACCGCCGCCTCCGACTGTACCGGACATTGCGGAATAACCGAGCAACAGTCCCGTCGTGATGGTAGCTCCGGTGACCAGTGATGTCCTGGCTTCAACGAGAAGCACCTTAAACACTATCTGTGCGTTGGATGCGCCCATGGCTCTGGCTGCCTCCACTACACCGCTGTCCACTTCATTCAGGGAACTCTCCACGACTCTGGCTATATATGGAGCCGCACAAATAACAAGCGGCACTATGGTCGCGGTCGATCCGTAGCTCTGTCCCACGATCGCTCTGGTAAAGGGAATGAGCAGGATCAGCAGGATCAGGAAAGGAATGCTTCGGATGATATTGCATATCACATCGATGACCTTATATACGGCTTTATTCGGCTTAAGCCCTTCGGCACCTGTCACATGGAGTATTATCCCCAGCGGCAGACCGAGTATATATCCGATCAGTGTGGATACGAGCGTCATGTAGAGAGTATCCCTGATACCTTCGAGTATCATTTCGATAACTTTTTCATCAAACATGGTCACTCACCTCCGTCACACTTAAGCCTCTCTCCTTCAGATAATCTATGATACCCTCCTGCAGGTCCGTATCATCGGGAAGTCCCAGGATCATCTCACCTCTCGCAGTACCGCCCACATCTCTGGTATCTGCCTTGAGGATATTGACCGGCTCGCCGAACTTGAGTATCAGATTCGCAATGACAGGCTCATAGGATGAATTCTCGGAGAAAACGATCCTGATCTTGCGCTCCGCGTTGAGCTCGGATATCGGAGAATACCTGACAGGCGTGCCGGATATGAGCTCTTTCGCCGCATCTGATGAAGGTGATTCAAATATCTGGGTGACCTCACCCTCTTCAACCAAAACACCGTTGTCTATGATCGCAACATGATCGCATATGCTGGTCACAACGGACATCTGATGTGTGATCACGAGCATCGTGATGCCCATCTTCTCGTTGATATCCTTAAGCAGTCTGAGTATGGAGTCTGTAGTCTGGGGATCCAGCGCACTCGTGGCCTCATCGCACAGAAGGATTTTCGGTTCCGTAGCCAGCGCCCGCGCTATGGCAACTCTCTGCTTTTGTCCGCCGGACAGCTGGGATGGATATGCCTTTTCCTTCTCGGACAGTCCTACCGTCTCAAGCAATCCTCTGGCCTTCTCCCGGGCCGCTTTTCTCTTAATGCCCTTAAGCTCCAGCGGGAAGCATACGTTGTCGATCACGTTCTTCTGTTCGAGCAGGTTAAAGCTCTGGAAGATCATGCCGATCTCACTGCGCTTGGCCCTGAGTTCATTCTCACTTAAGGATGCCAGGTCAGTACCTTCGATGAACACGCTTCCCTCGGTCGGCTTTTCCAGATAATTCACACTCCTGACCAGAGTACTCTTACCTGCACCCGACATGCCGATGATACCGTAGATCTGTCCTTTTTCCACAGAAAGTGACACATCATTCAGAGCAGTTACCGTGTGACCTTTGACTTCGAATTTCTTGGTTAGATGGCTTATACTGATCTCACTCATTGTTTTCTCCGATTAAAAGGGAGGGCCCGCCGGTCCTCCCTCATTCATTATGTTTATTCTATTCTATCACTTTTCGAAGAAAACTACAGCACCATCATAGTTATCTGTGATGAACTGCTTGATCTCGTCGGAACGAAGCACCTTAACCAGGGCATCGATCTTGGGAGAATCCTGATTACCGTCAGCTACTGCTACGATGTTCACGTAAGTCTTGGCTGCTACGGAATCACTTGCTTCGTATGCGATCGAATCTTTTGCTACGGAGAAGCCTGCCTCCAGAGCGTAGTTACCGTTAAGTACTACATAAGTCACTTCGTTTACGACTCTGGCAACCTGAGCGGCCTCAAGCTCTACGAACTCGATATTGTGAGGGTTCTCAACGATATCGTTAACGGTTGCGGTCAGGCCTGCGCCGTCTTTCAGCTTCAGAAGGCCATTGTCCTGCAGAAGCAGAAGCGCTCTTGCTTCATTGGTGGTATCATTGGGTACTGCTATCGAATCTCCGTCTGCTATCTCATCAAGGCTCTTCTTGGTACCGGGATAGATACCGAAGGGCTCATAGTGGATGTCACCTGCATCTACCAGGTGTGTACCCTGCTCCTCATTGAAGCTGTCAAGATAAGGTACGTGCTGGAAGTAGTTCGCATCGAACTCACCCGACTCTACTACAAGGTTAGGCTGTACATAATCTTCAAACTCTACTACATCGAGTTCATATCCGTAATCCTTCAGGATCTCTCCGGCCTTAGCCAGTATCTCCGCATGAGGTACGGGAGAAGCTGCGATCTTGATGGTCTCTCCGTTTCCGTCAGGGATGTCGAGGTCACCTGCTGTGCCTGCAGCTTCTTCGGATGCGCCTGCAACTACACCGCCTTCGACTACGAGTGTCTCCTCATAATCCTTGCCGTAGGTGTCGATAAGGGTTGCTTCATAGTCGGCATGGAAGAAGTTCTCGTTTCCGAGTGCCTTGATCTCATCGTTCAGCCAGTTGAGCAGAGTGGTGTTGCCCTTGCTTACTGCGGGCGCGATGGTATCCTGACTTCCGAGTGAAGGAATACCTACTACATAACCCTCGTTCTCGATAGCGTATGCGATAACCTCGGTATTGTCGTTTGCCCATGCCACGCCGGTACCGTTTTCAAATGAGGTCTTGGCTGTAGCATATGTATCGAACTTCTGGAGCTTGATCTCCGGGTTGTTCTTCTCAAGATAGGTCTCTGCGGTAGTACCGGAGATGACGATCACCTGATCGTCCGCACCTATCTGGTCGAGGCTGCTGATCACGTTGTCCTCGTGTGATACGACACCGAGCGCCACATTCATATAAGGAAGTGCGAAATCAACTTTCTCTGCTCTCTCCTCGGTAACGGTGAAGTTCGCAAGTACTATATCCACCTTACCGGTCTCAAGATACTCAACTCGGCTGGCTGCCTCTGTGGATACGTAGTTGATCTCTACTCCGAGGTCCTTACCTATCCTCTCGGCGAAGTACACATCGTATCCCTGATAGGCACCGTTCTCATCTACATATCCGAAAGGATTCTTGTCTGAGAATACTCCGATGTTGATCTTGCCGTCGGCCTTGATCTCGTCCAGTGTCCTGAACACCTGATCTCCGGATGCCTCTGCAGCGGGTGCGGCATCTGTGCCTGCATCAGAAGATGCTGCGTCCGATCCGCTTCCGCAACCTGCGAGCATCGATGTCAGCATTCCTGCCGTGAGGATTGTTGCAGCGATTTTTTTCAGGTTGTTGGTTAAGATTGATCTCTTCATAATGTTCTCCTCCTTCTTCTTTTTGAAGATGATATGACTTTACACCGTATTACCTACTATGTCAATAGGTTTTTAGAAAATTCTTTTTCAAAAAGATAAAATTGACACATCTGGCGGCATGTTTTACTATATATATGTGTATGAAAAAGCTTGAAACCACTTGAGGTTTAACGCAACACCGTTAATCGTCGGGTTGAATCTGCACAGAGCATATTCTTTTATATAATTAAGGAGGATTATTATGGCTTGCTTTCTTGTATCAGCAGCAGAAGCTGCAGTAGTTAAGGTTGTAGAGACCGTTGAGGAGAAGAAAGAGATCAAGGCTGAAGCTTCAGGTCATGAACACACCGAAGAGGTTAAGATCCCTCTCAGCCGGAAGCTCAAATGGCTCAATGCTCTTCTTCTGGGTGGCGCTGTTCTGCTCATGTTCGAACACGTATGGCATGGAGAGGTAGTTCCGTGGTTCCCGTTCCTCACCGCTATGTCCAATGCAGAGGATGCAGCTGAGATGTTCCACGAGATGGCCACTGTCGGTGTGACGATGGCTCTCCTTATAACAGCCGTATGGGCAGTAATGTGTGTAGTCGCAGATGCTCTTGTTAAGAAGAGCAATGAGGAAGTTTCAGAGAAAGCCTGAGGTGAAGAGATATGACTTTACTTATTACAGTATTTGCAGCTATCATTGCTACTTATAAGTGGTACACCAGAAAAGACGATACCATGCAGCTGGGTATTCTCGTATTCATGTACTGGGGGGCTTCGATCATGTGGTTTGTGGATGCGATCTTTGAATTCGCTGAGCTGAAGGCTGAATACTTCACTCCCGCCGCTGAGGATATGCTCAACGATGCTTTTCTCGGACTGGCTGTAGTCGCTCTCGGACTGGTGATCTGGATCGTAAGACTGCTGATCACGGATCCCAAAGGAAGCGTAAGAGCGGCTCTTCGACGTCAGGCATGATCGCTGAATAGAAGCTTCATAATATGTCTATATCATCCTCTGACTGCCATTTTCCCGGCCAATGCACATAGTGCAAACCCGGCAACATCTATGGCTACTATAGTCGCCCCGACCGGGGTACCTGCCAGAATAGATATAATGATACCTGTCAGGGCACACACCACGGATATCACCGCAGAGCATATGATCACGCCTCTGAAGCTCTTGAAGAGTCTCATTGCAGATAACGCCGGGAATATCACTAGAGCGGAAATGAGCAGCGATCCTACCAGGTTCATCGCCAGTACAATGATAAACGCTATGATGATCGCTATCAGCAGGTTGTAGAAATCAGCATTTACACCTATGGCCCTGGAAAAATTCTCATCAAACGTAACCGCGAATATCTTATTATAGAAAAGCACAAATACCACTATGACTGTCACGGACAGGATCAGACACAATGTCACCTCCCACGTGGTAAGCGTGAGTATGGATGTGGAACCGAAAAGAGTACTGCACACATCTCCCGACAGATTCGAAGAAGTCGAGAAAATATTCATGATCAGATATCCGAAAGCAAGTGCTCCGACTGATATCATAGCTATCGCGGCATCGCCTTTTATCCGTGTATTCTGCCCTGTCTTAAGCAGAAGGATCGCACTGACCACTGTGATCGGCAGCACCAGGATCATATTATCGGCCAGCCCCAGCACGGTAGCTATGGCCATAGCACCGAATGCCACATGTGAGAGACCGTCTCCGATAAAAGAGAATCTCTTAAGTACCAGAGTAACGCCAAGCAGTGATGCGCATAGAGATATAAGCACACCTACTATGAGCGCATATCGAACAAAGGGATATTGCAGATACATAAGAAGCTTACTCATCTTTTTTCCCCTCCTCTATGCCAGTGCCGGCGGATTCTCTCGCCACAGAGCAGTCTGTGCCGGCGGATTCTCTCGCCACAGAGCAGTCTGTGCCGACATCTTCACACCCTTTATGAGCAGGCCTGCCGATAAATGCGCTGCCTATACCGCTGCCTATATACTCATCTCTCGTACCGAAGAAGAACACATCGCCTATATGAAGAATATGGCTGGCATACTTCACCGCTGCCTGTATGTCATGAGAGATCATTATTATCGTAACTCCATCCCCGTTAAGCTGTGAGATAAGCTCATACATCTCAAGTGTAACCTTCGGATCCAGTCCGGCAACAGGCTCATCCAACAGGAGCAACTTCTCAGTGGCGCACAGTGCTCTGGCCAGCAGTACTCTCTGCTGCTGGCCTCCGGACAATTCTCTGTAGCATCTCCTGCCCAGATCTGATATCCTCATGCGCTCCATATTGACAGCTGCCTTCTCTTTGTCGGCCCGGCTGTAAAAAGGCCTAAACGAGCTCCTGCTCTGGCAGCCTGACAGTACAATTTCCGTTACGGACGCCGGAAAGTCTTTCTGAACAAAAGTCTGTTGCGGAAGATAACCGATCTCATTAGCTTGTAAGCCGTCACCGTAAATGATCTCCCCTCTTATCGGCGGCTGAAGATTAAGAAGTGTCTTCATCAGAGTGGACTTTCCGGAGCCGTTTTCTCCGACTATACACAGGTAGTCCCCCATGTTTACTCTGAAATCGATATTGGTCTCTACAGCGACTCTGTCATATCCTACGGACAGATCCTTTACGGTGATCAAACTCATTTGATTTATCCTTTTTGGTATCCTTTACTTCAATGCCTGCTTCAGCACTTCCAGATTGGATGTCATGACGGAAAGATAAGAAGTACCGTTCTCAGTGTCCTTTCCGGTGGTAGATTGCAGGGAATCCATCGTCAGGATCTCCTGATCCTTAGCGGCTGTGTTATCACGTACAGTTTCAGCTATGCTATGGTCAGTTCCTTCTATTGTCATGATCGCTCCCAGTCCAAGTTCGTCAGTCTTCTCAGCCAGAAATACCACTGTTTCAAAACTGGCCTCTGTCTCCGCCGAGCATCCCGCGAAAGCAGCATAGTAATCCAGACCATAGTCATCAACCAGGTATCTGAACGGGAATCGATCACCGAAGAGAAGTGTATGAACAGATCCTGCATCTACGGCTACGGAATATTCCTTATCAAGCGCATCCAGTTTGCCCTTATATGCATCTGCATTGGCTCTGTAGCTGTCCGCATTGTCCGGATCAAGCTTAGCCAGACCGTCAGCTATTGCATCAGTAAATACTGCTGCGTTGCGAAGGGAGAGCCATACATGCTCGTCGAGTTCTTCCTCACCCTCGTGGTCATGATCGTGTTCCATGCCCTCTACGATCTCCTCAGACTTAACGTTATCTCCAAGCACCTCCAGCAGGTTAATAACAACCATATCCTTATTTACGGCTTCCTTCAGTGCATCATCCACCCACTCATCGGATTTACCGCCGACATATATGAACATGTCGCATGATGCGATCTTCAGTATATCCTCGACTGTGGGCTGGAAGCTGTGCATGTCCACACCTTTATCCAGCAGCAGCGTCACATCCGCACTGTCTGCCCTGTCACCAAGCACTTCGCGTACCCAGTCATATTCCGGGAATATCGTCGTCACTATCTGCAGCCTGTCATCGTTCCCCGGTGCAGACTGTGCGGCTGATGATGAACAGCCGCATATATTACATGCCACCAGTACGGCAGCCATTAATACGGTTAAAAATTTCTTCATATTCCTATCTCTGTGCACACTCCTCACATAGACCGTAGAAAACAGTCCTTCTGGAATCGAGCATGAAATTGTGTTCTGACTCCAGATGACCTTTAAGTCCACTTATCTCATCACAATGCAGGTGGATCACCTTTCCGCATTTCTCACACTTGCAGTGGAAGCACACATCTTGGCATGTCTGCGTTCCATGCCCGGTGTATTCAAAGCACGCCGGCGAATTGCTGTCGATATTGTACTTATTCAGCACACCCTCATCCACAAGACGCTCCAGCTGCCTGTACACGGTGGACTGCCCTATGGCATCACCCTGATCTCTGAAATGATCACATACATCGGATGCGGTGATATGAACCCCGCTCAATCCCTCCAGATACTTAAGTATGCGGTCCCTGTGTTTGGTATTGTATTTTGATCGTTCTGCCATGATGATTTCCCGGTGATCTTTAAGCATAAAACGCGAATTTGAAAACCATTCTCAATTATAAAGGCACAAAAATACTGCGTCAATATAAAAATGAAAATCATTTTCATTTTAACGCAGTATAGTTATTTTTCGCATTCCACAGTATCCAGCTCTCGTAACCGGCATCCTCAACCGCACGGATCTGATCCTGTATCTGTTCCTCGTCGTATGATATGTGTCCGGGGACCCATGTCGCGGTAAACGCCTGCAGCCATGGGCGAACTATGGCACGATCGGATATATCTACAGATGACAGTTCCTCTGACGATGATGTAAGTGCCGCATACACGGTATCATACGGTCTGGCATCGGGAACAGGGATTCCGTATACTCCGTTGCCATAATGCGACGGATATACCATCGGGCACAGTGCATCGACACATTCCGCCAGCTTCACATAGTCCTGTCCGACCATCCCCACATCCACCTCATTACCTATGACGGTACCGAAGACATCGGCAGTGACAGGTATCCCTTTGGCATGGATGCGCTCGGATGCCAGCTGCAGGAACCCTTCTATGTACCCGTGCTTATCGGTATCACCCAGCTCTACACCGTAATCTGCCTGAGCTGCGACATCTCCTACGGGAAACCTGACATAGTCATACTGTATCTCATCAAAACCGATGTCGGCACAATACTCCGCGATCCCGATCAGATATTCCCATGTATGTTCGTTGCACGGATTGACCCAGGCCAGCCCCTCTCCGTCGGTTACCGCTCTTCCGTCGGAAGTCTTAAGCGCACAATCAGCGTCTGCCTCAGCAAGTACCGGATCTTTAAAGCAGGCGATCCTACCTATCACGTATACATCGCGATTCTTCAGCTCCTGAAGGGTGGCATCAATATCCCGTATATAACCGACGCAGGCACCGATATCTGAAGGATGCCCCGATGTCATCTTGAATGTAACCTGACCTTCATCGTTTTTCACATCCAGCACGACTGCATTGATCCCGGTACTGTCTATGATCTCAAGTATTTCATCGAATCTGGAGCTTCCCGCCACGGGGCCGGTCACATATAACCCTTTTACGGCAGGAGCGGACGC
>CAMONC010000061.1 GCA_946620235.1 uncultured Lachnospiraceae bacterium | reverse complement strand
CATCTCTGCATCCGTCACATTTAGGCGACGATACCAGAGATACACGTGCTCTGCGAATCATGTCCACGAACTCTTCTCTGCCCGGCAGAGGACCTATGTTCCCGCGTGTGGTGGATATATAATCATATGATCCGTCATTGAGACGGTATATATATTCTATATCGGGATGCACATCACAGTATCTCATCATGAATCCGTGCAGGACTTCATTACGCCGTCCTATCTGGATCACATCGATATCCTTATCCGGGATGTCATCCGAGTAATACATATCAGGCACGCACTGGGCGATATACTTCACATTCTTACATCCCCTGTCGATCATGGCATCATATATATCCACGGATGCCACGAAGAAAGCAGGCAGATCAACCGTAGCCCGGATGATCGTATCAACCATATCCATGGAGAAATCGAGATATATCGGAATGATGTCTCTCATCTCGATCATATAGTAGCCCTCGGCGTCCATTATGATCAGAACTCCCAGATCCCTATCATCGGGAGACAGACTGTACTTCCACACTTTATGAGGCAGAAATCTATGAATATACTGTCTGATATGCCGGCGAAGCTTCACGTGCAGGGTGTTGGGAAGCGGGATCACCTCAGTGCCCCATGTACGGGCCCACACATCTTCCCATTCATAGATGGCACCCCATGAAGCATGATCCACATATCCCCGTTCGGAATATACTTTCAATCTGTCCCTCACTTCAGCTCCTCATATCTCTTCTCAACTGCGTGTCCGTCCCTGATCTCGTAGATATGATCGCACTCCTTAACTGTCGTGAGTCTGTGTGCTATGATGATCATCGTCTTCTCGCCTCTCAGAGTATTGATCGCATCCATGATGGCACTCTCTGTCTCGTTATCCAGAGCCGAAGTGGCTTCATCCAGCACCAGTATCTGTGGATCTGTATACAGGGCTCTTGCTATCGCTATACGCTGAGCCTGACCACCGGAGAACCTCACGCCGCGCTCTCCGAGCTCGGTATCAAGCCCCTGCGGCAGTGAACCGATATACTCCCGCATCTGTGCCTGCTCAAGAGCATTCCATACACGTTCGTCGTCTATCTCTTCATCATATAGTCCGAATGCGACATTTCTTCTGACCGTATCATCCAGCAGATATACAGACTGAGGGACGAACTGTATATTGTGGGATCTCGTCTCCACATCATCAGCCAGATCCAGGCCATCCATCAGGATACGTCCCTTCTCCGGCTTCAGCAGATCCAGGATAATATCCGCAAGCGTACTCTTACCTGCCCCGGAGGGGCCCACAAACGCTATGGATTCTCCACGTTTCAAGGATATGGTGACTCCGTCCAGGACATTCTCAGTCCCGTCAGGATATCTGAATGTGACATCATCCACGAGCAGTTCATCCGAGAATGTGTGAATCCCGGCATGCGTATCGGCTGCCTTGCCCGGCTCAGCGAAGAGGCTCCTGCCGGTCCTTGCCTCATATTCATCCGCTTCACGGAAATTTTCATATACCTCTTTTACGGATGGAACCTGAAACAGCATGGAATTAAATGCGCCCGCAATTCTGCCCATACTGGGCAGCATTCTGAATACAGCAACAGCATAGGATGCGAGTCTGGCCACATACAGTCCCGGATTGTCCAGATGAGTGATCTTGAAGCACAGTGCCAGCATAAGCCCGGTCACACATATTCCCTCGACATAGTATGTCGGAAACAGATTCGAAGTCACACGCGTGATATCAGCGCGCTGCTGTGCCGAAAAGGCCACATCATAGCGATCCACGAAGAATCTCTGCCTGTTCATCACGATGGTCTCTTTGATACCCTCAAAAAGCTTATGCAGCCATTCATTCGTGATCTGCTGCTTCTCGAAATACACCCTGCCGGCACGCTGAACCTTACGTCTGAATACGACCATCACGAGAACCAAAGTAAGTCCCCCTATCACGATCATCATCAGCGCTATCGATATATCGGTTATGGCTATGAACGTAAATATGCCGGCGATAGTAAGTATCTCCGACAGTATCCTGAAGAAAGTATCGACCGTCTCATACACGGCCCTGATGGAGATACCGGTGCCTCTCAGCAGCTCGGATTTATTCACACGTCTGAAAAACGGGTATCCCCTGTTCACATAGCTCCTGATCATACGTACCGACAGATCGTGCTCTATAGCGGTGGAATACTTCACTCTGAACCATGATAAGAATCCCAGATAGACATTCTTAAACAAGTACACCAGTATAACCGTGGCTGTCAGAAGCACTACGAGAGATGTATTGCTCTCAATATGTAAAAGAGTGCAGACGGCGTCAACGATTCTATAGTCTCTGAGTGTCTCGGGAGCAACCATGAACTGGGCATAGGGCAGGATGACAGAGACACCGAGCAGCTCGGCAAAAGCTCCTACAAAGGTTGCCAGGAACACTATCACACCCCATCGCTTCTGCGAAGGAGTGAGTATGTACATCATCTTATGCCATAAATCCGTAAACTTCTTAAGATCAGCCATCACTTCTCCTGTACCATATGATAGTACCTGTATACGCTCACCTCAGCCGTCCATACCGGCTCATACCCCAGCTCATAGTATTCCTCAGCCTCGGCATGTGCATCATCCTGGTCGATCCTGGTAGCATATATGAATTCCTCCGGCAGTTTGTCTGCTATCTCATCGGCATCCTTCACAGCCACGAACTGCACATCATCATCAAACAGAAAAGTAGTCTGATAGACTATATCGGTACTGTCCCCGGATGATTCATCCCACTGCGAGATCACTACGTGATCCACTTCATGCTGGTCCAGATAGCTTACCACATCTTCTCCGTAATCATAGACGTATACCACTCTACGTCCGGATAATGTGCCCACCAGCACAGATATGATGATCAGTATTAACGGTATATAAGCCAATCTTCTGTCTGATGCCGGCCATCTCGTCTGTATCACATCGGACAGCTCATCCGTGATCCTCACCAGCATCAAGCCTGCAAACCAGGCTATAAGCGGGAACACATGGATAGAATACCTCATCTCCGTATAGAAATGCAAAGCACAGGCTATGATGATATATCCCACCATAGTCGCGAGCATAACCCACTGCAGTGGATGAGTGATGATATGCAGGGGTTTAGCCGCAATCGTCCCAGAATCAGAATCACCCTGTTTCGATCGATCGGCAGACCGTCTGCGACGCACAAGGCGGATCATAAACCACGCAAGCAAAGCCATAAACAGCAGAAATGCCGGTACATAACCAAAGCCGTACTTCGCTATGAGCGAGAATTCATGCACACTGCGCTCAGCAAATGTCAGAGGTGTCAGCGTGACCAGATTCTCCATCACCCAAAAGGTCGGTCCCTCTGCAACAGCATATACATCAGCGGGATGAAGCAGCATATCCAGATACGAGGGATTTCTGACCAGATACAATATTCCCCCAGAAGCCACCGGTATACCGTATATCAGAATCTCAACAAACCTCCTGTGCACTCCCAGTACTACCAGGAACGAGAGTACGAACACACATGTATAGAAGAGAGAGAACTGTGAAATATTGACATTCCATAAGGCAAAAAGCATTGCAAATGCCTCATAGATCAATATCCTGTACCAGTGTCGGGCAGGTGAATCCCATATGAGCATATGAAGATAAGTAAACGCCACACACAGCATGGCACTGTATACATAGAAACGCACATAAGTGGCCACCGACATCGTCATGCCGCAGAACCCGAACATCACTATCGTAAGCAGCGCTTCTGCCGGACGCCCCCCAAGCCTGATCACCAACCTGTAAAGCAGGATCTGTGTGATGATGAAGAAGATGATACTGAGACCGATAAGCGGCCACCAGCAGAGTTCTCCGGGGGTAAAGACCGCTTCTATCAGATTGAATGTCACCCAATATGGCTGCCAGATCCAGGTCTTCAGCGTATAGTCGATGGGATCAGCCAGAACCGACTCATCACGGTCCACCACCAGATTATCCCTCACATATCCTACATCCATCCACTCATCGGGAGTAAAGTCCGGATCATCGATGATATTATGATTGCCCGGGGTAGAACCCGATACATAATGTGCCGTCCTGAAGGAATAAAAGCTGTCCCAATAGTAAAAAGAGCCCTGTCTTGAAAACAACGCCAATATCAGTATCGACTGGATCAATATGATCAAAAATGCCGCGGCCCCCATCGGATGCCGTAATCTCTGCATCAAATCAACGCTCCTTATCACTGATCAATCTGTTCATCAGTTTCGCTACAATGTCATTCATATCATATCCGGCGTTTGCAACTCTGGTGAAACCATCATCATACCGCACACCGGTCCGCGAGTGCACCAGTTCAGCCCATTCAGTATATGATCTGTCCAGTCCGATATATGACACTCCACCGTATATATCTGTTTCCGGAGATACGGAATCGGATACTATACATGGCAGGCCGGCTGCCTGTGCTTCTATCAAAGTGACGGGAAAACCTTCATATATCGAGGGCAATACAAACACATCCATCGCCGACAACAGCTCAGGTATATCCTCACGTAATCCCGCAAAGATCACATCTTCAGATATCTGACACTCCCGGGCAAGCTCCATACATTGCTCTTTCAACACGCCATCCCCGACAAGAAGTAGCTTTGCATTGCCATATCTGCTTTTGTATTCGGCAAATACCTTTATCAGAAATGCATGATTCTTAACATTCTCAAAGCGGCCAACATGTCCTATAACAATACTGTCTCCTATAGAGAAATCATCACGATACTGCCTGCGCACATCCGGTGCGGGCTTAAAGCTCTCTGTGTCAATCCCGTTGTAGACCAACTCATACGGTCTGTGTCCGAACATCCAACGGCCTGCCCGCTTTCCGCATGCCAATCGTCCGGTTGCATATGCATTTACTATGAATCTCAGAGGATAATGAAGGATTCTGCTCACCCCTGTAGAGTTAGTACTGTGTGCATGTAACAACCTGACTGTGGCTCCACCGGCTTTGGCTGCGATCAGGTCTGTGCCTCTCGCTGCATCTTCGCAATGGCGCCATACGATCTTATAATCATTATCACGGACGATATCTCTTACAGCATTATAATTCGCTACCAATCCCTTTTCCTTCGAAGGAACCTGATAGATACGTCCTCCCATAGCCTCGATCTCATCCCGGTAGCTTCCGGCTGTAGGAGTGTTATATATCATAAAATCAAACTGGAATTCTTCTCTGTTGATACACCGATACAGGTTCATGATAAATGTCTCCATACCGGCACGCTCAACAGATCCGACTATATGCAATATCCTGATCATATCTATGTCTCGTCACTCGTTACATTATTCACCGGCAGGTTTCCGATATTATATACAACTATATCTTCACCAAACAACGCCCCGGAGTATATCTGCCTGATAACAGCTACGTTTCCCATAATAATATCATAATCATTAACAGTTGATCTGCCGTGAATGAACGGATTGGAACATAGATCCGAACACACTACACTGTACTCATATAGTTTCTCACAACCATTCTCTTCAAGTGCATTTATGATCTCCATATCATCCGGGTAATGTTTGGGACCAAAGCATGCATACTCATATTCAGCCGATATTCTGGAGACGCTTTCATCTATTGTCAGATAATCGTTCCAATCCATATAAGGCAATATGACCGCATCGGGGTATTCGCTGTCGCATCCCGATGCCGGAGTAAACCCGGTATAATACTGAGATATCGTATTATACGGGGAAATACCTGCCTCCTTGCAATCCCTTCTTTGCACAAGCCGGGAATCCTGATCATTACTATCCGCCACAAGAACAGATAAATATGTTGCACTGCTCATAGACAGGAGCATAATTATAAAGCAAAATCCAGCAGGTATTCTTATCAGTCCACTCGCTATCACGTTTTTGACCATCCTGCTGCTCTCAAATACTGTCAGATAGATACCAACCGCTATTACGAACAGATCAGCATAGTATAATTCCAGTCCCCACCGCCTAAACTCCCGATTAAGAAAACAAAGGCAAAGAATCTTAAGTGGGCCAACTAAGAGAATAAGCCACTTCCGATCCAGATGCGTAGCAATGTAAATGATCCCTATAACAAAAAAGACGATGCCGGATAATCCAAATATATATTCATACACAAATCTCAGGTAACCTGAGAGCAACTTTGTATACGGTAATCCTGCAGACCCATCATATACCGCTATATTATAGAATCCATTCTTAAGAGTCTTAAATGGATTCGCCATGATATTCGGAGCAAAAAGAATCATCCAAAGCAGATATACTCCGATTGTCTTAAATCCCTTGCTTATATAATCTCGAACTCCGTCACAGTTAAACAGCAGAAGGATTCCTATAAAGCCTATCCCTACAGCTCCATGCCATTTCTCAAGGGTTGCACAGGCAGCACACCCGCACATAAGGACAAGAAACAGCGGTCTGTGCTGTTCCATATACCTGAGTGCATACAGCATCAGGATCGACAGGAACATTAATGTGGTCACATCTCCCGTCACCTGCTTGGACAGGCTTACAAAATGGGGGTATATCGCTACAAGTATCGCAAATACACATCCCAGATGTCGTTTGAAATAGTTTCCTATAAGAAACGATACATAAATCGTTACTACTCCGCACAGGGCAACCACAATACGGAACAGGAAGATAACCCATACGGAAGAACTTCCGTCAACATACGTAATCCCAGAGGCTCTTTTTACGATATATGTTATAAGAGCAGTTATTTTAGAAATAAACTGATTAGGGTAATATACGTTCTCAAGATAAGGCAGATGACTGTTGATCAGCGTAATAGGTGCATCAGTCAGTTTGCGCTCATCCGGCTGCCAGCTGGCTACGCCTCCCCAATCATAACCTATGACACGTACGAGAGTGCCGACGAGCAAAACGGCACCAAGTACACAGACATCTGCCGGGCATATATTATACCGATCTGTGAATCCCTTTCTGAGATCCGCGAATCTAAACGATGCTATGGCGGATTCCAGCTTTACACACAGATCATAACGGTTGATAAGTATATAGACACACAGAACAGCCAGGATAAGTGCTACCGCAAAAAGAATGATTGCAAATCCTGCCCCATGCATAACATCCGGGAAATATGCGAATACGCATCCGCCCAATACGTATGCCAGAATCAAGGTTAGCCCCAATGAGATCAAGACAATTAGAATTTTTACTTTTGATATAACTATGTTTCTGTTAACTGTCATTTTCAGGTAATCTATCAGTTCCCCGTACTGTCGCACACAGGAACGGTACGCAACAAAATGAGGAATATGCGTATCTGAACTCTGTCCATGATGGTACAACTATTAGAAATATGGCAATCACAGACAACGCAGGAATCGTTGTTACAGCCGCTACTTTATCATGCCCTATAAATCCCATAAAGCATAATATCAGCATGATCCAGGTATAAACACCTATACTGGCAAAAGGATGCAAAACCATCATATCCTCGCGTATAAATAATTCACTGATATTATACAGGATATTCTTCAGGCTTTCTGATCGGACTGTATGATGTATGCCCAGATCGTTTTCACTCATTTCGATCCGCCATTTATGATAGGCATCTGCTCCTTCCCAATAACCAGCCGTCATATCCACCCAGGCCATGATATACTCTCCGGGATATTTAAGTCCGATCTGAATATAGAGCTTCAGATAATCCATCTTATGTGTGACGTAATAGTCATCAATCGACGCTACTATAGGATCGGAAAAATGGGGCTGATACTTCTCGGAAATCTCATCCACATCGATGATCCTGTCAAGTAATTCTATCTGTTCATCTGTCAGCTCACAGCCATCAACAACCACTCTGGATATCTGCTGGGCGGGTATGCACAGGGGACCTATAGATCCAAAAGCCCTGACGTCAAAGTGATTCAAAACCGGATGCACCATGATGTAAGAAATCACAATTATCAAAAACAACGTCAGATATAAAACCAGATTCTTACGCCACTCCCGCAGTACCAGACATATGATCATGAAAAACAATATAAATGAATAGAAACCGTTATGTCGTAATATGCACATTCCCAAGCCGCCTACAATTAGCAGAATGAAATTACGTGTATTACTGCTCCCTATATGATTCAGAAATCTGTACAAGGACACTGTCAGAACAGTAATTGCGCCACTGAATGGTACATCCTTCCACATAGTGAAACTAAAGCATATATAATACGGCATAAACGCATACAGAAGAATACATATAACAAGATAAATGCGATGCACGCCCATTTCATACAGTGTAGTGACAGCATAGGCGAAAATCGCGGACATAATGATGATCTGAATGAAGCAGTATGTTGCTACACCGGCATTGATATCTCCGAAGAGAAACATCCCGAGCTTCACCGAAGTTCCCACGAGGATCGTATAATAAAATGGATTACCATTAGTATAATTACCTGTCAGAGATTCACGGATCGAAATAAAACTATCGGGACTAAGCACTCCCGGATAACTACATAGCCAGAACACAATAGAATATACCGTGATCAGCACCGCTAATACTGTGCAAAAGAAAAAGAGCGGCCTCATTGAATAATGACTGTGTGTATGCTCCCGGTTCAATATCAGTTCATGGCTTAAACACAACAGGCAGAATACCGCCACGGCACCAAACAGCCAGATCACAACCGCCAAAATACACTTAAAAAGTGTCACCAGTAGATTCTTATTCAAAGACCCCATAGCAAACATCGTATAGTTCGATAGCACTATCATCAGGCTTAGAATAAAAGCAAACCACAGATGAGCCCGATGAGGCTTGTCCGTAAATGTCTTCACACTGATGCCGGAAACAAAGATTCCTGCGATGCTCAGGATCCCCAGAAACATATATATGGAAAAATATGAACGCCCGGTCCTGTACATCAAAGACATCCATATGGTGATTATCCCAATCAGGATAGCTCTATCAAAGCTCTTCTCCGAAGATCCCGTCATACTATCTGTTCCTTTCAAATAGCCCGACAAACTGATCTCCTATCCGGTCAAATGTCAGGTATCTGTATACAAAATATGTAATCTTATGAATCAGTGGATTATATGAAACCTCCATCCCATTATCCGATTCCGCATGCTTCCTGGATGTATTAACCATATTGTAGACATCACGGGTGATGGGGGACCAGAAGGGGAAACCCGCATACAGAACATCCACAGTCTTATATCCCTGTGACTCCATATATGCCTCTACTTCGCCCTTTTTGTTATTTCTATAGTGTCCGAGCCCGATTTCATACTCTCTCATCCTGCCTGTAGGTGTAGATAGTAGCACATATTTGTCTGACAGCTCACATATTTCAGTGAGAAAAGATTTCCAATCTTCCAAATGCTCTATCAATTCAAAAGCTGATACCATAGTTACAGGCTCATCTGTACTATGTCCTATCTCGCGTGCATCGCCGCACTCGAACCGCAGATTCTTCACATCACTGAAGAATCTCTTCGCACAATCTATTCCCTGTGATGAAAAATCAACCCCGCATACTTTACAATCCGGAAAAATATCTGCCAAAACAGCAGATTTATTACCTACACCGCATCCGACATCTATTATGCCTGCACCTGCGGGCATATCACACTTACGACACAGCTTACGTATCAGATAAGCTGCCCATCTGTTACCTGCACTCTCTATAGAGTATCTGCCGAGCTGCTCCCAGTTTTTATCCCAAATCTGCTGATTATCCATTAGCTTTAACCTTTGATATAGATGATACCGGTTTCTCAACCAAATAATAGGTGCATACCGCCAATCCGAAAGCGATCATAGCCGACAGCAATGCGTTAATATACTGGTTCATCTGTCCACCGTTTAACCAGGTCAGAAGCTGCTGCACCGGCCACCCCCACAAGTATAAAGCATAGGAGTACCTGCCTGATCCTCCGATCCGCTCTCCTGTCTGTCCTATACCATAACACAGATATATCATAGCATACGGATACATCGTGCACATAGCTATCTGTCCTAATCCCAGCCAAAAGAGTATTATCATCAATACAATCGACAGCAAAAACAGCTCAAGCCGCAATGGTACATATTCCTTATAAATCCACAGTCCCATACCGATACAGAATAGAACCGTAGGCCTGATCACTGCTATAAGAAGAGGTATCGATGTGCCCGCTCTCCATATCATGAATTCTCCAACCGCAATGACCGGTATCAGTATCGGATATCGCTTCTTAGTCAAAAAACCACATATGTACGTCAGGAAGCAAAACACATAGCACAGCAATTCTATAGGCAGAGTCCAAAGGGCTCCGTTAACCGTGGTTCCATATATATTTCCTGCAAACACACCCGGCAGTTCATGGATCAGGGCGAAGCTGCCATTAAACATATATATCCATGTTCTGCCCGACCTTATATACTCTGCAACCGGAACAGTCGAGATCACGGCACCGACTATGATACAGAACAGATTTACAAACAGGAGGGGCGGGAAGAATCTCTTAAATCTGGCGGAATAGAAAGCTCCGGCGGTTCCCCGCTTCTCTACGCTGCCCGCTATCAGAAAACCGGCGCATAAAAAGAAAAAAGAAACCGCCACATCACCCAAAGAAACCTGTGAATGGGTGAGTATTCTGAGCGGATCCAGATCATCACGCCCCAAAGCGATGGAATAAGAATGCGACCATATAACCATAAGTGCGGCCACTGTTCTGATCAGCTGCAGATTATTACTGTATCGGTTTCCGCGTTCTGACAGATATATCCCTGATCTATGGCTCATATATCATTGGACCTCTCGCTGGCCTTATATCGCGCCGTCAGAATACGAGCCATCCAACCCGGCCAGAATTTACTGAACATCTCATAATCCTCGGTACTTCGTCCCCCGTCATTGATCATGGCGGTTGTGGCCGAGTCCGCATGTATCCTGTGTCCCATCAGCGGCTTATGAATATATATGAAGTCACCGTACAGTCTCGAGTATCTCTCCCATGCCTCCCAATCCTCATTAGTCCTGAAATGATTCATAAAGAGCGGACGAGGGAGATTTTCCAAACTATATGCAACTGACGGGCAGCATATAGGCGATCCCAGAGACAGAATCCTGCGTCTGATGAAACGTGAGCGCTGTAATGCCCTGATTCTGAGCGGCAGTAGCATTACCTGTTTGATGCGCAAAAGCTTATTGCTCCTGACATACTTACCATCTCTTATCTCATAGTAGTCAGTAAAGAAGATCAACGGCATACGCGCGGAGTCATATGCTCTCACAATCTCTTTGGAATAATCCTCGAAATACACATCATCCTGATGCGTCAGTGTCGCGATCGGTGTGGCAGCACAGCTCAGTGCATACTCCCAGTCCTGAGTGATCCCTGTCTCACCGGTATTAATGTATACAGGAATATCATATTTACTGCACAACCCGGATATATGATCATTGGGTGTAGAGGTGGCCAGAATGACCTCCGAATAATCTCTCTGACGAATTACGGACTTAATACACTCCTCCAGATAGGGGCTCTCCTGATATGCACATATCACAAATGTATGCTTCTTGGTCATATCAGCACTATCCCTTAAAGATTCCTACCAGAACCGTCCCTATGATGACCATAGTTATCCCCACGATCTGACCTGCAGTAATACGCTCATGAAAGAAGCAATACCCGATGATCACGGTAAACACACAATATATCCCGGATACCACGGGAATGGCCACACTGATCTTAAGCCTGGATACAAAGAAAACGAACGTCAGGAAACTCAGTCCATAGAATATGATTCCAATAAGCAATCTGACCGATACCCCCACATTAATAAGCGGTATCTGAAATAAAGCAGGGGAATCATACCCTGCCTTGATTAATGACATACCCATAAGTGTAAAAAACAGATATAAGATACATATCAATATAGTTGAAACTATTCCACTCATTGTGGCCGTTCTCCTCCATCCTCCGGATTCTCCTGCTCCAATTCACGAACACGTTTCTCCAATATTGCTATCTCCTGAACCATCCTCTTATTATTCTCATTCTGTCTGGATACTATATGCGTCAGTGAAAACAGAAGTATAAACTCGAACCCTATCATGAACAAAAACAAAAAGTTCGTATCCGAGTATATTCCAAAGAGATTAGCCAGCCACATTACACTAGAAGGAAATACCGCAAATATCAGCAGGATAACCCCCATCAGGCCCCATAACAAGGTATACTTTAACAGCGTCACGTGTTCCTTGATCATATGATAGAGAACCACAAGATATATGGCCACCATTATGATCAATAACACCAGAAACTTCCTGGTAATCATCTATCGTACCTCGTAAATGCTCTTTAATCTTTGCGCGTGATTTCTATCAGAATCGCAAGCGTCACTTTGATCATATAGTATACAGATCGTCTGAGATTAATAGAACTCGTACCCGTCTTACGTTCACGCATCTTCACAGGTATCTCTGATATCCTTGCACCTCTCCTGTGGGCTATGACTATAGCCTCGGGTTCCGGATAATCCTGTGGATAATAATCAGCATATAGTCTGATAAACTCCTTATTGATCGCTCGGTATCCACTGGTCACATCCATAATCCGAGTATGAGTACACATTTTGATCAGGCCACTCAAGAAGCCTATACCTAATCTGCGACTTCTGCTACTCTGAAACCCCGACTTCTCCACGAAGCGTGAACCTATACATATATCTGCCTCTCCCGCTTCAATCGGTGCGGTAAGCATATCCAGATACGCCGGATCATGTTGTCCGTCTCCGTCCATCTGTATAGCAATATCGTAATCATTATACAAGGCATATCTGTATCCGGTCTGAACAGCGCCACCTATACCCAGGTTCACACTGCAATCCAGATAGGGGATCTCGTTCTCTGATAAAATGTGCCGGGTATCATCATCCGAGCAGTCATTCACAACCACATAATCGTAGTCGGAATGCGAGGACTTTAACTCGTCTATGACATTCAGTATACTCTCCGCCTCATTGTAAGCCGGAATTATTATCAGTTTTCTCATTTGGGAACACGCTCTCATGAGTTCTCTCTATAGCCCGGCCGTCTGCGATTTCAAATATCCTGTCACAATTACGAATAGTAGTCAGTCTGTGAGCTATGATGATCAATGTTTTATGACCCTGCAGGCTCTCAATGGATTCCATAACTGCGGACTCAGTCTCATTATCGAGTGCGGAAGTGGCTTCATCCAGCACGAGGATTTCCGGATTCTCATAGAGTGCACGAGCGAGAGCGATACGCTGCCTCTGACCACCCGAGAACTTTACTCCACGCTCACCGACTATCGTATCCAGTCCATCCGGAAGCCCCTCTACGAAGTCCTTGAACTGAGCCTGCTCAAGAGCTGACCAAACACGCTCATCCGAGATTATATCTTTTGGGAGTCCAAATGCTACGTTAGCTCTGATAGTATCATCAATCAGAAATACCGCCTGCGGAACATATCCTATCTGCTTATGCCATGTATGTGGAATAAGGAAAATGTCCTTATCATCCATCCATATGGTACCGGACTGTGGTTTCAGCAGTCCCATCAAGATATCCGCGAGAGTAGTCTTGCCCGCTCCGGATGATCCAATAAAGGCAACGGATTCGCCTTTATGTATTTCCATAGATAATCCACTTAACACATTATCCTGTGAGTTCATATATCGCCATGAGATATCATCTATCCGGATGGTATCGAAACCACTATGCAACTCTGGAGACTCATTCATGCCGGAATCTTCACTATTATCAGTTTCAACTCCGAGTTCACGTTCCTCCTGCATAATTCGATCTACTTCCTTAAAATTGTCATAACAGCTCTGAAGACCCGGCTGGTAGTAAACCATATTATTAATCCTGGAAGAAACCTTTGAGATGGATGGAAGAATTTTAAAAGCCCCCATGGCAAATGATCCCAGAACAGGAATAATCTCAGCCACATCCCCACTAATCATCAAGCGTACGGCTATAATTCCTATAAATCCAGACAGACAAACTCCCTCAAGTATACGATCAGGACAGGCCCCAATAATACCACTGACCAATTGACATCTGGCATTTTTATCAGCAGCCTGTTCATACTGTTTGATAAATATTTCTCTTCTGTCCAATACAAATATCTCTTTTATTCCGGTAATAGCCTGATAACTGCGCTGAGACTGTTCAGAACGTGCTTCGCGAGCCTCTTTTCCCGCTTTTTTCATTTTGCCCTTAAAGGC
>CAMONC010000060.1 GCA_946620235.1 uncultured Lachnospiraceae bacterium | reverse complement strand
GGCAGATGAGCCCGAGGCTGAAGCCGATGATATCGAAGAAGAGCCTGCGGATGACGCAACCTCCAAAAGTGTACCGGATGGTACCGATTCCATAGAGGTCAAGGCGGTCAGAGAAGCACTTGAAGAGGATGAGGCCGAAGCAGAGCCTGAGCCTGCCGCCACAGAAAATAAAGTTACAGCCACCCGCGTCGCCCGTACCGATGACGACTCGGACAATGAAGAGGAATCCGATGGTCAGCGCAGGTTAAGTGCTGAGGAGACCGAACTGTTCGGCCGCTATCTGACGAGAAAGAGTACCGGCAGACAGATAGCTTTCGCACTGGACAATATGAGCATGGCAGCCTGCAGCGGCAATGTCATAGTGACGGGCGAAGAAGGCGTCGGGACCATAGATCTGGCCAAGAAGCTCATCAAGTACATGCAGAGCACGGATTCCAACTTCGTGAATCGCCAGGTAGCAAAGGTCAGCGGTAAGGGACTCAATGATAAAGATCTGCCGGCATTGTTTGAAAAGATCAAGGGCGGAGCCATCATCATTGAAAGCGCCCGCGGAATGAAGAAGAGTACGGTCCAGAAACTGATCAAGATCCTTGACAGCGAGAATCTGGGCATTTTGGCTGTCCTTGAAGATACTTCTGAAGGTATGGATAAGATAGTAGGTACCCTTCCAAAACTGGGAGAGCTTTTCAACGTCCGCATTGATCTGAAGGCACTCGATGACAAGGCTCTGGTTAATTATGCATGTGAATATGCACTGAGTCAGGAGCATACGATAGACGAATATGCCCTACTTGCCCTTCATACCAGGATCGCGGAAATGCAGACCAGCACACATCAGGTATCGGTCAGCGAAGTGCGTGATCTGGTCGATGATGCGATTTATTATGCAGATAAGAAGAATCCGGCCCATTTATTTGATATAATTCTACATAAGAGGTATGACGATGAGGATATGATCATCCTCAGGGAGAAGGATTTCATGCATTATTAAGTGCATATACAGGGGGGTAAAGAATGGCAGCTAAGTCAAACACTGTATTTATATCCGAGGCGGATCAATTCCTGTTTGCACAGGGGACGCACTATGACATTTACAAGAAGCTCGGTGCGCACCCTTCAAACGAGAATGGAGTCGAAGGTTATTTTTTTGCTACCTGGGCACCGAATGCTCAGGCCGTTCATGTGGTAGGCGATTTCAACGGATGGAACGAGTGGGCGGATGCTTGTGATAAGATCGGCCCCGGCGGTATATGGACCAAGTTTATACCGGGAGTGACCTCCGGGCAGTACTATAAATTCCTGATCACAACTGCGGAAGGCGACAGGATATATAAGGCAGATCCTTATGCAAACTATGCCGAGCTCCGTCCCGGCAATGCATCCAGGACCTACGATATCTCCGGTTATAAATGGGGAGACTCCGCCTGGTCCAAATCCCGTGAAAACAAGGATTATAACAAGGAACCCATGGCCATTTACGAGTGCCATATAGGTTCATGGATGAAGCATCCCGACGGAACCGAGGATGGTTTCTATAACTATCGTGAGTTTGCGGACAGAGTCGTAGAGTATCTTAAAGACATGCACTATACCCACATCGAGCTTATGGGTATTGCGGAGCATCCTTTTGACGGATCCTGGGGATATCAGGTTACCGGATACTATGCACCGACTTCCAGATATGGTGAGCCGAAGGACTTCATGTATCTGATAGACCTGCTTCACAGGAACAATATCGGAGTTATCCTGGATTGGGTTCCGGCTCATTTTGCCACGGATGATTTTGGGCTGGCCTGCTTCGACGGCAGTTGCATTTACGAGCATCCCGATCCGAGACTGGGAGAGCATCCTGACTGGGGTACGAAGATCTTTAATTATTCAAAGACCGAGGTGAAGAATTTCCTGATCGCGAACGTGCTGTTCTGGATCAAGGAGTTTCATGTGGACGGTATCAGAGTTGATGCTGTTGCATCGATGCTGTATCTGGATTACGGCAAAAAGGACGGCCAGTGGCTTCCGAACCGTGACGGCGGAAACAAGAACTATGATGCGATCGAATTCTTCAAGCACATGAATTCTGTGGTACGCGGAACCTATCCCAGCTTCCTGACCATAGCCGAGGAATCTACCGCATGGCCGGCTGTAACCGGGAATATAGGCACCGAGTCACTTGGATTCGCGTTCAAGTGGAATATGGGCTGGATGCATGACTTCTGCGAGTATATGAAGCTGGATCCCTACTTCCGCAAGAACAATCACTATGCGATGACTTTTGCCATGACATATAACAGCAGTGAGAACTATATCCTGCCGCTGTCACATGATGAGGTCGTACATCTGAAGTGTTCGATGGTGAACAAGATGCCCGGATACGAGATCGATAAGTATGCGAATCTCCGTCTGGGATATACTTTCATGATAGGTCACGAGGGCAAAAAACTGCTCTTCATGGGCCAGGAGTTCGGTCAGGAGCGCGAGTGGAGTGAGAAGCGTGAGCTCGACTGGTTTCTGCTTGATCGGGAGTATAACCGCGGAATGCAGACATACGTAAAAGAGCTTCTGGAGCTCTATAACGACAATCCGTGTCTGTATCGCATTGATAACGACTGGGCGGGATTCGAATGGATGAACGCCGACGACAGTGACCGAAGTGTATACAGCTTCGTCAGAAGAGATGACACCGGCAAGAACAGACTGCTTTTCGTACTCAATATGACACCGATCCGCTGGGATAACTATTGGGTTCCGGTGCCCATGAAGAAGAAATACAAGCTGATCCTCAATTCGGATGATAAGAGATTCGGAGGAAACGGAAATGAAGTGCCCGAGGAGATCTCCGCACAGTCCGGAGACTGTGTTCGTCAGAAACAGTATCTGATGCTGGATCTTCCTCCGTATACCGCATTGGTTTTCAAGTTCTGAAACCAGGCACAGATCGAACGGATGAAATAGTTCGGAAAGGATAAATCATGGAAAACTTAGGCGATACTCAATTTATCAATGTAGCCATAGAGCAGGAAACCGGAGTTAAGCTGGTACTGTCTACCGTATATGAAGCTCTGACCGAGAAGGGCTACAATCCCGTCAATCAGATAGTCGGATATATCATGTCCGGAGATCCAACCTACATCACCAACCATAAGGGAGCCAGAAGCCTGATCATGAAGGTTGAGCGTGATGAACTCGTTGAGGAGCTCTTGAGCGAATATATACGCAGCAAGGGTTGGGAGCAGAAGTAAGGACTGACGGGTAACAATATGCGTATCCTGGGGTTGGACTATGGTTCAAAGACCGTAGGCGTAGCCGTGAGTGATCCGCTGCACATTACCGCGCAGGGGGTTGAGATCATACGGCGTGAAAAAGAAAACCATCTGCGAAAAACCCTCGCACGTATAGAAGAACTCATCTCGGAATATGATGTCGGTCTGATAGTTCTCGGATATCCGTTGAATATGGATGATAGCCGGGGAGCGAGGGCGGAGGCCAGTGAGGCACTGGCAGACAGCCTGACACGCAGGACCGGTCTGGAAGTAATACTGTGGGATGAACGCCTTACGACCGTGGAAGCCGATGAGATAATGAGCGAGGCACGTATCCGCAGGGAAGACCGTAAGCAGTATGTTGATAAGATAGCCGCAACGATCATACTTCAGAGCTATCTCGATGAACATACGGATTGATCGATTGATCAGAGGGTTGCTTTGGAAAAGATAACATTTGCCCCTGAAGGGGAAGAAGCTATAGATTTCTATGTACTCGAGACAACGAGGCTCGGCGGAGTGGATTATATCCTCGTCACGGACGCGCCTGAAGGCGATGGCGAGGCTATGATCATGAAGGATCTTTCGGATCCCGACGACGCAGAGGCTCTGTACGAGTTCGTAGAGGATGATGATGAACTGAAGGCCGTAGGCAAGGTCTTTGAGAACATCTTAGAGGACGTTGATATTGTATGAGCAACATTAAAACCGCGCAGGACGTAAGCTCCAGACTTAAGATAATACCTCTGGGTGGATTGGAGCAGATCGGACTGAACATTACTGCCTTCGAGTTCGAAGACAGTATTATTGTCGTGGATTGCGGTCTGGCATTTCCCACGGATGACATGCTGGGCATAGACCTGGTGATCCCCGACGTAACATATCTGCTGGATAATGTATCCAAAGTAAAGGCATTCGTGATCACCCATGGTCACGAGGATCATATCGGAGCACTGCCCTATATACTCAAGGTGCTGAACATCCCGATATATGCGACCAGACTTACTCTGGGACTGATAGAGCGCAAGCTCGAGGAGCACGAGCTCCTGGAGGTGACGGAGAGACATGAGGTGGGATTCGGAGATACGGTATCCCTGGGCAAGTTCGATGTCGAATTCATCAAGACCAATCACAGCATCGTGGATGCTGCCGCACTGGCTATTTACAGTCCGGTGGGTACTGTGGTTCACACAGGAGATTTCAAAGTGGATTATACACCGCTGTACGGTGACGCGATCGATCTGCAGAGATTTGCGGAGATCGGACGTGACGGTGTGCTTGCGTTGCTGTGTGACTCAACTAATGCCGAGAGACCCGGCTTTACTCCGTCGGAAAGGACTCTTGGGACCGCTTTTGACGCCCTGTTTGCCGAGCACAAGGGACGGCGTATCATAGTGGCGACATTTGCATCCAATGTGGACAGAGTGCAGCAGATCATAGATACAGCGTGCCGTTTCGACCGCAAGGTAGTGGTCGAGGGCCGCAGCATGGTCAATATCATAGATACTGCTGCCAATCTGGGATGTCTGAATATCCCCGACAACACGCTGATAGACATTGAGGAGATGCGCAACTATCCTGACGATAAGATGGTCATCATCACCACCGGATCGCAGGGAGAGAGTATGGCCGCACTCAGCCGTATGGCTGACGGTAATCACCGGAAGGTAAAGATCACGGCGAATGATACCATTATTTTCAGCTCACATCCGATACCGGGCAACGAAAAAGCCGTGACCAATGTTATCAATGAGCTGCTTCAGCTTGGTGCGGAAGTTATTTTCCAGGATGTGCATGTATCCGGGCACGCCTGTCAGGAAGAGATCAAACTGATATACACTCTCGTTCAACCGAAATATTCCGTCCCGGTACACGGAGAATACAAGCATCTCAAGGCTCAGGCCAGTATTGCCGCAGAACTGGGTATACCGAAAGAAAACATATTCATCTTATCTACAGGAGATGTGTTCTGTCTGGGACCGGACGATGCGGAGATCCGCGGAAAGGTACCTACCGGAGCGATCATGGTGGACGGCCTGGGTGTCGGTGACGTGGGTAATGTGGTGCTCAGGGACCGCCAGCGTCTGGCCAAGGATGGCATATTGATCGTGGTGGTTACGCTTGACCAGTATAATAAAGAGGTTCTGGCCGGACCCGAGATAGTATCGAGAGGATTCGTATACGTAAAGGAATCCGACGAGTTGATGAACGGAGCCTGGGAGGTCGCAAATGAAACCCTGGAGGGCTGTATCAGTCGCGGTCAGACGGATTGGAACCGGATCAAGACCATAATCAGGGATAATCTGGGTGACTATATATGGAAACAGACCAAACGTAAGCCCATGATCCTGCCTATAATCCAGGAAATATAGTTTGTGCTTTCCCTATGGCCGAAAATAAGGTAAACTGACGGAGGTAAGACCTGCATGTCTTTGTCCAGCGAACAGATCAGAATGGCAGCCAAAGAATATGCTGCAAAGATCCAGCAAACGGAAATCTATCACAAATACTGTCTTGAACGGGAGCGCATCAAACAGGACCCCGAGTTATATGCAAAGGTGAACGCCTACAGGAAGGCCACCTTCGAGTTACAGAACTACACGGATCAGGATCAGCTTTTCGACAGGATGGACGCTTATGAGAAGGAGTATGAGGGTTTCCGTGAGAACCCGCTGGTAGAGAATTTCCTGCAGGCCGAACTGGCCTTCTGCAGAATGATGCAGGAGCTGAATATACTGATACTGGATCATCTTGATTTTGAATAAACCGATTGGGGTTGATCCGTATACAGAAGGAGAGTTATGAAACCGGCTGAGATAATCGGTTCCATATTGGAGACCATAATAAAAATAGCGATTTTCATATTCCTGGGCGTGCTCATATACAGGGGCGCGCTGATCGCGTATGACTACGGATATCGTGTGTTCACCGAGGCACCCGTATCAGTGGGTGAGGGGCGTATCATATCCATAGAGGTGAAGCCCGATATGTCATCCCGTGATCTGGGTGATATGCTTCAACAGAAAGGACTCATCCGCGATTCGAAGATATTTTATCTCCAGGAGTTACTCAGTGAGTATCACGGAAAAGAAGCCCCGGGTATATACGACCTGAGTACGGCCATGACTGCAGAGGAGATGCTGGCGGTGATGTCCATGGAGCCGGTGGAGCAGGAAGAGGAACCTGAGGTTATGATCCCCGAATCGGAGGCTGAGGAGCTGGAGATCGTCGATGAGGATCCGGAAGGTGCTACGGAGGGGAATGTGATCGAAGAGGAAGCCGTTCCCGAGGGCGGCGAATGAATTCCGAAGACAGGATTGAGTCTTATATAGAGTCGTTAGACAGACCGGAGCCGGAGTATATAGAGCGGCTGGCAGCAGAAGCGCGCACGGCGCGTATTCCGATCATAAGGCCGGCTATGATGGATTTTCTGCGTACGATGATACTGATCCACAGACCAATGTCGATACTTGAGATAGGTACCGCCATTGGTTTTTCTGCTTTATATATGAGGGAGTATGCACCGGACGGATGCAGGATCACTACGATAGAAAACTATGCCCCGCGTATATCCGCAGCGAAAGATAATCTGGCCCGTTTCGATACCACAGGGCAGATAACTCTGCTCGAAGGTGATGCAACAGAGTTGATACGTGAGCTGACCGGTCCCTACGACCTGATATTCATGGACGGCCCCAAGGGCCAGTATATAAATATGTATGATGACGTGAAGAGGCTTCAGCAGACGGGCGGACTTCTGATCTCAGATAATATACTTCAGGACGGAGATATACTTGAGAGCCGATATGCGGTCACACGCAGGGATCGAACGATCCATACCCGTATGAGGGAGTATCTGTATCAACTGACTCATGATGATGACTACTCGACATCTATCCTCCCGGTTGCGGACGGTGCAACATTGAGTGTACGTATATGAATAAGATGAAGAAACCTGAATTACTTGTACCTGCGGCCAACCTCGAGGTTCTGAAGACCGCAGTGGATTACGGAGCGGATGCCGTATATATAGGAGGAGAGGAATTCGGCCTGAGAGCGAAGGCGGATAATTTCTCGCGTGAAGAAATGGAGTCGGGGATCGCCTATGCACATGAGCATGGCGTGAAGGTTCATGTGACGGTGAATATCCTCGCTCATAACTATGATCTGGATGGTGTGCGAGGTTATCTTGAAGAACTGAGGGACATTAAGCCGGATGCACTGATCATCGCGGATCCGGGGATATTTACCTATGCACGCGAGATATGTTCCGACATAGATATACACATATCCACGCAGGCAAATAATACGAACTGGGAAACATATCTCTTCTGGTATCGGCTGGGGGCTAAGCGAGTCGTATCGGCCAGAGAACTGTCTCTGACGGAGATCAGACAGATCAGAGAGCATATTCCGGAGGACATGGAGATCGAGAGCTTCATACACGGAGCTATGTGTATCTCGTACTCGGGAAGGTGCCTGCTCAGCAATTATTTCACGGGACGTGATGCGAACCACGGAGCATGTACACATCCCTGCAGATGGAAATATGCCGTGGTCGAGGAGACCAGGCCGGGCGAATACCTGCCGGTATATGAGAACGAGCGTGGTACATATATATTTAACTCCCGGGATCTGTGTATGATCGAGTATATTCCCGAGATGATCGAGGCAGGCATCGACAGCTTCAAGATCGAAGGCAGGATGAAGACTGCACTGTATGTGGCTACCGTGGCCAGAACATACAGGCGGGCGATAGACGATTTCCTCGGTGATCCCGGATCCTACCGGGAGCATATGGAATGGTACCGGGAGGAGATAGGGAAATGTACACACAGGCATTTTACGACCGGATTCTACTTCGGTAAGCCGACCTCCGAGACTCAGATTTATGACAGCAGTACATATGTGAGCGATCATATATATCTCGGGACGGTCCGGGAGGTGACGCCGGACGGACGAGCTGTCTTTGAGCAGAAAAACAAGTTCTCAACCGGAGATACGATAGAATTGATGAAGCGCAGTTGCGACGACCGTCAGGTCAGAGTCATGCGACTGCAGGATGAGAGCGGTGCCGATATGGAGAGCTGTCCGCATTCGAGACAGATCATTTATGCGACGTTCTCAGAGATTCCCGAAGCCGGAGATATCATGAGGGTCCGGGCAGCGTCTGCGGAGCCTTAATGTTGACGGTTTATGAGTGTTGATATACAATTTTTGCGGTCTTTTTTTTAGATCAGAAAGCAGAGGATATCCTTAATGAGTGAAGTAACCGAATTATTTGGACAAAACGTCTTTACACGTGGCAAGATGAAAGAACGTCTGCCCAAAAATGTGTACAGAGAGCTGATCAGAGTATCCGAAAGAGGCGGAGAACTCTCGATGGAAGCGGCTAATGTCATAGCCAAAGCCATGAAGGACTGGGCCGAGGAGAACGGTGCGACACATTATACACACTGGTTCCAGCCTCTGACCGGTATTACGGCGGAGAAACATGATGCATTCGTGTCACTTCCGGATGAGGACGGACGTATGATCACGGAGTTCTCCGGCAAAGAGCTGATCAAGGGCGAGCCCGATGCATCCTCATTCCCCTCGGGAGGACTGAGAGCAACATTTGAGGCAAGAGGTTATACAGCGTGGGATATCACCTCTCCCGCTTTTCTTAAAGAATCATCCTGTGGCGTGATACTGTGTATCCCCACTGCATTCTGCTCCTATACCGGTGAAGCATTGGATAAGAAGACGCCGCTCCTGCGCTCCATGGAGGCACTCAGTGAGCAGGCTCTCAGGATCGTCAGACTGTTCGGCAACACGGATGCTACCAAGGTTACTCCCTGCGTAGGTCCCGAGCAGGAATACTTCCTGGTGGATGCGGATCTGTATATGCAGCGATTGGACCTGATGTTTGCCGGACGTACACTCTTCGGAGCTCCCGCACCAAAGGGCCAGGAGATGGATGACCACTATTTCGGTGTCATCAGAGAGAGAGTCGGTGCATACATGAAGGACTTAAACGAGGAGCTCTGGAAACTGGGCATCCTTGCGAAGACTCAGCATAATGAGGTGGCTCCAGCTCAGCATGAGCTGGCCCCGATCTTCGATACGGTCAATATCGCTGTGGATCATAACCAGCTCGTCATGGAGACGATGAAGCGCGTGGCTACGCGTCATAACTTAAGATGCCTCCTGCATGAGAAACCGTATGCCGGTGTGAACGGATCCGGTAAGCATAATAACTGGTCCATCAATACTGATAACGGCGTGAATATGCTCGATCCCGGAGACACACCGAATGAAAACCTGCAGTTCCTTCTGGTGCTTGCATGCATCATGAAGGCAGTGGATGATCATGCCGATCTGCTCAGACAGTCGGCGGCTGACGTGGGTAACGATCATCGTCTCGGAGCCAATGAGGCACCTCCGGCTATCATATCCATTTTCCTCGGAGAGCAGCTTGAGGATGTGGTCACTCAGCTTGTAGAGACCGGAGTGGCAAGCTCAGCGATACAGGGTGGCAAGCTGGAGACCGGTGTTTCCACTCTTCCCGATTTTGAAAAGGATGCAACCGATCGCAACAGGACATCTCCGTTTGCTTTTACGGGAAATAAGTTTGAATTCAGAAGTGTAGGAAGTTCCGACTCCATAGCAAGTCCGAACACGATCCTCAATGCGATAGTTGCGGAAGCCTTCGATGAGGCCGCCACTATCCTGGAGGGCGCCGATGATTTCGAGATGGCTGTACACGATCTGATCAAAAAGTATATGACAGAGCATCAGCGCATCATATTTAACGGTGACGGATACTCGGATGAATGGGTGGCTGAGGCTGCCAGACGGGGGCTGCCGAATATCAAGAGCATGATCGAGGCGGCTTGTGCGCTGACAACGGATAAGTCCGTTGCTCTGTTTGAGAGATTTAAGATATTCAACAGGACCGAGCTTGAGTCCCGCGAAGAGATCATATACGAGACCTATGCAAAGACTATCAATATCGAAGCGCTTACTATGATCGACATGGCCGGCAAGCAGATCATCCCCGCAGCAGTGAAGTATTCCGGCGAGCTGGCGCGTACCGTGAATGAGGTCAAGGCAGCAGGCGTAAATGCCGCAGCCGAAGATGAACTCCTTAAGAAGACCATCGGATATATCAATGATGCACAGACGGCATATAACAAACTCAAGGAAGTGAGCGCACAGGCTGTTACCGTAAAAGACGGCAAGGAACGAGCTTTCTACTATAAGGATGTCGTAAAGAGTGCCATGGATGAGCTGCGCAGTCCCTGTGACGAGCTCGAGATGATAGTTGATAAGTCCATGTGGCCAATCCCGACATACGCTGAGCTGATGTTTGAGGTATGATTCTGTAGCAGTATTTGTATGCTTGTGAGGAGGAGAATTATGAAAAACAAAGTATTAAGCCTGTTAATTGCAACAGCACTAAGCACAGCCCTTCTGTCAGGGTGTGGAAATGCGTCGGGTACTGCTGAGGAACCTGCGGCGCAACAGGAATCAGAGCCGGCTGATACCGCCGGTGTGGAGGAGACACCGGCCGCGGAAACCGATGAGTCCGATGAATACGCTGCCGGTTTTGATCCCTCGGATGTATACACACCCGAAGAACATCATATGAAAACTTACATCGAGGGGTGCGACACATTTACTCAGATCATTGATAAAGAAGAGAACAGGGGAATGGCATATGCAAACGTCCACATAGGTGATACGGATGTATTGCTGGTGGCAAGCGGGACATATGAATATGAGCCGGACGAGTATGCGGCTATAGACTCGGAGATCTTCTATTACGGTGACAACGGTCCTGAGTATATGGATTATGTCCAGGCAGGAGGAACTGCGTATCCCTTGATGGTCATAAATGATACGCTCTATATCGGCGGCAATCATTTCATGATCAAGTACACCATCAGAGATAACGCTCTCGTTGTGTCCGAGGAAGCCTATGTTGAATACGATACGGATGGAAATGCCACCTATTATTACAGAACAGAGGATACCTCCTTTGCCGATCATACCCCTGAGGAAGCAGAGGCAAAGTTTGGTGATCTGTTCGGAGAAATGGATGAAAACGGAATAGTGTGGTTTTCCAACATAGGCGGGGATGACAATGCCGAATCGGGATCCCTGCCCAGATATGAGTATCCGGACGATGATCCGTATTGCAATGCCATCACGGAGTATTTCCTGGATGAGATAGCTCCTCAATATGCCGAAGCGGATCTCAGCGTGCCCCAGATCGCAGAGATCGACGTGGACGAATCCGATCCCGAGGATGTGAAGGTGTGGGGCAACTTCCAGATCTGGAATTATGACCTGGAGGGGGATGTGCTTAAAACCGTATCCGGAGGTACACATTCCGGCCTTATACATCTTAAGAAAACAGATGAAAGGACAGCAGTTGTGACCTCCTTTGATGAAGTGGGTGACGGAAGTGATTTCGATGCAAGTGCCAGGAAGATATTCGGCGACAGATATGATAGATTCATGGAGGTGTATTCCGACGAAGAAAGCCGTGAACTTTTCAGAAAGAATATCCTCATAGAATATGTGGAGAGCAACGGACTGAATATTACGGCATATCAGGACTACGGCTGGGACCCCGTTACACTTTTTTAATTGACAGAGCAGAAAAAAAAGAAATAAGCCTTGATTTATCTGCAGGCATCCGCTATAATCATTTTCTGTTGAAAGTAACATATAGCGGTATCGCCAAATGGTAAGGCAACGGACTCTGACTCCGTCATTTCAAGGTTCGAATCCTTGTACCGCTGCTTATAGGACTCCCGGTTCATACGAATCGGGAGTTTTGTTTTTGCCCGGGGATGATTTACCGGATGTAATATATACAGCAGTTTATGATGTTGCTTAATGATTACCTGAAGGCTGCCTTCGGCTGTAAAGTATATAAGATTGCATTGAACGGGGGATTCACCTGTCCGAATCGTGACGGTACCGTCGGCACCGGCGGGTGTATTTTCTGCTCAGAAGGAGGAAGCGGTGAGTTTGCGGGAGATCCGTCATTATCCGTGACGGAGCAGATAGAGCAGGGAAAGGCGTTAGTTGCGTCAAAAATGCGTTCGGGTAAGTATATTGCTTATTTTCAGGCATATACGGGTACATATGCTCCGGTGGAGAGACTGCGGGCAATCTTTACGGAGGCTGTCAGTCATCCGGATGTGGTCGCACTCTCCATAGCTACAAGACCGGATTGTCTGCCGGATGAAGTCATCGATCTTATAGACGAACTTAACCGGATCAAACCGGTATGGATCGAGCTGGGATTGCAGACGATCCACGACAGGAGTGCGAAATATATTCGCAGGGGCTATGAACTTGATGCGTACAGTCAGGCTGTAGAGTCACTTAGGAGCAGGGATATAGAAGTCATCACACACGTGATCCTGGGACTGCCGTTTGAGAGTCGCGAGGATATGCTCGCGACCGTGAGATATGTATGTGAATCCGGTGCGACGGGCATCAAGTTGCAGTTGTTGCATGTATTACGCGGTACGGACCTGGAGAAGGATTATCTGGCGGGCCGGTTTGATGTACTTACGGAAGATGAGTACATCGATATCCTGCGCGATTGCATCAGCATAATACCGGACACCATCGTGATCCACAGGCTGACTGGGGACGGAGACAAGCGCATTCTGGTCGCACCACTGTGGAGCGGGGATAAGAAGCACGTACTCAACCGGATACGCTCGGAGGTGTTGGACAGAGCGTAGTGTGACAGTGGTGTGATATTATATATGTTATATCTGTATTCTGAACAGATGAATTGAGCCACATACGGCTTAAAGGGAGGAATACTATGAAAAAGAAAATTTTGACAGCAACAACGTTAGTTACGGTGGCATTATTTGCGGCAGCCTGCGGATCCCAAACCGGTGATGCACCTCAGACCGCGGACGTTGAGGAGAGTACAGCCGATACCGCCGGGACAGAAGAGACAAATGTCGGTATGGCTAATCCCTGGAGAGATTGTACCGAGGAGGAAGCAACACAGTATACCGTTAACGGATTCAAGGCTCCCGAAGGAGCGACGAATGTGCGTTGGAGCCTGATGGAGGCTGCTGATCCCAATACTCTTCCGGGTACCATGGTCCAGCTCACATATGATCTGGACAATGCAGAGATCACGGCCCGTGAGCAGTCTGTATCCGGTGAAGAGATCACAGACATATCCGGAGCTTATTATGACTGGACCGTTTCGAATGAGGGTACCCTGGCTAACTGGGCCGGAGGATATATGCCTTTTAAGTCATACAGATATGTCGGAGATAATGAGTATGTGGATCTGATCCTCTGGTTTGACATAGAGACGGGTTATGCATATTCCGTATGTGCGCAGGCTCCTGACCTGGATGGATTTGATATACAGGCCGTAGCCGAGCAGATGTATGATCCCGAGAAGCAGGAATGGGCAAGTATTCCCGATGATGAATCCGAAGAAAACCCCGAATATACAGGCGAAGCTATCGAGGAATATGCTGAAGATGTGGCTCCGTCAATAGATATTTCCGGCTGTGATACCTTTACCCAGATCGTGGACAAGAAGCTCGAAGACGGAATGGGATATGCCAATGCATCGCTTCTTGATACCGATGTTCTGCTGGTAAGCAGCGGTGTGTTCGACGATCTTGAGGGCGGATATAATGCGATTGATGCCGCAGTATTTGAATACAAGGACGGAGTACCTTTCGAAGTGGGTAAGATCTGCAGCGGCGGTACCGCATACCCGATTTCAGTTAATAACGGCTATCTCTATACAGGCAGCAATCACTGGATCTGCAAATACGCAATGGCCGATGATAAGCTTATGATCATGGAGAGGGCATCCGTAGAATACGATACCGACGGAAACGGAACATATCATTATGAGTCCGAAGACGGCGGTGATTACAGTAGCATTGATTCTGCAGAGGCCGAGAAGATATTTGATGATCTGATGAGCGAGATGTTTGACGGAGAGATCGTTGCCTTTAACAAGGTCAGCAGATAATTCGGTCGTTATGGTCGTATCATCAATAATTTATAACAGCCCCGTTCCGTCACTTAAATAAATTGATTATGAGTGCGGAACGGGGTATTATATTTATTACAAGTTAAACGCAAAACTTTCCGCCGGACATCATGGAT
>CAMONC010000059.1 GCA_946620235.1 uncultured Lachnospiraceae bacterium | reverse complement strand
AGCTTGTATTTACCCTCCTTGACGTAGTTCGGGATCAGGAAATCGAGGAGATCCACCACCTTGTCTACGAATTCGCCCGCCTCGGGAAAACTCATAACGTACTTTCGGACTTCCTCGTCCAGACCCGTCTTGGTCTTGAGCTCATCTATATAGAAAGGGTTGGGCAGGAAACGCACATCGAATACCAGATCCGCGTCCTGCGGTACACCGTTTTTGAAGCCGAAGGACAATATTGATACTATCAGGCTGTTATAATCTTCGTTGTCCACGAATATCCGGTCAAGCTCGGCCTTGAGCTCCCGTGTCAGCAGATTGGACGTATCGATCACATAATCGGCTTTACTCAGTATCCCGGCGAGAACCTCACGCTCCTTACGGATTCCATCCTCCAGGCGGTCATCCTGTGTGGTCATGGGGTGGTTGCGTCTGGACTCCTTATAACGCTTCACCAGAACCTCATCCGATGCATTCATGAACAGGATCTCGAAATTATGTCCGGAACTGCGTAGCTGCTCAAGCATATCCATCGTATCCGAGAAATTGAGGCCCGCACGTACATCCAGTCCCAATGCCACCTTGGTATACTCAACCGATGCCTGATCGAGCAGCTCCATCAAACCGGCCAGCAACGGGATGGGCAGATTATCCACACAGTAGTATCCGGCATCCTCCAACATCCTGAGTGCCGTGGCACGCCCTCCTCCACTCATACCGGTTACGATCACAAAACGCATATCAGAAATCTCCCAGAAGTATAACTTCTCTCTCCAGATCTACGCCAAATTTCTCTTTGACTCTCTCCTGGACCTGACATATCACGTCATATACATCGGCGGCGGATGCGTATCCCTGATTGATCACGAATCCGCAATGTTTATCGGAAACTCTGGCTCCGCCTATCGAGAATCCCCTCAGGCCGGCATCCATGATCAGTTTGCCGGCAAAGTACCCATCAGGTCTCTTAAACGTGGAGCCCGCACTGGGATACTCAAGTGGCTGCTTGGCACGTCGCTTCTCAGCGATCTCATTTATGAGTGTCATGATCTCATCACGGTTACCCCGTGCCAGCTTGAATGTCACTCCAATCACAATAAACGGTGAGCCCTTGATCACACTTGTCCTGTATCCGAACTCCATCGTCTTATTATCCAAAGTAAGGATTTCCCCGGTCTCGCTCAGTATCTCCACGCTCTCGGTGATCATGCTCATATCACCGCCGAACGCACCGGCATTCATCACCATCGCCCCGCCTACGGAACCGGGAATGCCCGTCGCGAACTCCATGCCGGTCAGGTTATGATCGGCCGCAGTCCTGGCAACAAGCGACAGTTGGCTCGCGGCTCCGCACCTGATCCGTTCGTCTTCCACGGAAATATTGGCAAATTCACCGGTCAGCCTTATAACTATGCCGTTATAACCCCGATCCGATACCAACAGATTACTGCCGTTACCGAGCAGAAAAAACTCCTGCCCGATCTGTCGTAAGTAACCGACCGTCCTGATCAGCTGATCCTTATCGCTGATCAGAAGCATAACTCTTGCGGGACCGCCAACCCTGAATGTGGTATGCACATCCATATCCTCATTTTCAAGGACATTCTCCTCCGGCAGAAATTCCCTTAATGTCCGCAACACTTCGTCGCTCAAAGCGGCCTCCTTACAGTAACGATCTCAGTCGGCATTTCCAAGTATCAGTTTAGCCGCACCATATATACCTGCATCATTTCCCAGAGTTGCAAGTGCAAAGCGTGTATCTCTGGATCCGTGAAATACAGTTCTCTCAAATGCAGGTCTGATATAATCGAACAGAATCTCTCCGGCTTTGCTCACACCGCCACCGATAACAAATACCTCAGGGTTAACGACTCCGGCTATGATGGCAAGGCCTTTGCCCAGATACTCTCCAAATGCCTCTGCTACGCGTATGGCAAGTGTATCACCGGCCTTGACTGCATCGAATACGGTCTTCGCCGATACTTCTCCGTCCCTGAGTGATGAAGGGTCCGAACTGGCTTCCAACTCCCTGCGGGCCAGACGTACAATGCCCGTAGCGGACGCATATTCTTCGAGGCAGCCGTAATTACCGCAACCACATGCTTCTGTCTCATTATCTTCTATATGTATATGACCGATCTCCCCGCCGGCTCCGGTAGAACCGTTTAACAGTCTGCCTCCGACGATTATGCCGCCTCCGACTCCGGTTCCGAGTGTAACGGCAACAAGATTCTCACATCCCTGTCCGCCGCCTTTCCACATCTCACCAAGTGCAGCAACATTCGCATCATTACCGCCGCGTACCGTCATTCCGGGCAACAGCTTTTTCATGGTCTCGACGATGCTGAACTCATTTTTCCACCCGAGATTGACTGCTTTGTGTACTATGCCCTTATCATCCACCGGGCCGGGTACACCGATGCCTACTCCTGCAAAATCCTCAGCGTTAAAGTTATGCGCAACGATCTCTCTCTTTATCGAATCGGCTATATCAGGCAGGATATGGCTGCCGTCGTCCTCTGTACGTGTGGGAATCTCCCACTTGCTGATAACCTCACCATCTACGGTAAACATGCCGAGCTTAACGGTGGTTCCGCCTACATCTACTCCGACTACGTATTTACTCATAGAGCATTATCCTCCTCATCATCGTCATCACGCTTCCTTGCAAGATTCTCCTGAACTCTCTTATATAATTCCTGAGCGGCATTGTAACCCATCTTTTTCTGGCGATGGTTAACAGCTGCCGACTCACAGATAATAGCCAGATTACGGCCGGGACGTATCGGGATGTTGTGGCATACAACCTGTATACCGAGGTATTCGGTATATTCCTCCTCAAGACCGAGACGATCATATTCCTTGTCCTTATCCCAGTCCTCAAGTCTGATGACCAGGTCTATGTTCTGAGTTTCGCGAACACAGGATGCACCGAACAAAGCTTTCACATCTATGATTCCGATACCTCTGAGCTCGATGAAATGCTTGGTCACATCGGGTGCGGTACCTACCAGAGAAGCATCTGATACTCTGCGGATCTCAACTACATCATCGGTAACCAGACGGTGGCCTCTTTTTATCAGCTCCAGAGCCGCTTCGGATTTACCTATGCCACTCTCACCGGTAATAAGCACACCCACGCCGTATACATCGACCAAAACACCGTGTACCGAGATACAGGGGGCGAGTTTAACATTCATCCATCTGATGATCTCAGCGGAAAAAGCGGATGTGGCTTTGGGGGTGGTAAAAAGCGGAACGTTATGCCTTATAGCCGTCTCCAGAAAAAGCTGATTCGGCTTTAAGTCACGACAAAAGATGATACATGGAATAGGATAGCTCAAGAGTTTCTCAAATATCTCTTTCTGCTCACTTTCCTTCAGAGACTCCATATAGGAGTACTCCACATATCCTATGATCTGCAGACGAGTTGCTTCGAAGTGCTCAAAATAGCCGGCCATCTGCAATGCTATACGATTGATGTCGGGCTGATGTATCTTGATACCCTGAATATCCACTTCGGGAGTCAGGGATGTGAGTTCCATCTTCTCAACGATGGCCTTGATACTGAGTGTTGCCATATATACCTCCTGATACAAATAGTCGTAAACCACGGGCACCGGCCCCACCGGCACCTGCCACTCTATATTACCATAAGCCACCTGCCAAAGAAAGATTTACTCGTCTTCGTGACGGTTCAGATACTCGTGAATGGAAGTGGCGATATTGATCGGAATACCGGCCTTCTCACTTATGTCTCCGGGTGACGCACCACGGAGAGCCTCTATGGATTCATATGCTTTCATCAGGCTCTTGCGCCTGGACGGTCCCACACCCGGTATCTCATCAAGCACCGAGTGAACCTGTGTCTTCGAGCGAAGTGATCTGTGATACTCTATCGCGAATCTGTGCGCCTCATCCTGTATCCGAGTCAGTAGCTTGAATCCTTCGGAGTGCGTATCTATGGGGATCTCAATATTGTTGAAGTACAAACCCCTTGTTCGGTGGTTGTCGTCTTTGACCATGCCTGCCACAGGTATATCAATATTCAACTCTTCCAGAACAGACAAAGCTATGTTGACCTGCCCGCGGCCTCCATCCATCAATATGATATCCGGATATACGCCGAATCTGCTGTCTTCACCGGCATGCGTAAACCTCCGGCTCAGGACTTCCTTCATGCAGGCGTAATCATCCGGTCCGGACACGCTTCGTATTCTGAACTTACGGTAATCACTTCTCTTGGGTTGTCCGTCTTCATAGACCACCATGCTGCCGACATTCGCAAACCCACTGGTATTGGATATATCGTAAGCCTCCATGCGCTTAAGTCCGTCCAGTCCAAGCCATTCGCCGATCTCCGTGACCGCGCCTGTGGTCCGTGCCTGTTCTCTGCGGATACGCTCCTTATCACGGTCAAGGACCAGTCTGGCATTCTGCGCCGCCAGCTCCACGAATTTCTCCCTGCTCCCCCGTCTGGGAGTCAGAATATAAACTCTGCTTCCCCTTACATCACTGAGCCAGGATTCGATCAGCTCCCGTTCCTCTATCTCGCACTGCAACATCAGTTCTTTGGGGATAAAAGGTGTGCCCGCATAGAACTGCTTCACGAACTCCTGCAGAATATAACCGTCCTCCTGGTCGCTGGTGTTCTCCATATAGTAATGCTCCCGGCCGATCAGCCTGCCGTCGCGTACGAAGAATACCTGTACCACGCTGTCTTCCGCATCCCTTGCCATAGCTATAACATCCCTGTCTTCGCCGTCGGAATCGGTGATCTTCTGTTTCTGGGTAACACTTCTGACGCTGTCCAGCAGATCCCTGAGCCGTGCGGCCTCTTCATAGTTCATCTCATCCGATGCCTGCTGCATACGCTCCTCAAGAGATCTTATGATTGGCCTGTAGTTACCGTTCAGGAAGTCCAGCGCTCCGTTTATGCGCTCCCGGTATTCCTCCTGGGATATACTTCCCTGGCAGGGTGCATCGCATTGGGTTATGTGATAATTCAGACAAGGTCTCTCTACCCCGATATCCCGCGGTAGGATCCTGTTACAGTTCCTGAGGCGATATAGCTTGTTCAGCAGATCGATGGTTTCACGGACAGCCTGTGCGGATGTGAAGGGGCCATAATACTTCGACCGGTCCTTTTTCATTTCTCTGGAAAAAAGGATCCGCGGATAGGGCTCGTCAACGGTGACCTTAATATAAGGATATGTCTTATCATCCTTAAGCAGTGTGTTGTACTTTGGGGAATGCTCCTTGATCAGATTATTCTCGAGTACCAGAGCCTCGAGTTCGGAGTCAGTGACGATGTATTCAAAGTATGCCACCTGCTCGACCATACGGTCTATCTGCGGACCCCGACCCACGATCTTGCGGAAATACGAGCGTACTCTGTTATGCAGGTCCACGGCTTTACCCACATAGAGTATAGTATCCCCGGCGTCATGCATGATGTAGACGCCGGGGTTATGAGGCAGTTTCTTTAATTCTTCGCTTATGTCAAAAGCCATATTATTCTATCGCCCGGAAAAAACCCCTCCGGAAGGTATTCCATCATTACCGGATCCGGATCCGTCGTCTTCGGGATCATCAGGTTCCTCTGTCTCCGGTGCGGAATAAGTACCTGTCTCCGTATCCTCTCTGGCTTCATATTCGATGGTCTCGGATCTGGTCACGGATATCTTATCGTCTACTACAGCCTGGAACGACTTTTTGACCTGTGCTTCCACGGTCTGGGGTAACGTTTCCGGTTCGGTTTCCGCCGCTTCTTCTCCGCCGGTTCTGTTCTCAGCATCCGAATCCTCTGCTGGTTCGGCGGTTTTTTCACTGCCGGCAGGGTTTGAAGCCGCCTTCGCCTTCGCTTCCTCTTCTTTCTTTCTGTCGTTCTCGAGTTCTTCCTCCAGCTCCTCAAGATACTTATCGATATCGGGATCTATCAGGTCTCCGGATTTTTTATCCTTCTCGTTGATCCGGCCGCCTTTGCTTCCGGACTTGTCATCTTCATCAGCAGCCGGCTCGGGCAGCCCCTTTGCCTTGCGGTATATCTTCATGAATTCCTTACCTGTGATCGTTTCCTTTTTGATCAGGAATCCTGCCAGCTTATCCATCAGGGAGCGGTTCTCCTTGAGCAGCTTCTTCGCCTCCTTATAGCAGTCCTTCAGGATTTTCATGACTTCTTCGTCTATGTCTGCTGCCGTCACGTCGGAGCAGTTAAGCGCAAGTCTGCCATCCAGATATCTGCTCTCCACAGTTTCCAGGCCCATCAGACCGAATCTCTTGCTCATGCCGTACTGAGTGACCATAGATCGGGCTATCGAAGTGGCTTTCTCTATATCGTTGGCGGCACCGGTAGTTACAGTGTCAAATACGATCTCCTCGGCAGCACGTCCGCCCAGCAGGCCTACCAGCATATCGTGAAGCTCTGCCTGCGTGTTGAGGAACTTCTCCTCCTCAGGCACCTGCATGACATAGCCGAGTGCTCCCATGGTACGGGGTACTATCGTAATCTTCTGTACGGGCTCGGAGTTCTTCTGCAGCGCCGCGATCAGAGCATGACCTACCTCATGATAGGAAACGATCTTGCGTTCCTCGGCGCTCATGATGCGGTCTTTCTTCTCCTTGCCGACGAGCACCTGCTCAACGGCATTGAACAGATCCTTCTGGCTGACCAGATTACGGCCTTCCTTGACAGCATTGATAGCGGCCTCGTTGATCATGTTGGCCAGATCCGATCCTACGGCCCCGCTGGTTGCCAGTGCGATCTCGTTTAAGTCTACCGAGTCGTCCATCAGGACATCCTTGGAATGAACCTGCAGGATCTCCACACGTCCCTTTAAGTCAGGCTTATCCACGATGATGCGCCTGTCGAAACGTCCGGGACGGAGCAAAGCCTTGTCCAATATCTCGGGGCGGTTGGTCGCTGCCAGGATGATGATACCCTTTTTGCCGTCAAATCCGTCCATCTCGGACAGCAGCTGGTTCAGTGTCTGTTCGCGCTCTTCATTACCTCCGCCGTACTTGGAGTCACGGCTTCGACCGATTGCATCTATCTCATCTATAAACACGATACAGGGGGCATTTTTCTCAGCTTCCTGGAAAAGATCCCTGACACGTGATGCGCCCACGCCGACATAAAGCTCTATGAAATCGGAACCCGCAAGCGAGAAAAACGGAACATGAGCCTCACCCGCAACCGCTTTGGCCAGAAGTGTCTTACCTGTACCGGGAGGGCCCACAAGCAGCGCACCCTTAGGCAGACGTGCACCGATCTTGGAATACTTGGCAGGGTTGTGCAGGAAATCCACGACCTCGACCAGTGACTCCTTTGCCTCATCCTCGCCGGCAACATCGGCAAATGTTACTCCGGTATCCTTTTGAACGTATACCTTCGCATTGGACTTGCCGAAGCCCATGCCCATGAATCCGCCTCCTGATTTGTTCATCTTGCGGAAAAGGAGACTCAAAAGTACCCACATCAGCAAAATGGGCAGAACATAGGTGAGCAAAATGGACATGATGATGCTCGATCCGTCCGATACCTCTCCGCTTACCTCAATGCCTGCGTCAAGAAGTCTGGCCGTAAGAGTGTCATCCTCTTCGATCTTGCCCGTGAAATATACCTTATCGGTGGGGGATGTGGCGTAGAAGAACAGGCTGCTCATATCGGGAGCAGTACCCTCAGCTGTTTTCTTGTTAAACTCTATCCTGTCGGATCCGATCGAAACCTTCTCGATCTCACCGGCTTCAACCATCTCGATGAACTCGTTGTAGCTTACTTCCTGAGTTCCCGATCCGTTGATCAGACGCATGAAATATGAAACCATCAGCAGCGTCATAAGTGCTGCCAAAATGAACATAAATACACTCTGACGGCGGGGATTCCGGTCATTGTTGTTATTGTTGTTTCCGCCTGGTCCGTTGTTTCTGTTGTTCGGGGGTATGTTACGATTCTGATTGTTATCCATTGTTTTCCTAATATAAACCGGCACCTTATTACAGCTTATGGTACAAACGGTCTTCCTCCTCGTATCTGGGTTCACACGTCAGCTGGATGCCCAGTCTGCGGTATATGCCTGTATCGGCTGCGGACAGTATAACCGTGGAATGCGCATCACATCCGCGGAGCTTCGGAAGCTGTCTGATCGCTTCGGCCGCCAGCTCATTGGTACCTGCCGAAGACGAGAGCGCTATGAGGATCTCATCCATATGCAGATTGGGATTATTGCTGCCCAGATAGTCTGTCTTCAATGTCTGAATAGGTGTGATGTACTCGGGAGATATCAGCTCCAGCTCGTCATCAATACCCGCAAGTGTCTTGATCGCATTCAGTATCATAGCCGCTGACGGTCCGAGCAGATCTCCGGTCTTGCCGGTCACTATCGTTCCGTCGGGCAGCTCGATCGCAGCTGCGGGACGGCCGGTCTTTTTCTCCTTTTCCAATGCCGCTCCCACGACCTTTCGGTCTTCGATCGTGATCTCGGCCTGGTTCATCAGGAGCTCCAGCTTACGGATATCATCCTTGGTCTCGCCGGTGATCCTCTTATCGTTAAGTGCCTTGTAGTATCTTCGGATGATCTCCTGCAGGGATGCGTTACGGCAGACATCATCATCCACGATACAGTTACCGGCCATATTCACGCCCATATCGGTAGGTGACTTGTACGGACTGGTTCCCATGATCATCTCAAGCATGGACTTGACTACCGGGAATATCTCGATATCACGGTTATAATTTACCGTAGTTTCCCCATAAGCCTCGAGATGGAAGGGATCGATCATATTCACATCCTTCAGATCGGCGGTGGCTGCTTCGTATGCCAGATTGACAGGATGCTTCAGTGGCAGATTCCATATGGGGAAAGTCTCAAACTTCGCATATCCGGCTTTGATACCGTGTCTGTACTCGTGATATAGCTGTGACAGGCATGTAGCCATCTTGCCACTGCCGGGTCCCGGGGCGGTCACGACCACCAGCGGCCTCGAAGCTTCAATGTAATCATTGCGTCCGTATCCCTCATCGCTGACTATCGAAGCTGTATCATAGGGGTATCCCGGTATCTTATAATGCCTGTAAGTACGAATTCCCAGCTCGTTGAGTCGCTTCTCGAAAGCTACTGCCTCAGGCTGAGAATTATACATAGTCAAAACCACGCTACCGACATAGAGATCCTTGCTCTGAAAAGCATCTATCAGTCTCAGCACATCCATATCATAGGTGATGCCGTAATCTCCGCGCATCTTGCCTGATTCGATATCCTCGGCATTGATCGCGATCACTATCTCAGCCTGGTCCTTCAGCTGCATCAGCATCTGAAGTTTCGAGTCGGGATGAAACCCCGGCAGAACTCTTGATGCATGATAATCATCAAAAAGCTTACCGCCGAACTCCAGATACAGCTTGTTGTCAAACTTGGATATCCTCTCCCTTATATGCTCAGATTGCATCGAGAGATATTTGTCATTATCGAATCCGATCTTCATGAACTCCGCACCTGCCATATGAATCAACACTAAACAATCTTACAGTATTACCTTGCAAAAAACTACTGTCAAATAATGAAAAGCTGATTAAGGATTTATAAAGTGGTATCGTCCGTAACCTCGGTGAAACCTGTATCTGCAGAAGGCTGTAAATCAGTCTCTGCCCCGGTAACGGATACTTCCTGTGGTGCCTGCGTCTCAGCCTGAGCCTCAGTCTGTGCCTGTGCATCAGCATAAGCCTGAGTCTGTGCAGCCGACACCTGCTCGCTCTCTTTGAGCTCCTGCGCGGCCTGTTTCTTTTCCTTATGAGTAAACAGGGCGATACGTATCATGGTGTAGATATTGACCAGCAGACCCAGTGCCGATGATATAAGGACAACCCACCATATGATCGTGTCGTAGGATATCTGTAACAATGACGGTTTGAGTATCAGGATCACACCACATGCTATGACCAGTGCAGAGATCACTATCACGAGTCCCCATACCGCATCCGACATGCGCTTTAGATCCAGCGAATGCTGAAGCATCACTATGCCCATCAGCAATACGACCACACCGAGCACGAGATCGATCACTCCGCTGATAACTTCAGCTCTGAGCAGGATGCATACGCCCAGAATGCACAGCAGGGTTCCTATGGAGAATCCGTATTCGTTCATATTACGGTATGCATCGTTGACGAAATATCTGACGATCTGAACGATACCCACTATTATGACGGCGGCTCCCACCACGTAACATAGATATGAGGGTTTGAATCCAACCTCCGGCATGAACAGCACCACGGCAGACAATGCGATGAATACCAGTGCCGTCAGTATGACAACCAGATTCGTCACCCCTCTGGATGTCTTTTCCGTTGTTTCCCCATTAGTTCCGGTAATACTCATTTCCGAATTATCCTTTGCTTTCATTTGATGTCTCCTGTGTTTCGTTTTGTGCTATACTTCTCCTATGAGTCAAAACACTACTACTTCCGTCAGAAAGATCCAAACCCCCGGCCTGACAGCTCAGGACATAAAGCTCATCGCTATCATTTCCATGCTGTTGGATCATATCGGATACGCCATACTCATCCGGCTTCCCGGTATGGCGAATCTCACATCCGCCACCAACGCTATCTATTCAATCCTCAGATGTCTGGGACGACCGGCATTTCCCATTTACTGTTTTATGCTCGTCGAAGGGATCATGCATACCCGCAGCCCGCTTAAATATGCAGCACGGATGCTGGGTTTTGCGATTGTTTCGGAAATCCCGTTCGATCTGGCTTTCTACGGAACTGTTTTCTGGAAAGACCACCAAAACGTATACTGGACTCTGCTGCTCGGGGTTCTGATGCTGTGGGCCTTCAAAACACTTGATGAAAAAGGCACCGGTCCGGTTCCGAAACTGCTGCTTAAGATATTACCGCTGTTGATCGTTCCGGCTTATGCCTTCTGGCGTACCAGGAATACGCTGATCCACAAGTCGCTCTCTTTTCATTTGCCGCAGGTCGTACTCTATTGGGTAGCAGGTGTGATCACTCTGATCGTTATATTCGCGCTTATCAACTATATCTACAGGGAATATAGCGAGCGCACAGCATTGATACTGTGCGCCGATCTCATCATCATGTCAGTGACTGCACTGATCGCCGACCTGTGTAAAACAGACTACAGGTCAGCCGGTATAATAGCCATTGCGGCCATGTATATGTATAGAAAGAATGATATAGGCCGGATCATCTCAGGCGGCGTGGTACTCACACTGTTGTCCCACCCTATAGAGATAGCCTCCGTCCTCGCCATACCTTTCATCAGCAGATATAACCACGAACGGGGACGCGGTATGAAGTATCTCTTCTATCTCTTCTATCCGGCACATCTGATCATTCTGTATCTGATCGCCAGATTACTGGGCCTGTGGGTCGTACCCGAGGTCATCTGACCACAGATCCCCCGATCGTCGGTCTGTCAGCTTATTCCTTATCGATCATCAATCCTCTTCGTCATCAACAGCAGCAGCCACCGATGATACAACTGAGCTTACCACGGATATGACTACTGCCAAGATGATTATGAGGAGTCCTCCTCCGAGTACTACCAGCATGTTATTCCTCCTGTCACTGTCCCGATGCCTGTATGATCACAGTGCATAGCTGTTTAAGTACTTCTCCTGTTCGGGAGTGAGCACATCTATTTCTTTACCCATGAACTTCAGCTTACGCGTAGCCACATCTTTGTCTACCTCTACCGGCACGTCGATGAGCTTCTCTGTCAGCTCCGATCCGTGCTCTACGAGATACTTCGCAGAGAGTGCCTGAATGGCAAAACTCATATCCATGATCTCTGCGGGATGTCCGTCACCGCAGGCAAGATTCACAAGTCTGCCCTCACCCAGTATATATATCCACTGCCCGGTAGGAAGCTTATAACCTATGATGTTATTACGCATCTCACGGGATTCAACTGCTATCTGACGCAGACCTGCCATATCGATCTCACAGTCGAAATGGCCTGCATTGCACAGGATTGCTCCATCCTTCATAACAGCAAAATCTTCTTCATCTATAACCTTATCACAGCCCGTAACAGTTACAAAGAAGTCTCCGAGTGCTGCTGCTTTGTTCATGGGCATTACATCAAATCCGTCCATTACGGCTTCTATAGCCTTGATGGGATCTATTTCGGTCACGATTACTCTTGCCCCCAGGCCTTTGGCTCTCATGGCCGTACCCTTGCCGCACCATCCGTAGCCTGCCACTACCACGATCTTGCCGGCAACAATAAGGTTGGTGGTACGATTGATGCCGTCCCACACCGACTGGCCTGTGCCGTAACGGTTATCAAACAAATGCTTGCAGTCAGCGTTATTAACCCTGACCATGGGGAACTTAAGTGCACCGGCCTTGTTCATGGCCTCCAGCCTGATGATGCCTGTGGTTGTCTCCTCGCATCCGCCGATTATATTCGGAATGAGCTCAGGCATCTCGGAATGAACCATGTTTACGAGATCCCCTCCATCATCGATTATGATGTTCGGTCCGTTCATCAGGGTATTTCTGATATGTGATTCGTATTCATCATCGGTAGCTCCGTACCATGCATGTACTTCCAGTCCGTCATCCACAAGTGCAGCTGCTACATCATCCTGCGTGGAAAGAGGATTGGATCCGGTTACATACATATCAGCACCGCCTGCTGCCAGCACCTTGCACAGATATGCGGTCTTTGCCTCCAGATGTACGGATAGACAGACCTTCTTGCCTGCGAAAGGTTTGGTCTTCGAAAACTCTTCTTCAAGTGTACGGAGCAGGTCACAGTTTCTCTTTACCCATTCAATCTTTCTGTGTCCGGATTCCGCAAGTTTAATATCTCTGATTTCACTAGCCATTATCAATACTCCTTTTTATCAAGTCCCATACGTTCAATGATCGCATTGACTTTATTATACACTAATTCCTCATCTATGGTCAGTAACTTACGACCTTCCATCGTAATCTGCCCGTTAATGATCACTGTATCTACTTCCGAGCCGTTCGCAGAGTAGCACAGACCTGCCAGCAGATTGTTCTTAGGCTGAAGTGAAGGATTCTTCAGATCCAGGATGGCAAGATCGGCTTTCTTTCCTTTCTCGATCGATCCAATCTGATCAGCGAGACCGAGTGCTTTTGCTCCATTGATCGTTGCGATACGGAAGCCTTCAGCGGCACTCACACACTGAGGTGTTTTTCCCGTGCCCTTATGGATAAGCGTCAACAGGCTGAGTTCGTGGAACATGTTGAGTGAGTTGTTGGATGCCGCTCCGTCTGTACCCAGACACACGTTCACACCCGCATCGAGCATCTTCTGTATAGGTGCAAACCCGTTACCGAGCTTCATGTTGCTGGCGGGATTCGTGACCACACTCACTCCGTGACGGGCCATGATCGAGATATCGTTGTCATCCACCTGTACGCAGTGAGCTGCTATACAGGCTCTGTCAAAAAGACCGCATCTCTCGGCCAGCTCTATGGGGCTGCATCCGTATTTCTCACGGATCTGTTCGATCTCCGATACGCTCTCCGAGAGATGGATATGAATATCCATATCATGCTTTGCCGCTTCACCCGCCACTATCCTCATATATGCATCATCACATGTGTAAGGCGCATGCGGTCCGAACCTGAATGTCAGACGGTCACAGTCGGCAAAAGCCTCTTTTTCCTCAAGCGTCTGGTTGATGCGCATCCGTCCGCCCTCGTCATCGCCGCTGCCTACCAGGCCTCTGCATATCACTGCTCTCATGCCGGTCTCCCTGACCGCACGGGTGGTCTGGTGGATGTTCATCTGCATATCATTGAAGCATGTCGTACCACTCTTCATCATCTCGGTGATAGCAAGCATGGCACCCCAGTAAGCATCCTCGTCAGTCATCTTCTGCTCGATCGGATCTATGGTTCCGAAGAGCCAGTCCATAAAGGAGAGATCATCGGCCACATTACGCATAAATGCCATGTATGAGTGAGTATGGCAGTTGATGAGTCCCGGTATCACCAGCCGGTCTGTTCCGTCAATCGTCTTATCCGCTTTAAATCCGGCGGGGACATTCTCTCTGTCGGATGAGCTCAGGTCATCTATTCCGACGATCCTGTCGTCTTCAATATAGATGTTTGCTCTTTTTACACGATCCCTATCCCCGTCCGGGAGTATCGCGAGCGTGTTCTTAATAAGTATACCCATTAGTCTGTCCTCCTGTGTCAGCTGACTATCGCTCCAACTGTTTATCTATCAATATTATATGTTCCGAAAAATCTCCGCACTCATCTTCGGCCAGCGACCGCTTCTGTCCCCAGTAATCCGTCAATGCGGGATCATCCATATATTCCATCAACTCCGTCATGACCTTTGCATAGAAATATCTGCCCATTCCGAAGTATCTGACTATATCACGCGGTAGGCGCTCTTTATGTTCGACTTCACTTACATAATTGGATATCCGTGCATCAT
>CAMONC010000058.1 GCA_946620235.1 uncultured Lachnospiraceae bacterium | reverse complement strand
CTGCCCGTGAACTTATAAGGGCTGGCAGTGGAAGCTATCACGGTAGGTGTCTTATCACCACTCTTCGCACGATATGATCTGTAAACGCCTGCTGCCACAGCAGTATGCGTATCGATCAGATATCCGCATGAATCATATATGCTCCTGATAGTATTCAGTGTCTGTTCCTCATCACAGAACCCTCCAACAAAAGGCTCCAGCTTCTCTTTCATGTCATCGGTGATATCATATCTGCCGGTCCTGGTGAGCAGTTCCATCAGAGTCTTGCATTTAGCTGCATCATTACCGCTTATATGATATATCAGCCTTTCCAGATTGCTTGATATAAGGATGTCCATGGAGGGTGAGGATGTCAGGATGAACTCTCTGTTCCTGTCATATGTACCTGATGAGAAGAAATCATAAAGCACCTTGTTCTCATTGGAAGCGCAAATGAGTTTCGCGATCGGAATACCCATCTGTCGTGCATAATATGCAGCCAGGATGTTTCCGAAATTACCTGTGGGTACTACCACGTTGATCGGTGCTCCCTCTTTTATCCTTTCTTCCTTCAGCAGCCTCGTATATGCATATACATAGTAAACGATCTGCGGTACGAGACGTCCTATATTGATAGAGTTTGCGGATGAGAATCTCATACCACGCTCTTCCATCCATTTGCGCAGTTCCTGATCGGCGAACAGCTTCTTCACACCGGTCTGGGCATTGTCGAAGTTACCGTTGATGCCCACGACATGAGTGTTGTCTCCCTGCTGGGTGATCATCTGCTGCTTCTGGATCGGGCTCACACCATCCTTGGGATAGAAAACGATGATCCTGGTGCCGGGCACGGATGCAAAGCCTGCAAGGGCAGCCTTACCCGTATCTCCGCTCGTAGCGGTCAGAATCACTATCTCACTGTCCACGTGATTCTTGGCTGCTGCCGTAGTCATCAGATGAGGCAGTATACTGAGTGCCATATCCTTAAATGCTATCGTTGCACCATGATACAGTTCCAGGAAGAATGCATCGGCAGCTTCTGCCAGGGGAGCTATCTCCTCCGTGTCAAATTTCTCATCATATGCGGCATCTATGCATCGCCTGAGCTCATCATCGGTGTAATCGGTCAGAAATAGTTTCATGACCTCAAACGCTACATGCCTGTAATCCATGCGGGCAAGATTCTGAAGGCCCGTTTCCAGCACCGGTATGTGATCGGGCACGTATAATCCGCCATCGGAAGCAAGTCCGTTAAGTATGGCCTGCGAAGCCGTCAGACGTTCGTCTGCACCTCTGGTAGAGCTGTATGTTATATCTTTCATAGTATGTCTCCGTTTCGGGATAATAAAAAACCAACCATTAATATACCACACGCGGTATGGTACAATCAACGTATGAAACAGGATCAGCTACCGGGCGTATACCGGGCCGAACACAAAGACGGGAGTGAATACTTCCGCTCGTCCATCACATACGGCAACAAACACATATCACTGGGCAGCTATGATAATCCCGGGGATGCGCATCTGGCTTATACCGAAGCACAGGAGCTGCTGTCTGCCTCCGCAGGTGAATCCGGCGATGATAATGCCATTGCCTCATTTGATCCCGGGGTAAACCATCTCGCATTCGATAAATGGGTGGTGCTGTGCAACTACCGTGATAACGGAGTCTATATCCCCAATCCGATCTATGTCAGGCCGAAATTGTTTTATTATTATTTCGCACCGCACGATTTCTTTATCTTCTCAGGCGAGGATCTGTTCTACTACTCCGCACATCGCATACAGCGCAGAGGCGGTCATCATTTCGTGGCCGACTACGGCTCACAGATCAACATCTTAAGCCGCTACGGGATACGCCCTCATGCCGTTGCCGGCAAAGACTACATATTCATCAACGGCAATCCGCAGGATATGCAGTACTCAAACATCAAGGTCATCAATCCCTACCACGGGGTACGTTCGGACGGAAACGGCAGATATTCTGTGCGCATTCATGTAAAAGGATATCTGAATGTGGGAGCATACGACTCTGCCATAGAAGCGGCAGTAGCATATAATAAAGCCGCAGATATACTCCTCGAAGCAGGAGTATCAAGGCAGTACTCCATGAACTATATAGACGGGCTCTCTCCCAAGTCTTACGCGGATATCTATACTTCGGCAGCCATATCGGACGGTGTCATAAACTATAAGATGACCTGATCCCCTGCCTCCGGCCGCTTATCTCGCGGCGTAATCTATAAATCCGACACTCACCCCATAATCGCCTGACAGGCCGTTTATCAGCTTGCCCCTGGTGTTATACTTCCACATGCTCATCAGATAAGGATAGTCCGGCAGATTACCTTCGTTAGACATCCATATCTCATATTTACTGAGTGCCGCCACGTTGATCTGACAGAGCAGAAATTCTTTATTTGCGGAGACCATTGCATTATAGCCTCCTGTCTCGATCTGGTTACAGAACGCAGTCAGTACGCTCGTACGCGCAGTCTTATCTATCCCTTCTATTCTGGATATATCATTCGAGATCATGTGCATCTCTATAGCTATCGGATATGCCAGTTTAAACTGCGGATTTGCCGTCACCGTGGTTGTGGTCGCAGCAGTGATCGTGTTTCCGTTTGCATCCTTGGCGGGATTGGCAGGATCGGGTACGACTGCGGCTTCATTCACTTTCTCCGTAACGACATGCTCCGTGCCATCCGCATCCGTAGTCACGGTCGTAACGTTTCCGTAAGGATCCAGGTTCACGGTCTTCTTGGAGGTTTGATTTCCCTCTGAATCAGTCACTGTCGTAGTGGTGTTTCCCTTATTATCCACCACTGTGGTCGTGGTGTTTCCATTGGTGTCCTTCACAGAAGTCGTGGTACCGAATTTGGTCGGGTCGGTCTCCAGTCCCATACTCTTCAGTTTCTGCTGCACGGTTTGCGGAACATTACCGGTCGTGGTCGTAGTGGTTCCGCTGGTCGCAGTTGTACCGTTAGCGGTTGTGTTGCCGGTATTCGTGCCGGTGCCGGTTGTTCCTATATTGGTATTCGTCTGTGCCGTGGACAGTCCGAGACTCTGGATCGTCGACTGAGCTGCCGCCAGCTGTGCCATCACATACAGTGCCTCTTCTTTCGCCTCGGTCTCATTCACAGCCTGTGAGGAAAAATAAACCCCAAAAGGGATACCCGCCTTCGCTGCACCGGTCACATTCTCTATGAACTTCGTATCTGCGATGATCTGCCCGGAATCATAACCTCTGGCTCCCACCCTGATCATCACGAAATCCGCCTGTCTGGACAGCTGTGTCCAGTCGATCGAAGTGGTGTACTGCGATATGTCGACACCTGTCTTAGTCACACGTCTGCCGTTCACGTAGTACCCCAGGATACCGTTCTGGCTCTGGAACTGGGTATCTTCGTAGGTGTTCAGTTTCAAAGAAGAGTTGATGGGCAGCCATTCCATAGTACCGTCTATATGAGTGACCATAGTGTGCTTGCCATCGGTCGCGGGATCCACATTTTCAGCTTCGGCCTTTGCCGCTGCTTCGGCTGCTTCCTCCTCTGCTTTTCTCATATCGGACTCACGCTGCTCCAGCTCGTCCTTACGTGCAGTATTATCGGGAATGAGCGGATCGTTTCCTTCATCTTCTTCTCCGTACTGGTACATATCCCAGAAATCCAGATCATCGGCTCTCAATGTATCCACTTCCTGCTCCGGCTGGGCCTGCTCTGCCGTATCGGTAACAGGGGCATACGAAGTCTGTGCATGCGGTTTCTTCTTGGAATTGGTCGCAAGCACAAGTGCCAGTATGAAAAAAATCGCGAGAGATGCTCCCAAAATTATAACCGGCATCCTCACACTCATTCCGCTGTATTCTTCTTCGTTGTCGTGTTGTAATTTCATGGTTTTGTGATAATGTAAAATGGTCGTTCGAAGGATGCATATGCATCACTCCCGGAATGAATTATAACACACGAAAGGTTCACATGGGCAGACACACCTCTGATAAATCCATACACGGAAGCAAACGTGCCATAAGCGCCATTCTTGTTACAGGCATACTGGTTTTCTCCATAAGCGGATGTGCCGGAATATCCGGTGCAGGTACAGCCGCCCGATCCGGTGTCCCCGTATCCCGTACAGGCCTGTTCTTTGACACCGTAGTAACTGTCACGCTGTACGATTACGAGGGTTCATCCGACACCATATTCGACGACTGCTTCAAAATGTGTGAGCACTACGAATCTCTGTATTCACCCACGATAGAAGGTTCGGATATATGGCGCATCAATCACGGCGAAGGAAAAGCGGTAAGAGTTGATACGGAAACGGCCGGGCTCGTGCAGACAGCAGCAAAATACTCCGCGATGTCGGACGGAGTGCTCGATCTGACTGTCGGAGGACTATGTGATCTCTGGGATATAAGTGGACAGTCGCAGACAGATACCCCGCACATTCCTTCCGATGACGAGATTTCAAAAGCACTTACCCATATAGATCATACGAAAGTGATGATCGATGCAGAGGATGCTACGGACGATACAGGCAGCACCGGTGCATCAGTCACGCTCTCCGATCCCGATGCTGCGATCACACTGGGATTCATAGCCAAAGGATATGCCGCCGACAGACTTGAAGAAATGCTTCGCAGTGCCGGTGTGAAAAGTGCTTTGATAGATCTCGGGGGTAACATCGTGACCATAGGACAGCGTCCCGACGGAGGTGCCTTCCGTATAGGCATTCAGAAACCTTTTGCCGATAAGGGAGAGGCCATCACTCGTATAGCTGTCCCTGACGGCATGTCCGTGGTCTCATCCGGAATCTATGAGAGATACTTTCGGTCGGACGGACATATATATCACCATATTCTGGATACAAAAACAGGTTACCCCGCCGACAACAATGTCTACGGGGTAACCGTGGTTTCCGATTCTTCTGCCGAAGCCGATGCGCTCTCCACTCTCTGTCTTCTGCTCGGAGTCCGGGAAGGCCTGAACCTCATCGAAGATACTCCCGGAGTGGAAGCTATGTTTATCTCTTCGGACTATACTCTAACGTGCAGTTCAGGGTGGAACGATCTCACACCTTGAATCTGTTCATGTTCTCATCCAGCTCGTCTGCTATGCCCTTCAGTTCCTGAGCCTTCTCTGAGATATTTGCAACTATGGATGTTACCTGAGTAGCCGAGTCCGAAGTCTCCTGTGTGCTCGCTGCATTCTCTTCTGCGATAGCGGTCAGGTTCTGAACTATATCAACCACTTCAATACGTGTCTTATCCAGTTCTGCGGACTTATCCCTGATAAGTCTGATGCTGTCTATGGATGCCGAGATACCGTCCGCTACCTCACTGAACTTCTGCTCGGTCTGAAGAACGTTCTCATTCTGCTCGTTCATGATATCCTGAACATCGCCCATGGTCTCCACTGCCTTCTGTGAGTCAGACAGCAGCTCATCGATGATAGCCTCGATCTGCTGAGCGGATTCGTTGGACTGCTCTGCCAGCTTCTGTATCTGTCCGGCAACTACTGCGAAACCGCGACCCTGCTCACCGGCTCTGGCTGCCTCTATCGAAGCATTGAGGCTCAGCAGGTTGGTCTCTTCGGCAATCGCAGTGATCAGATTGGTGGCTTCACGTATCTTCTGAGCAGAAGTGTTCGTAGTTTTGGTCTGCTCGGCGATGACAGTAATGGAATCTACGGCCTTGCGGTTGATCTCCTCAAGAGTACGCAGTGTATCCTGGGCTTCACCCGATGCGGTACGCATGCCTCTGGCTACTTCAACCAGATTCTGCAACTCCTGTCCGTTCTCCTCAACCAGATTACCCATCAGGATGACATCCTCGGTAGCCTTCTGAGTCTCATCAGCCTGCGATGTGGCTCCAGTAGAGATCTCGGATACAGCCAGCTCCACCTGTTCCATGGTGATGGTGGTCTCATTGGTACCGGCCTCCAGCGTCTCGGAGGCAAGTCTGACATTATCAGCCTGTCCCTTCAGGGTAAGTATAACCTCGGAAAGCACTCTTTCCAGTTCAGCCATGCCCTTCGCCATCAGACCGTTCTCATCCTTGCGTCTGCTGAGGCCTGCAAGGTCAGGATTCTCTGTCATATCCAGGCTGGCCAGTTTCTCAACCGCATCGGATATCTTGATGATGGGATTCGTGATCATGCTGGACAGTACGAATGCCAGCACTACAGCAACGATCAGCACTACCAGCGCCAGAATATATGCCATGCGGCTCACTCTGTTGATCTCTCCCATGGCATCCTCTTCATCGGCCGTAACGACCAGTATGGCATAATTGTCTTTATCCACATAATAAGCGGCATACTTATATGCGCCCTTATACTCATACTCTATAACATCGGGTTCGGGATGTTCTCCGGCTTCTATCCGCGCCACCAAACCCTTAACGGCTTCGTTCTCTACCGGATTGCCTACCTTTTCCTCATTGGGATGGAACATCATCATACCGCTCGCATTTACAACATATGCATAAGATGTATCAAGTCCGTTGATGTTGACCACACCGAAGTCCTCATTCAGAAGCTTATACACGTTCAGATACGAACTGCCGTATGAATCAAGTCTCAACTGAAGTGTCTCACCATATGACTCGGCAACGTCCAGCATGTAATTGCGGACTGTCTCCTTCATATCCTTCTGAACCGTCGGAATGATCATTACCAGCATTGCTATCACTGCTACGATAACAGATACCGAAGTAAGTGCAATGATCCTAAACTTGATCGATGAGAAAAACCCCACCTTCCCTGTTCTCTTCGCTTCTTTAGCGTTTTTGCTACCTTCAGACATTTCACGCCTCCATACATTTAATTCGCAACTTCCGTCACGATACTACAAATATACCAAAAAATCAGGCATAAGTACAGCTATCACTATGCACAATGTACATCATTTTAATTTGTCATATATATCAAAGCAATCGAGAGTCGAGAAGTAATCGGCAGGAGTCTCGGCACGTCTGATCAGTTTTGCTTCCCCATCGGATCCAAGCAGTATCTCGGCGCATTTCAGCTTACCGTTATAGTTATAGCCCATGGAATACCCGTGAGCACCGGCATCATGGATCACCAGCAGATCACCTGTCTCAATTTCCGGCAGAGATCTGTCTATCGCAAATTTATCGTTATTCTCACAGAGCGAGCCTACTACATCATACACATGATCACAGGGAGCATCTTCTTTTCCGAGTACTGTTATATGATGATACGAACCATACATGGCGGGACGCATCAGATTGACCGCACAGGCATCTACCCCGATATACTCCTTGTAGGTATGTTTCTCATGGATAGCTCTGGTCACCAGCACGCCATACTCAGCCATCATGAATCTGCCCATCTCGGTATAAATGGCGATGTCTCCCATGCCTGCCGGTACGAGCTTCTCATCATATACCCTGTGCACGCCTTCTCCGATGGCAGTTATATCGTTGGGTGTCTGATCAGGTGAATAAGCAACGCCTACACCACCGGAGAGGTTGATGAACCTGATATCGGCACCTGTCTCACGATGCAGCTCAATAGCCAGATCAAACAGCTGTCCGGCCAGCTGAGCGTAATAGTCATTGGTCACGGTATTGCTGGCGAGAAAAGCATGTATACCGAAGTGTTTTACCCCCTTGTCCATAAGCGTACGATAAGCTTCAAACATCTGGTCACGGGTCATTCCGTATTTCGCATCTCCGGGATCATCCATTATCCCGTTGCTGAGCATGAACTTACCGCCGGGATTAAATCTGCAGCTCATTGTCTCTGGCAATTTACCGCCACACGCTTTTTCACAGAAATCTATATGAGTGATATCGTCGAGATTGATGATGGCTCCGAGCTTGCACGCATAAGCATACTCTTCAGCCGGTGTCTCGTTGCTGGAGAACATGATCTCGGTGCCGGTTATGCCGCAAGCATCCGAGAGCATAAGTTCGGTCATGGATGAGCAGTCGGAACCGATGCCGTACTCGTGCATGATGTTCATCAGAAAGGGATTGGGGTTGGCTTTGACGGCGAAATACTCTTTAAATCCAGGATTCCAGGCAAATGCCTCCTTCACTGCCTTCGCATTGGCACGGATCCCCGCTTCATCATACAGATAAAACGGTGTGGGATATTCGGATGCTATCTTTTCGGCGAGCTCTTTGGTGACAAAAGTTGTTTTTTTCATAATTCTCCTCCATAGGTAGGTCTGAATATATGCAGCACATGCAATGCCCTGGTAGTCTCGATATATAATGCCTGCCTGTGCAGATCCATCGGTTCAAAAGCTTCATCGACCACAAATACGGTATCGAACTCCAGTCCCTTGGTCAGATAGAAAGGTGCAACGCTCACACCGGTCTTAAACGATGAAGAATCCGAGGTCAATAAAGTGATCTCATCATCGATCCCCGCTAGACTGTCATAGATCTCACCTGCGCGGAATGCATCCCTGCACAGTACTGCGATCGTATCGGACTCGGGAGAATACTGCGCGATCAGACATTTAAGCTGTGCGATCAGATCCTCATCGTCACGAAACTCATGCTCTCCGACCGGTTCACCGTGACGGTCTATATTGCTGACGGTATCAAGCCCCACAATACCCGCGGCATAAGTCGTGATCTCAACGGTAGAACGATAGCTCTTATCCATCTGTACGGTGTACAGTTCGGAGCCGAATATCCGGGGCAGAAATGTCAGCACATCGCGGTGCTCACAGTCAATGGTCTGTGCCTTGTCTCCGAGTATCGTCATGGCACAGGGGAACACTTTCTCTATCAGTCTGTATTGCAGATATGTATAGTCCTGCATCTCATCTATCACGAGATGCTTTACCGGTCTCTCCGTATCATGATAAAAGAGAGAATACTTAAGATATAACAGCGGATAAACATCTTCGTATGGTATGAGTTCAGTCCTTAAGTATGTGTCCTTTTTTCTCACATAAACGAACGATCCCGTATCGTCGTACATGTCATCGGCGGACTCTGACTCACCGTCCTCTCCATCATCGGGACTCCCCTCGGGAGTGACGTAAGCTGCCGGAAGCTCATTTCTGCCGGAAGAAGTCAGAAATGCGTTATATAGGCTCAGCAGGTCACGATCAACATACATCGCGTTCAGACTGTCCGTAATATAAGCTCGCTCGTCCGCAGACATATCACGCCCGCGGAGAGTCTCTTCCTCATCAATGATGAACTCGGCAATCCGGTTCATGCGTTCCATCAGCGGTACATCCCACAGTTTCTCATAAAAGAGGGATGATATATAATCGGCCTTATACTTACGCCCGCGGTATCTGTAATCGCGGATATCGACTCCGTCGTATTCCAGGCTCAGAATATAGCCATCCAGCTCACGGACATAATCTTCGCTCTGCTTGTAATCGGCTTCATCGCTCGCATGAGAAGGATGCAGGTCCGGAGAAAGGATCTCCTCCAGTCTGTCATAGCGATCCTGCGCTTCTCCGTACTTGCGAAGCCGGCGATAAGCCCACACATCCAGACTCATCTCACATATATTCTCTTCGCCAAGTTCGGGAAGAATACGTGAGATATAATCGGCAAACACGTAATTGGGACTTAGTATGAGTATCTGTGAAGCCTTCAGAGTATTGCGGTTATGATAAAGCAGATATGCTATGCGGTGAAGCGCGACACTGGTCTTTCCGCTGCCGGCACACCCCTGTACAGCCAGTATCCTGTGACCCGTATCACGGATGATCGCGTTCTGCTCACGCTGGATGGTCGTGACTATCGCCTTCAGCGAAGCAGATGCATGAGAGCCCAGTTCCGCACGCAGGATCTCATCATCTATATTCATATCGTTCTCAAGCATGTAAACGATATGTCCGGATGATATCTTGTACTGGTATTTATGTGTGATCCGTCCCGTGATACGTCCCGCGGGAGCATCATAAGCGGCAGGTCCCGCATCATAATCGTAAAAAAGCGATGATATCGGAGCTCTCCAATCATATACGAGTGGCATCAACCCCGCTGACTCGGACAGATTGGATATGCCGATATAGCAGGGAACCGGTTCATTCTCGCCATCGAAAACGAAATCGACACGTCCGAAATACGGCGAATCTTTCATACGTTCATATGAAAACTTCTCGCGTATATAATCGGCCTTCTGCATGATCTTCTGCCTTATGGCATTGGTGTTGTCATACAGTTCGTAGCCATATTCATCGAATTCGGTGTAGCTGTTCCAGAAGTACTCATGGAAATCAGCCATATCCTTATCGGTTATATCAACTCTGGCATCAAGCTCGGCCATTTTCCGGTCGATGAGTTCAAGCACTTTAGCCAGAAATATCTCTTCTTCGCGTATACTCATCTGATATTCTCTATCTGCCAATCAATGGGGGATACGCCATGCGATTCCAGAAAATCGTTACATTTGGAGAAATGCCTGCATCCGAAGAATCCCCTGTAAGCACTCAGCGGACTCGGATGCGGAGCTTCGAGATACAGATGCTTCGGGTTATTCAGCATAGCCTTTTTATGTCTGGCATGGCTTCCCCAGAGCATAAAGACCACAGGCCTGTCTACCGCGTTGACTGCATTGATGACCGCATCCGTGAACTGCTCCCAGCCTTTATTCTGATGCGATGCACTCTGATGTGCACGCACGGTCAGAACCGTGTTCAGAAGCAGCACACCCTGTCTGGCCCATTTCTCCAGATATCCGTTGTCGGGAATATAACACCCCAGATCATCATGCAGTTCCTGATAAATGTTCTTGAGCGACGGAGGGATATCCTTGGGTGCCACATCGGGCAGCACCGAAAAACACAATCCATGTGCTTCATGCTCATTGATATACGGATCCTGTCCGAGTATGACCACCTTGACTTCTGACAGAGGTGTCAGATGAAGCGCATTGAATATATCCTCTGCCGGAGGATATACCGTGGTTGTGCTGTATTCCTCTCGAACGAACTTATACAGTTCTCTATAATAATCCTTGTGAAATTCATCAGAGACCGCTTCTTCCCAGTCTCCGGTCAACATGCCCATGATCGATCCACCTGTATCCTGTCCGAAATCGGATCCGTCTCCGTACATACTATAAGCGTACGGGAATTCCGCGGCCACTCAGATACCGCTTCAGATCCATGATATCCATTTCATGATAGTGAAAAAGAGATGCCGCCAGGGCAGCCTCGGCGTGCCCTTTTTCGAAAGCATCATAGAAGTGATCCATAGTACCGGCACCGCCCGAAGCAATGACAGGAACATCAACATTGTCAGCGATCTGACGTGTCAGCTCCAGATCATATCCCTCTTTGGTCCCGTCACAGTCCATACTGGTGAGCAGCAGTTCGCCGGCACCGAGTTCTACGGCTCGGATGGCCCATTCGACCGCATCTATGCCCATGTCCACGCGACCGCCGTTCTTGTATATATTCCAGCCGGAGCCATCGTCACGACGCTTCGCATCTATCGCTACGACCACACACTGTGAACCGAATTTATCGGCTGCTTCCGATATGAGAGGCGGGTTCATGATAGCTGCGGAATTCACCGCCACCTTGTCAGCGCCCTCACGCAGTATATCGCGGAAGTCATCTATAGTCCTGATGCCTCCGCCAACAGTAAACGGAATAAACACTCTCTCGGCTACCGCACGCACCATATCAACTGCGGTATGACGTGCATCCGATGAAGCCGTGATATCCAGAAAAACGAGCTCATCAGCGCCCGATTTCGAATATGCCTCGCCTGTCTCGGCAGGATCGCCGACATCTCTTATATTGACAAAATTAATTCCCTTGACTACTCTGCCATCTCTGACATCCAGACAAGGGATGATACGTTTAGTGTGCATTATCTGATCTCCAGGAAATTCGACAGCATCTTGAGTCCGACATCGGAGCTTTTCTCCGGATGAAACTGGACTGCGAATATATTATCTTTTTCTATGGCCGCATGTATATGTGTTGCATATTCGGTCGTCGCCGTAACCACGCTCTCATCCGCCGCTTCAAGATAGTACGAATGGACGAAATAGACATACGCCCCTTCATCTATACCTCGAAACATACGTCCGGAATGAGGAAAAGAAAGTGAATTCCATCCGATATGAGGTACTTTCAATCCGACATCCGGAATCCGCCTGATATGGCCGCCGACCAGTCCCAGACCGTCGACGCCGGGGCTTTCTTCGCTTGATTCAAAAAGGAGCTGGAGCCCGAGACATATACCGAGAAAAGGGATACCGGCTTCAGTCACTTCTTTGATAACAGGACTGATACCATACTCATCAAGTCTGGCACAGGCATCTCCGAAAGAACCGACTCCGGGCAGTATCACGCTGTCCGCATTGAGAAGATCCTCACGGTCACGGGTCAGACGGGCAGTGTAACCTAAGTGTTCCACTGCTTTCTCTACACTTTTCACATTGCCTGCATCATAATCTATGAGAGCGACCATCGTGTATCCTCATCAATTGGCATAAATCTGATATATAAGTGCGTCATCGCCGTCGCCGACATTACCTCCATCGACAGGAGTTCCACCGGTCGGTGCTCCGTCCGGAATGATGTTGCCGTTCGCATCTATGGTAGCCTGATAATATACATCTCCTTCGGGAACCGCTCCGTCTTCGGGAGGAGCCGGCATATCGCCGTCCGGACCGGGCATCCCGTCTCCTCCGGCCATTCCGTCAGGTCCCTCGGAACCGTCTCCGGGGAATGTCTCGGCATCGGATCCGGGCACGGCCTCATCGCCGGGGCCTCCGGGCATGCCCATACCGGGATCGATATTCTTACCCGGTTGGGGGGTACCGAAGATGATACTGTCTATAAATCTCGTATAATCTCTGTCTGTGCCGGCAGCTATGATCTTACGCGCGAACTCAGGACTTACTCCATACTGGGCAGACAGCAGATTGAGGATATTGTTATAGCTCATATCCAGTTCTGCCTGAACTTCGGTCGTGTCATAATGCCGCATCAGATAATCGTAGCAGGCCACACCGCTGATAAGCGAATCAAGAGCCTCTCTCGGCATGCCTATATCGCTGAATGTACGATATGCTTTCTCCCATCTGCGCATCTGCAGAATGCAGCTGGAGTTATTATAGATACGCTGGTCATCCTGTCCGAGTTTCTTGCCATACAGGTTGGTGTATACCGTATCGTATTCCTGATTGCTGTATGCGGTACGCGCTTCCTTGAGCGTCATATCCGCGGGAACCACGAGGCCTATCACGAGCAATGCTGCAAGCACAGGCGCAAATACCAGGAATATCATCATCACTTTCTTCTTCGGAAGCTTCTTGATCGGAGGAAGTGATGCTTCCTTTTCGGCTTTTTGGGCAGCCTTTTCTTCCTTGGCTTTTCTTGCCTTCTCTGCCTTTTCGGCCTTTGCCTTGGCTTTCTCTTCCTTCTGGGCAGCTGCCTTTTCGGCTTTTGCTTTGGCCTTAGGGTCGTCGGCGTCTTTGCCTTTCTTGTCTTTCTTGCCTTTCTTACCCTTTTTGCCTTTCTTTCCGGAATCCTCTGCATCAATCTCTTCAAGAAGAGCGAGATTTTCTTCACCTGCAGCGGATACGGGGATCTCACCATCGGCAAGTTCGGTGTTTGCAGCGCCTTCGGACTCCTCATCATCCTCTTCGGTAAGGGCCATAAGCAGTTTCTTGATAGCCCCTATCAGACCACCCGATGAGGCTTTTCCTTCACCGTCGTCTTCAAGCTCGCCGAGGTCTATTCCATCTTCGCCATCAGCGGATTCACTGTCACCCTTCTTCTTGCGGGACTTCTTTTCTTTCTTGGGTTTCTTCTTGCGTTTCTTGCGGGGCTCTTCCCCGTCCTCTTCGTCCGTATCTTCTGAATCGTCTCCGCCGCTGCGATTGTGCATTGATTTAGCCAGCAGAGCATCGATATCCATCTCATCCACTGCCAGCTCACCGTTCTCACCGCCTTCGGCGAATATATCAAATGCCTCCCCTTCGGGAGCTGCGACATCAGGTACGTCTCCGTCATCGGATACCATCTCATGGTTATCGGACATGGCCAGGAGATTTTCTATCTCGGACAGATTGCCGTCCTCCTCAGGCACGAAGCCATCCTCCAAGCCGGCGTCTCCCCCGGCCGTGGCATTATTCAGGAGATCATTGATCTGATCGGCACTGAGGATGTCATCATCACCGTCGGACTCTGCAGATGCTGCCGATGCATCTTCGGCAAGTGCTTCATCCAGAACGGACAGAAGGTCAGGATCGTCAATTGCGGGTTCTTCTGCTGCGGGCTCGGGTTCTGCGGCGGTCTCCTCTGTGGGGGCTGCCGACTCGAACATCGCTGCTATCTGCTCGGGTGTGAGTTTCGCATTCGGGTCGTCGGATACGGGAGTCACTTCTATAGGTGCAGGCTCTTCTGCTGCGGGTTCTTCAGCGACGGGTGCTGATTCTTCGGCTGAAGGTTCGGATTCTGCGACAGGCTCCTCGGCAGGTGCTGCCGACTCGAACATCGCTGCTATCTGCTCGGGTGTGAGCTTCGCATTCGGGTCGTCGGATACGGGAGTCACTTCTATAGGTGCAGGCTCTTCGACTGCGGGCTCAGGCTCTTCTGCTGCGGGCTCAGGTTCTGCGGCGGTCTCCTCTGTGGGGGCTGCCGACTCGAACATCGCTGCTATCTGCTCGGGTGTGAGTTTCGCATTCGGGTCGTCGGATACGG
>CAMONC010000057.1 GCA_946620235.1 uncultured Lachnospiraceae bacterium | reverse complement strand
TGAGCTTCCCATCAAGTCAAACTTCCGTGAAGGTCTGGACGTACTGGAGTACTTCATGTCCGCTCACGGCGCCCGCAAGGGTCTGTCCGATACCGCTCTTCGTACAGCAGACTCCGGTTATCTGACACGTCGTATGGTCGATGTATCACAGCACCTGATCATCCGTGAGGTAGACTGCTGCGAGGGCAGGGAGGATATCCCCGGACTTGTGGTATCACAGTTTACCGACGGTAAAGCAGTGATTGAGTCATTCAAGGATCGTATCGTCGGCAGATACACTTGCGAGGATGTATACGATAAGAATGGTGATATCATAGTTAAGAAAAATCATATGATCACACCCAGCCGTGCGGCTAAGATGCTTGAGAGCGGTGTGGATGCGGATAAGAATCCTATTGAGTCCGTTAAGATCAGAACCATACTCACCTGCCGTTGCAAGAACGGTATCTGTTCGAAGTGCTACGGTGCAAACATGGCTACCGGTGAGCTCGTACAGGTAGGTGAGGCTGTAGGTATCATAGCAGCGCAGTCTATCGGTGAGCCCGGTACACAGCTGACGATGAGAACCTTCCATGCCGGTGGTGTTGCCGGTGAGGATATCACACAGGGTCTTCCCCGTGTCGAGGAGCTTTTCGAGGCACGTAAGCCCAAGGGTCTGGCTATCATCGCAGAGTTTGGCGGCAAGGTAGAGATCAGAGATACCAAGAAGAAGCGTGAGATCGTCATCAATGATGACAAAGAAGGCCAGTCCAAGGCATATCTGATCCCTTACGGATCCAGGATCAAGGTTCTGGACGGTGATATGGTAGAAGCCGGTGATGAGCTTACCGAAGGTAGTGTTAATCCTCATGACCTGCTCAAAATCAAGGGAATTGAGTCCGTACAGAACTATATGCTCCGCGAGGTACAGAAGGTTTACCGTCTGCAGGGTGTTGATATCGCCGATAAGCATATTGAGGTCATCGTACGTCAGATGATGAAGAAGGTACGTATCGAGGAGTCGGGAGATTCCGAGTATCTGCCCGGAACACTGGTTGATGTACTCGATTACGAGGATATGAATGAGCAGCTTGTAGCTGAGGGTAAGGCACCTGCGGAAGGCGTACAGATAATGCTCGGTATCACCAAGGCAGCACTTGCAACCAACTCATTCCTGTCAGCAGCATCATTCCAGGAGACCACTAAGGTTCTGACCGAGGCAGCTATCAAGGGTAAGGTCGATCCTCTGATCGGTCTGAAGGAGAATGTCATCATAGGTAAGCTGATCCCTGCAGGTACAGGTATGAAGAGATATCGCAATGTATCGCTGAGTACTGATATCAAGAGAGAGATCGAAGCCGGTGAAGGCGATGAGAATCAGGCTGAGACAGCAGAAGGTGAAGTGACCGAAACTGCTGATGAAGCAGTTGAGGCAGCAGCCGACGTTGAGGAATGATCCGAAACTGACAGAAGGAACTTAGCGGAAAACAAGAAATAAGACTTACAGCCCGTATACGTATATCGTGTACGGGCTGTTATTATGTGTATAGATACCGATGAGTGTGAGTCCGAGCTCATCGGCGTTTGAAAACTCGATGCGGGAGAAGATATATCTGCAGTCCAAAGACCTCAGCTCATCCATGTTGACCATGAGACGTGTATCCTGCAGATCCATAACTCTCAGGGGAGCGTAGGTATTCTCGTCCGAACCGGAGTACAGACATACCCTGGCACCCCATCCGTCATAGTATTCTTTGAGCGAAGGAGAACCTTCGAGGGCGGGCGCGATCACACGTCCCCATTTCTCCTTATATTCCTGGGCATACATTCCCAGATAACCGTCAACGGTCGCAATGCCGTTGTAGTTGAGCACGGCGGGATGCAGGCCGTAGGCAGCCGACCATTCATTATCGTATCCGATATCAGCCTTTATTTCATCGAATAACCCGGTCGAATAGAATTCATTATAGTTTACGGTACTGGTGTCTCTGTGCCTGAGGATCCTGTATGCCTGATTATAGCAGGTATAGTAGAAGTCATTATAAACCTGCGGTACGAACATGACTGCGATGAGAGCAGCGGTGACCAGAATGTTTGCAAGTCCACGGGCCTTCTGTGCATTTTTTCCTGCACATCCGTACAGCCTCATGCATACAAGCAGAAGCTCCGCATACCAGAGAAAAGTATTAAAGTATGCCGTACGCGCGAATTCGAAACCGGTCAGCGGAGGTACCAGGGCTTCCAGCAAATGCCTGTAGGGCGGCCACAGATAGAGACCGAAGTTTAGCACATTGAATATTATAACGAGCATCACCAGATTGACCGGCTCGGTTAATATAGCTTTTGCTTCACCGCTACGTACATGGATGGCATTGATCACGACCAAACCAACGAGAACCACGGCCAATATCACATAAGTATGGGAATCTTCGTTGTGGAACGAAGCATTGACGAACTCCTGAAAGGCAGCCTGCAGAGCTCCTCCGAAGGAGGCTTCGCCATGATCCATGGTTGTACGTATAGTGACTACATCAGTCAAAAGCATGGCTTTGAACAATCTGTATTCAAAAGCGATATATCCGAGAGAGAGAATAACTATCGAAGCAAATATACCGCGCGGGAAACGGCGATCCCTGATCCACAGGATGATCACTGCCACACACATATAGCACAGGATGAAGAAACCGTGATATGAGAAATATGACAGGAAAGGATAGGCAAATACAGCCAGATATATAAGCGGTCTCTTGCGGGAACCGACCCACGTGCCGTCATATACCTTACGCAGAAGGAAAATAATGAGAGGGACAGATGTGAAAGCTATCCCGTAGGTGGGAAAGACGGGAATGAGACCGTAAGCAGCGGCGGTGATAACGATGAGCGGTTTGCAGTCCTCATACCTGTCGGGATAAACATCTCGAGCCAGTAGCATGAACGATGCCATGCCGATCGCGATCTTGAGTGCATATCCGGCCAGATATGCCCAGATACCGGGCAGGATGATATACAGTATGTTATAGAGGAGAAACTCCGAGCCGAACAGGTCACGGGAGACTCCGTGCAGGATCGGGGCATCGACGGAGTGGGCGAACCACAGACCGCCTTTCTTCAGCATCTCATAGTGAGCCATGAACAGATCCAGATTATCATGGATCTGTAGGTAGCTGTTGCCTCTGTATATGAGAAATACTATCGCCTGAAGTCCGAGTAAAACTCCGACCAGGTATTTATACCAGTTTTCTTTTAGCTTAGCAGTCATATAATATCCGCGGTTCAGGCTTCGGAGTCGTAATCGGTGCCTACAGTGAATCTGGGAACCCATTTGCCGTCTTTTTTCTCAAAGAGGTCACGATTGACGAATCTGTCGACTGTTTCCCAGAACTCTTCTTCGGTAACGGAGAGATAACGGCATGCCATATCGATATATTTCTGACCGCAAAGACCGTCATACTCATTGACATACCACAGTCCTTCTTCACGCGAGAATCTGCCCTCGCGTATGTCGTAGCAGATCTCATCTGTAGCATAGCCGAATCCGAATTTCAGATATTTGATCAGCTGGTTCGGGATCTGCATATCGCAATCCAGTGCGGTATATCGTCTGTAACGTCCGAGATCGTGCAGGTCATCCTGACGTCCGATCAAGCCTCTGGCTACGGCGAAGTCCGCATTGGTGACCTGGGACCATTCTTTGGTATAGTACTGCAGAAAAATGGCTTTGGTGCCCATAGCTTGCATCTCGGCAACCGACGGGATCTTATAGAAGAAGAGATCCTTCTCGGTTATGTTTTCGGACAGATCGATGAAGTCCTCGACCTTCTGCTGACTCAAAGTATCAAGCTGGGTAACACTGAAAGCGTTTCCGGTCGGTTCCTGATTCTTCGCGGCGCCCAGCGTGAGAGCGGCATTTTCGCCCTGAATGATCAGGGGGATGTTGAATCTGACGGACATGATGTATGTGGACGCCCACAGGCAGTATTCGGATGCGGCTATGATGTTGCCTCTTTCGAAGAAAGACTTGCGTGCGAGCTTTTTGGCTACTATGGGGTTGGGACGGATGGTGATGATATCGAACCCCTGATTGCTCAGATTGTCTAAGTTATGACGTCCGATCTCGGTGATCTCATCGGGAGCACAGTTGATCAGCAGGGGATTGAGTCCCAGTCTGTCCCTGGCATACAGGGCCTGGAATGTGGAATCCTTTCCGCCCGAAACGCCTATCACACAGTCGTATATGTTTCCGCGTTTTGCCGCTTCGGCCTTTGCCTCATCGGCGATGGCCTTTAGTTCGGCCTCTCTGGCTTCCCAGTCTATGGTGGCTTTGGACTCTTCGTATCTGCAGGCGAAGCATATCTGTTCATCGTCAAATACGACGTTCGGACGGGTGTCCGGCTGCAGACATCTCTTGCAATAACGCATTTTCATGGCTGTTCCCTCACTTTTCTCACAAAAACAATAACATTATAAAATAATCGGTAATACCATACAAGACTTAACACATCGACAAAACCGGCGGAAAGGCTATATACTGATAACATGAGTACACATATGTCACAGGGCAAAAACGGTCATAAGTCCCGAAAGAGAGTATATATCTGCCACACCTATTATCACGCCTATGTAGCAGTGGTCAAGGAACTTGTGCTCGGAAGTGCACATTACGGCGAGGCTGATATGATACTCAGTACTCTGTCCAATGATTTCGAGAATCTGAGTGACAGGCTGGAAGCTTCACATGTTTTCGGTACTGTATATACGTATGACGAACAGGACGGATCCGACTCTCCGGAGGTTTCCTCACATCATTCCGATCGCGGAAATATCGTGGCGAACATGATACAGAGGATCATATACACCAGACAGTTGGGCAAACTGCAGGCACCCCACATTCCCACAGACCTGAAAACATATGAGGACGTATATGTATTTTGCGATTCCGATCCGATAGGCTACTATCTGAACGTATACAGGATCCCTTACCATGCGATCGAGGACGGACTTAACTCCGGCCTGCTCGATGATCAGGCGCTGCTTGCGAATAAGCGTGCATTCCGCCTTAAGCGGATGCTGGCCGCTATGGGACTCATTTTCATAGAGAGCGGGTACGGCAGATACTGCATAGATTATGAAGTAAATGATATAAGTGCGAATCACAGCGTGCCTCCGAATGTTATAGAGATCCCGAGAAAGGAACTGACGGACCGTCTGACGGACGAGGATCATGACATGCTGGTCCGTATTTTCCTGAAGGATGTTGATGAACTGTACAGCAAACTGGCTGATGACGGTACTGCAGAACCTTTTGCAATGGTTCTGACCGAACCGCTGTGTTCACTTGATGTACGCAGACAGCTCTTCGGCGATGTTATAGATATGTATAAAAAAGATTACCGTGTCATCATCAAACCCCATCCCAGGGATGTACTGGATTATGAAACGGAGTTTCCCGACTGTATAGTGATAAGGGGACGCTTCCCGATGGAAGTGATCAATGATATACGTGTGCTTAAGGTTGATAAGCTGGTGAGCGTGATTACTCAGATAGATAATGTGAGATTTGCCCGGGAGAAGGATTACCTGGGCTTGGATTTTCTGGACAAATACGAAGCGCCGGAAAAACACCGGCGCTTGGATTCGTTGGTTTAATGATTTGTCATCTGACTGAAGTTATCAGTACATCGAGGGGATCATACCTCCGAGATTGCTTTCTGCGATATCGCTCTCAACGATGAGTATCTGATTGCGAATGCTTCTGATGCTTCTCGGATTATAATCACCTGCATCAATCCTGCTGTAAGCTAAGAGCTCGTCGAGTCTGCTCTGTAACTGATGGAGTCTGATGGCATATGCTGCTGCAAGTACAATAGCGGATATAAGTATAATCATCAGGCTTGTTGCAAGGAATACGGTGCTCCGGGACTGGAGCGCTGTAGGGATACTGCCTGAGAGCGCTGTAGGCTCGTCTTCTATGACTGTAAGTGTATATCCGGCTGCCTTCAATAATGACATCTCGTAACCTCCTGGGAAAAGAATTGGCTTAGCTTTACTTCATTCATCTTATCCTTTTACACTTATAAAGACGTACCCAAATAACCAAAGGGTTCACTTTTTGTAAAAAAATGTGCACGAAATACCAAATGAAATAAAAATATTGTATAATCGTCGGTAGGAGTAATAACTATAATAAGTAATTGTAGATATATTAACCAAATAACATCAGAAAGGTCAACACACTCATGAACAAAAATGATAATCTGCCCAAGGACAGCCTGTCAGCATACAGAGCCATAAAGGCGATGGAGCTGACATTGGTATTTATTGTGGAGATCGTGTACCTGTGCATTCTGCTTTTCTCAAAGACACTCAGGACGGCGGTGTTCACAAACAAGCTGCTGTTTACATTGTGCCTGCTCATGTGGATAGCACTCATCATCTCGTTCGTCTGCATGCTGGTAGACTTTAACCTGCTGAAGAATGCGGCATCCGAGAGTTCGGAACTGTCACATACGGCATATGTGGATGCTCTGACCGGCCTGCCGAACAGACTCAGCGTCGATCTGATGATCAGTATGCACAACACGGAAGCCACCATGCAGAAAGTCGGTTGTGCCGTTCTGCGTCTTTCAAACCTGATCGCCATCAACGAGAAGTTCAATCGTGCGGTCGGCGACTCACTGATCCAGGACTTCTGTATATTACTTAAGGATGTCGGTACATCTTACGGTTTCGTCGGACGTAACGGCGGTAATGAATTCCTCGGCGTATTCGAGGAGTGTGATGACGAACTGGTAGTTCAGTTCATCGCAGATCTCTATGTTGCGATCAATCTCTATAATATGTCCCATAAGGAGACACCGATAGAGATCGAATATGCATATGCACTCAATGATGTTGAGCACGTATCAAGACTTGCCGATCTGCTCACGGTAGCCTATCGTAACCTGGAGGAAGAACCCTTAGCATGAGTAAAGACCTCGACCACAAGTATATAGCGGGTCTGGTCCTCAAATTACAGCGCGGCGATTCGGAAGCATTCACCCAGATCTACGGTCTGACTTATAATAAGGTATATAATTACGCCAGGCACTATTTGAGAGATGACTTTCTGGCACAGGATGCAGTTCAGGAGATTTTCATTCTGGCCTATAAAAATATCACACGTCTGAATGATCCGACGCTGTTCGTGGCATGGCTCAATCAGATATCTTTCCATGTCTGTCACGATATCAGTCGCAAGAACACGAAGGATTACGGTGCCATCACGGATCCCGAGCTCCTCGAGATCATCCATGATGAGAATGAAGATGCCAATCCCTCAGAGCGTTCGGAACGTAACGAGGAACTTGAGACACTGCAGGCAGCTATCGATAAGCTTCCCGCACATGAGAAACAATGCATCATCCTCAGATATTACAATGATATGAGGATAGATGATATTGTCGATATCCTTGGTTACAGCAAGTCATCGGTAAAGAGATATCTGATCAGCGGCAAGGAACATCTGGCTGAAGCATTCGGCCGTAAGCCTGTCGAGGAAACCGGTAAAGCCAAGAAAAAGAAGAAAAAGGAGTCTTAAATGTCTGCTTTTCACAGAACCAGAAAATATACAATGAAAAAGGATGTGGCTTCTTCAACACTGGCCAAGGTGCTGAGCTCGGTTGAGAAGTCTTCAAACACTCCCATAGATAAGATGCTTAAGAAACGTGTGAATGCGGCGAAGGGATATTCGAGATATCTGAATGCCGTGAAGATCATGCTTGCGTTTACGCTGGTCGTTCCGCTGGTATTTGTGTTCACGGCGAATGCCAAAGGAGCGGAAACCAAGGCAGATATAAGCGTCGGAGATTATTATGTTCAGGATGGTTATCTGTTCATCGATCTGGATGGACCGTTCATAGACTATACATCCGTGTATGCGGTGTCCGGAAACGGTTCGACCGTATTCCCGGTGGATTTCAATTCCGGTACCGGTATGGTCTCATTTCCTTATGATGAAACAGAATGGAATATATATGTCAGCGACCTGAACAGTGAGACTGTTCATATGCTTCTCACTCCGCCGACGGATTATTGAGAAAGCCCTGATTTAGCGGATGACCTAACATAAATCGTTATGAACAACGGTAGATTATACAATAAATGCATAGCAGCGGTGCTTTTGTCGGTGTGCCTGAGCCTTACCGGATGCGGATCGGCGGCGTATGTAAACGGAGCCGGAGCCGGTGCATCATCGGGTGATGCGGGTGACGGTCTTCCTTTTGCACTGGGCTCCGATGATCAGTCGGGCGGTAATGACGGGACAGCTCAGGGGCAGCAGGCACAGGGCCAGCAGGCTCAGGACGGTACGCCGGCTGCCGAGGCAACACCTCTTCCCAGCGGTCCCGGTACGCGAGATAATACGCCGGTAGTCAGGGTTCCTACCCAGCCCGGTACGGATGTATTGGGAAATGACCTGGTGAGCGTGGATATATCGAACGCTTCCGACGGATACATATCCGTGGAGTATTTCGGATCAAGCCAGAAAGTCAAGATGCAGCTGACATGTCCGAATACGATCACATATACGTATAATCTGACGATCGGCGGAGGAGTAGAGGTATTTCCGCTGACGGTCGACAGCGGTACATACTCCATCGGCGTGTTTGAAAACGTGGCCGGTACAGAGTACTCGACCTGCTTCCGGACCGATTTTGATGCTACGATAACCGATGAATTCGGACCGTATCTGTATCCGAACCAATATGTGAATTTCACTGCCAACGACGACTGTGTAGCCAAGGCTGAGGAGCTGGCTTATCCGGCCAACACTGATCTGGATGTGGTTACGAACGTATATAACTTCATGGTTCAGAACGTGACTTACGATACCCAGCTGGCCAACACGGTTGAAAGCGGTTATCTGCCGGATCCCGACAGGACATTGCATTCATGCACCGGCATATGTCTGGATTATGCATGTCTGATGGCTTCCATGCTGAGAAGTCAGGGCATACCCACACATCTCGAAGTCGGATATGCCAGCACCGCTTATCATGCGTGGATATCGGTGTATCTCAGAGAGACCGGATGGGTCAACGGGATCATAGAGTTCAACGGTACCAGCTGGGAACTGATGGATCCCACGTTTGCGGCCAGCGCGAGCGCCTCCGAACTTCAGGAGTTCATCGGAGACGGATCCAATTATGATACGAAGTACATTTATTAATATCTAACATATATCAATACCAAGCAGGGACAGAAAAGGAGAACCAATGGCGAACCAAAAGAAACTAAGCAATGCCGAACTGGCAACATTTTTCGGTCAGATGGCGATGCTGTTAGACGGCGGTATCTATTATCGCGAAGGCATCGAGACGATGCTGAAGGATACCAAGAGCCCGTCGGCACGCGCGTGTCTGGAGCAGATAGTAGCCGAGCTCACGGAGCACGGCCAGTTCGATGTGGCGCTTGAGAAGACAGGGGCGTTTCCGGAGCATGTTATCCGTATGGTGCGTCTGGGACTGCGCGCCGGTGACGATAAGGCCATATGCCACTCTCTGGCGGATTATTATGACAGGCAGGAAGCTATCTCCGAGGGCATCAAGAATGCGGTCACATATCCCATGATCATGATATTCATGATGCTTCTGGTCATTATAGTGCTGATTACCAAGGTCCTGCCCATATTCAACCAGGTATTTACACAGCTCGGCAGCCAGATGAATGCTTTTTCGCTTAGCCTGATGAACTTCGGTAACAGACTCAGTTCATCATCCATAGTACTTGTGATCATCCTGTGTGTGATCATAGTGGCATATATCTTTTTTGCAAAAGTACCTGCAGGCCGCAAGCTGTTCGCCAGATTCATCGATGTATTCCCGCCGACCCGCAAGTTCAATGATGCTGTGGCATGCAGCCGTTTCGCCAGCGGTATAGCCATGGTATACGGCAGAATGGATACCTATGAGGGATTCGATCTGGTAGCGGGGCTCATCGATAATGCCCGCATGAGCTCAAAGATCGCCAAGTGCAAGGAGCTGCTCCTCGAGGGCAGAGAGTATGCCGAGGCTCTGAAGGAAGCGGAGATATTCTCAAGCATCCAGTCACGTATGGCGTCGATTGGGTTTAAGTCCGGTAATCCTCAGGAAGCAATGAACAGGATAGCGGATGATTATGATAAGGAAGTAGACAAGAGGATCCACGACATCATCGCAGTGCTCGAGCCCACGCTCGTCATCATACTGTCGCTTATAGTCGGCATGATCCTGCTGTCGGTCATCCTGCCTCTGATGGGCATCATGAGTTCCATAGGATGATGGCCGGAGACTGACGGATAAGAATATGAACAGATTCAGCTCAGGTAGAAAAGCAACTATATTAAATAAGGCAATGAAGTTCCTGCCGCTCGTGATGGGTATCATAGTCATAGCCGTATTTCTGATCGGCGTAAACTATGTAAGTACCTCGTCGCTGGAAGGCCAGCAGGAGAGTCTGGAGAAAGCTATATCCCGTGACGTGGCTCAGTGCTATGCGGTAGAGGGAACCTATCCTCCCAACCTGGGATATCTCGTGGACCATTACGGTCTTACATATAATGACGAACTCTTTTTTGTGGATTACCAGTCCATAGGAAGCAATATCTATCCGGATATCACGATCATCCGGCTTACAGAGGATAAGTAGAGGGACGAGATGGATTTTAAAGGCGACAGAAAACATATGGTGGACATATTGTTCGTCCTGACACTGTTCTTCGTATTTGCGTTGTCCGCACTGACACTGGTCGTGCTGGGAGCAAATGTATACAGGAGCACCGTCGATCATATGGACGAGAGCTTCACAGACAGGACTTCCTATGCGTATATCACACAGAAGCTCCGCCAGAATGATGAGGCCGGAGCGTTGTCAATTGCCGATTTCGGCGGTACTGATGCCTGTGTCTTTACGCAGGAGATCAATAACACCATATATAATACGTACATATACGAATACGACGGATATCTCTGCGAGCTGCTCGCCAGAGCCGATATGGATATGGAACCCTCGGCCGGAACCAGAATACTGGAACTTGATTCGTTCGAAGTTACACAGGTCACTCCCAAACTGTCCAGGATCGACCTGGCATTTAACGACGGTAAGAGCATGCAGGTATATGTGAGCACGCATACCGGGGCCGCTTCCGACCTGTAGACATATATTATAGGAGAAAACATTGAACACCAACTCCAAGACAAGCCTGTTCCTGATGGAACTGATCATAGTAATCCTGTTCTTCTCGATATCCGCGGTAGTATGCGTCCAGCTGTTCGTGAATGCATACAGTACCAATGAATCCACGAAGAAAATCGCTCAGGGCTCCGTAATAGTGCAGAATCTGGCAGAACAGTTCTTAGGATGCGACGGTGATCCGGATGCAGTGCGCGATCTGTACGGCTCGGGTTCGGCGCTGCGTCTGGGTGATACGGAGGATGTGATATCCCTCGGATATGATGAGGCATGGAATGAAGTGAGCGCGGATGCCTCGCCCGTATATGTAGCCAGCATATCGATAGCCGATGAGAATGGTGATCCTTATGTGGGCGATAATGCCCCCGAGGCGGGCAGCATGGAGGTCGCCACCGTGGAAGTCTATGAGATCGCTACGGGCACATGCATAGCATCGCAGGAAGTGAAGTATCACGTACCTTACAGACTGGAGGCCGGCAGATGAGCATTAAGAGAAAGAAAGAAGCAACCGGCGTAAATGTAGGTACATCATCACTTCTGCTCGTGTTCGTGGTAATGTGTCTGGTATCTTTTGCTACACTGGCCACCGTGTCTGCCAGAGCCGACAGGAAGCTGAATGACAAGGTCGTGGAAAGGACCGCCGGCTATTATGATGCCTGCAATCAGGCAGAGAGCAGGCTCGCCGATATAGATAATACACTCAAGACTCTGTATGAATCCGGAGTTGACTCGGATGACTATTTCGCACAGGCCGGACAGAACATAGATTTCGCGATCCCGGTATCGGATGTGCAGACACTGAATGTGAGCGTAAAAGTGAATTATCCGGTGGCAGCAGGCGATACCTTTTATACCGTGACCAAGTGGAAACTCGAGACAACGGGAACTTTGGTCGAGGAAGAAAAGCAGACCCTGAACCTATTGTTCTGATAATAAGGACCAGTTGTTCCGAAGCTTCTGAAGCCCGATTTATAAATAAATGTTTGACATTGGAACCATGCGTGCGTATAATATTCTAGCGTGCGTGTGGTTTTATTTTGCTTAAAACCGCCGGAATACGCGAAATAATAAGAAAGGAGACAAAAGATATGCCTACATTCAATCAGTTGGTCAGAAAGGGACGTCAGACATCAGTTAAGAAGTCTACAGCACCTGCTCTGCAGAAGAGCTACAACTCTCTGCACAAGACTGCTATAGACACACCTTCACCCCAGAAGCGTGGTGTGTGCACTGCTGTTAAGACCGCAACCCCCAAGAAGCCTAACTCAGCCCTTCGTAAGATAGCCAGAGTACGTCTGTCTAACGGCATTGAGGTTACAAGCTATATCCCCGGTGAAGGTCACAACCTTCAGGAGCATAGCGTTGTTCTCATCAGAGGCGGCAGGGTTAAGGATCTGCCCGGTACCAGATATCACATCATCCGCGGTACTCTGGATACGGCAGGCGTAGCCAATCGTAAGCAGGCACGTAGTAAATACGGTGCCAAGAAGCCGAAGGCTGCGAAGTAATTATAGTTTGTACCACAAACAGAACTAATATTTTTGTGTAGGCATCTTTTGTGAGCTGATGCGTATGCGTCTGCTCGACATATATGTGCTGCACGAACACATTAGAGAGACACATGTGAGTACCTGTGAATTAATTTATTAATTAAGGAGGGAAGTAACGTGCCACGTAAAGGACATATTCAGAAAAGAGATGTTCTGGCTGATCCGTTATACAATGATAAGGTTGTGACCAAGCTCATCAACAATATCATGCTTGACGGAAAGAAGGGAGTTGCCGAGAAGATCGTTTACGGCGCTTTCAACAGAGTGGAGGAGAAGACGGGCAAGCCCGCTCTTGACGTTTTCCACGAGGCCATGGAGAACATCATGCCCGTGCTTGAGGTTAAGGCAAGACGTATCGGTGGTGCAACCTATCAGGTTCCGATCGAGGTCAGAGCTGACCGTCGTCAGGCACTGGGTCTTCGTTGGATGACCATGTTCTCACGTAAGAGAAGTGAGAAGACTATGGAAGAAAGACTTGCCAACGAGATCATGGATGCAGCTAACAATACCGGTGCATCCGTAAAGCGTAAAGAAGATATGCACAAGATGGCAGAGGCAAACAAGGCTTTTGCACATTACAGATTCTAATAGGAGGGAAAGATCTTGGCTGGAAGAGAGTATCCGCTTGAGCGGACCAGAAATATCGGTATCATGGCTCATATCGATGCGGGTAAGACCACATTGACTGAGCGTATTCTCTATTATACCGGTATCAACTACAAGATCGGTGATACCCACGAAGGAACTGCTACTATGGACTGGATGGAACAGGAGCAGGAGCGTGGTATCACGATCACATCAGCAGCTACTACCTGCCATTGGACCCTCGAAGAGTTCACCAAGCCCAAGGCCGGTGCTCTGGAGCATCGTATCAACATCATCGATACTCCCGGACACGTGGATTTCACCGTAGAGGTTGAGAGATCACTGCGCGTGCTGGACGGTGCGGTAGGTGTGTTCTGTGCAAAGGGAGGCGTTGAGCCTCAGTCAGAAAATGTATGGCGTCAGGCCGATACATACAACGTACCCCGTATGGCATTCATCAACAAGATGGATATCCTGGGTGCGAATTTCTACGGAGCAGTCGATCAGATACGTGAGCGTCTCGGTAAGAACGCTATCATCCTTCAGCTTCCTATAGGAAAAGAGGATGACTTCAAGGGTATCATCGATCTGTTCGAGATGAAAGCTTACATCTATAACGATGATAAGGGTGATGACATCACCGTTACCGACGTGCCCGATGATATGAAGGAAGATGCAGAACTGTATCGTACCGAACTCATCGAGAAGATCTGCGAACTGGATGATGATCTGATGATGCAGTATCTCGAGGGTGAGGAGCCTTCCGTCGAGGATATGAAGGCAGCACTTCGTAAGGGAACATGTGAGTGTACGGCAGTGCCCGTATGCTGCGGATCCGCATATCGTAACAAGGGCGTACAGAAGCTTCTGGACGCAGTTCTTGAGTATATGCCCGCTCCTACAGACATCCCTGCTATCAAGGGCGTTGACCTTGACGGCAACGAAGTAGAGCGTCATTCATCCGATGAGGAGCCCTTCAGTGCACTTGCATTCAAGATCATGGCCGATCCTTTCGTAGGTAAGCTCGCATTCTTCCGTGTGTACTCCGGTACCATGAACTCCGGTTCATACGTACTGAATGCTACCAAGGATAAGAAAGAGCGTGTAGGCCGTATCCTTCAGATGCATGCAAACAAGAGAGCAGAGCTTGACAAGGTTTATTCCGGTGATATCGCCGCAGCAGTAGGATTCAAGTTCACTACTACAGGTGATACCATCTGCGATGAGCAGCATCCGGTTATTCTTGAGTCCATGGAATTCCCCGAGCCGGTTATCCAGCTTGCTATCGAGCCCAAGACCAAGGCAGGTCAGGGTAAGATGGGTGAGGCTCTGGCTAAGCTCGCTGAGGAGGATCCTACATTCCGTGCTCATACGGATGAAGAGACCGGTCAGACCATCATCGCAGGTATGGGTGAGCTCCATCTGGAGATCATCGTAGACAGAC
>CAMONC010000056.1 GCA_946620235.1 uncultured Lachnospiraceae bacterium | reverse complement strand
GCAAAAGCCAGTCTTCCCTTCATGGTCGATATGACCACAGGAATGTTTTCCACCCTGACAGGAGCATCCTGTCTCATATATACGGTGATCTGTCCGCCGCCGCCTTTGATCTCGTCTATCCCCAATTCTTTTGCGGAAGCCTTGAGCAGAGCGATACGCAGCAGGTTATCTGCACACTCCGGCACTATGCCGAACCGGTCCATGAGCTCATCCTGCATATCCTTATATCCTGCTTCATCGGTGATGGTGGCTATACGCTTATAGATATCGAGTTTCTGCATCTCGTTCATGATATATCCGTCGGGTATATATGCATCCACTTCCAGATCGATCTGTGTCTCGAAGTCAGGCTTGACCTCCTCGCCCTTGCGTGTACGTATAGCCTCGGCCAGCAGCTTGCAGTACATATCATAACCCACAGACTGCATGTGCCCCGATTGGCTGGCTCCGAGAAGATTTCCGGCTCCTCTGATCTCCAGATCCTTCATAGCTATGCGGTACCCGCTGCCGAAGTCGGTGAACTCACGGATGGCCTCGAGTCTTTTCTCCGCCACTTCCTTGAGCATCTTATCCCTGCGATACATCAGGAATGCGTAGGATGTGCGGTTTGATCTGCCCACGCGCCCCCTCAGCTGATAGAGCTGTGCGAGACCGAGCTTGTCAGAATCATGGACTATCATCGTATTCACATTCGGTATATCCATTCCGGTCTCTATGATAGTCGTAGATACGAGCACGTCGATGTCACCGGCCACAAAATCGTACATTATACGTTCAAGCTCCTGCTCGTGCATCTGGCCGTGAGCGAACTCTACCCTCGCCTCGGGTACGAGGGCCCGCACCTGTGCAGTCACATCCGCGATATTGGCTACGACATTATATACATAGTAGACTTGTCCGCCTCGGGACACCTCACGGACTATCGCCTCACGGACTAATTCTTCATTGTATTCACAGACAAAAGTCTGTATCGGCCGGCGTTCCTCCGGCGGTTCCTCAAGCAAGCTCATATCCCTGATGCCGATCAGAGACATATGCATGGTGCGCGGTATGGGCGTAGCCGTCAGTGTCAGCACATCCACGGTCTGCCTGAGTTTCTTGATCGCTTCCTTATGTGTCACACCGAAACGCTGTTCCTCATCCACGATGAGCAATCCCAGATCCTTGAAGCCCACATCTTTGGACAGCACACGATGCGTACCTATGACTATATCGACCATTCCGTTTTTTAAGTCATTTATAACCCTTTTCTGTTCGGCTGCCGTCCGGAACCGGCTGAGCAGTTCAACTCTCACCGGGAAATCCTTCATACGCATTGTGAATGTATTATAATGCTGCTGCGCCAGGATCGTGGTGGGCACCAGATACACGACCTGTCTCCCCTCCTGCACAGCCTTGAATGCTGCCCGGATCGCAATCTCGGTCTTACCGAAGCCCACATCACCGCATATCAGTCTGTCCATGATGCGGTCCGACTCCATATCGCCTTTAGTCGCTTCTATCGCACGGATCTGATCCTCTGTTTCCTCATATGGGAAAAGCTCCTCGAACTCTCTCTGCCACACAGTGTCCGGACCGTACTTGTATCCGTGCAGACTCTGTCTGGCTGCATACAGCTGTACCAGATCCTCGGCTATCTCATCTACAGCCTCGCGGACCTTGGAGGTGGTCTTTGCCCACTCTTTGGAACCCAGCTTGTTGAGCTTCGGCGCTTTTGCTGACCCGGATGCGTATTTCTGAAGCACATCCAGACCTGTCGCGGGGACATACAGATTACCGCCGTCGCGGTAACCTATCTTGATGAAATCCTTCACGACACCGTCAACGCTGATCTGGTCTATACCCTGATAAACTCCGAGCCCGTGCTTCTCGTGGACAACGTAATCTCCGACTTTGAGTTCGGTGAAATCATGCACAGCCTTGGAAGGATCAATATTACTTTTTCTGCGCTTACGCTTGTGTTCCGCTCCGAATATATCTGTCTCGGAGATGACTATGAACCTTCTCTCGGGATATTCGAATCCGCTCAGAATCCGCCCGTAGAAACACTCCACCTCTCCGGGGGCAATCTCTCTGGAGGAATCCTCGGTATAGAGCGCGGTCAGTCCCTCATCGCGCAGGTCTTCGGCCAATCTCCTGGCTCTGGTCCTCGATGCGGATAACAGTAACACCCGGTACTTCTTGGAGCGATAGGATTTCAGATCCTTCACCAGAGCATCGAAGCTCTTATTATATGAAGCTATGCTTCTGGAGCCGGCGTCATATCTTCCCGCCACATTAAGTCCGGCATCTCCCTGTCCGATGGATGAAAGCATCGCAATACAGCGGTCTGCCATACGTGCTACGGTTTTTTCATGAGAAATGATAAGTCCAGCCTGTCCGGGGAGAATATATCCCTTTTCCAGACGGTGCGTCATGCTCTGGACGAATTCCTCCTCCGTTGCGGAAGCATGCTCCTCACACCTGGCCGGCTCGTCTATGAAGATGATACTCTGATCCCTGTCAAAAAAAGAAAGAATGGAATCTATATCATCATAGAAATAGCCTATATAACCCTCAAGGTTCACAGCTCCACGACTAAGTCCCAGTTCAAGCAGCTGTTCCTTTAGCTCGGCTGCCCGTTTGCGTACACGTGCCGCTTCCTCGGTCCTGAACTGAGACCTGAGCACTTCCGAATACTCCTGAGCCTCTTTCGAAATACGGTCCAGGCCCGTTCGAAGTTGAGCGGCATCCATGACCAGTTCGGTAGCCGGATATATGGATATACGGTCTGTCTTGAGAATGGATCTCTGGGACTGTACATCGAAGCTCCTGATCGAATCCACCTCGTCGCCCCAGAATTCTATACGATAAGGGTTATCCTCAGTGATGTCATATATATCCAGAATTCCGCCACGCACCGAAAACTCACCCGGATTTTCGACCATATCCCTTTTCTCATATCCAAGCTTTACCAGCATGGCAGAAATAGTATGCATATCCAGAGTCATCTGCGTCGAAATACGTACCACTCCGTCCCTGATGATATCGGGACATACGCACGGCATCATGAGTGCGCTCCACGTCGTGATCATCGTCATGGGGCGATTCTCCATCAGGGCACGCAGACACATCAAGCGCTGACGCTCGATCTGATTGCTCGAGACATCCGCCTCGTAGAATATCATGTCCTTAGCGGGGAATATATATGTGTTACGATCGTAGAAAAGATAGTCCTCACAGAGTTCGCGACATCTGGCATCGGAATACGTGATGATCAGGCGCGTACGGAAGCCGTCGCCCAGCGCATAGACCATGTTGAGCTTCTGAGAACCCACACAGCCTGTAACGTCGATCGCCCCGGCACGTTTCGCCAGGGTGGTCTTCATTTCGTTATATTGTGGCATCTCCCTTACCGGAGACAACAGAGCCCTCATAGTTGTTCCTTTAGGATGCTGAGGCGTAACTACTAACAATTATACTTCGATATCGCCTTATCCACACCCTCTGTAAGGATCGCGACAACCGTATCCGCAGCGCGCTCCTGCATCTCATGCAGCGTCTGCGCATCCTCTCCGGTCACGTGTCCAAGAACATGCTTCACGAGATCTCCGCCGGCTTCACGGTCTCCGACTCCGATCTTGATGCGGGTGAATCCGTCGTTTCCGAGTCGTGCGATGATGCTCTTGAGTCCGTTATGTCCGCCTGCGGATCCGCTTTTGCGGGTTCTGAGTCTGCCCACATCCATGGAGATATCGTCCGATATGACGATCAGATCATTATCGGTATCAACCTTGTAGTGGCGGCACAGAGGTTGGATACAGTCTCCGGAAGCATTCATATAGGTCTGAGGTTTGAGCAGTATCACCCGTGTCCCCTCGATGACCCCTTTTCCATAGAGACCCTTGAAGAGCCTGCGCCTGAGAGGTATATCATAGCGTTCGGACAGGATATCGATCGTATCGAATCCGGCATTATGTCTGGTGTGTGCGTATTTGGTTCCGGGATTGCCGAGTCCGGCTATCACGTACATGTCCTTTTCTCCCGACCGGTTCACCGGTCCCGCTGTCAGTTCTGTTAATGTCAGTCCTGTTTACAGTAAAACCCCCGGACACGATATCCGCGCCCGGGGTTTCGCTGCTTAGAGTTGTGGTCATTCAGCTGCTTCAGCTTTGCTGTATGCATCCAGGATCAGATCCTGCAGTCTGTTCCTGGTTTCGGAATTGATCGGATGGGCTATATCTCTGTATTCACCGTTTGCACCTTTTTTGCTGGGCATAGCAATGAATAAGCCGCGATCGCCCTCGATGATCTTGATATCATGCACTACCATCTCATCATCAATCGTGATAGACGCAACTGCACGCATCTTTCCTTCGCCGTCAATCTTCCTCACTCTCACATCCGTTACTGTCATGGTCTTCTCTCCTGTTTCCGGGATGTCCGCACATCCCTGAATTATAGCCATCAGACTCACTGTCTGCTAACTACATCAGAAGGCATCAGATCACATATCGGTCATTCTGTTCAGTAACTATCTGTATGCCGCCTTCGCCTTTATAGTACGAATTCGCGCGTATGGTACTGTGACTTTCGACGATGCAGTTCTCTATGTGGGTATTGTCACCTATATACACATCGTTAAGTACTATAGAATTCTTAATATAGCAGTTGCTGCCGATGTATGCTTTCTTGAATACGACCGAATCCTCAACTACACTGTTGACGATACAACCACAGGAGATCAGAGAGTTATGCACTGCCGCTCCGACATTATACTTTGCCGGCGGATGATCATCGACCTTGGAATAAATGTCAGGATACTGCTTAAAGAAGTAATCACGTATCTCGGGACGAAGGAAATCCATATTGGTCCGGAAATAATCATCCACAGAAGCGATATTACTCCAGTAGTATGTCATCTTGTAGCCGCAGATATGCTTCATATCCTTGTAGCGTACGAGCACATCATTGACGAAATCATATCTGTCCTCTTCGATGCATCTCTCGATCATCTCTATCAGGAGACGGCGTCTCATGACATAGATACCGCAGGATACCGTGTTGGACTTAGCTACTACGGGTTTCTCCTCGAACTCTTCGATCCTGTCATCCTTACCTATCTTGACCGTACCGAATCTCTCAAGATTGAAGTCCGAAGGCATATCCTTGCATACAACCGTTATATCAGCTTTCTTGTCGATATGATACTCGAGAAGCTTGTTGTAGTCAAGCTTATATACACAGTCTCCCGATGATATCACAACATAGGGTTCGTGGCTGCTCTTTAAGAACGAAAGGTTCTGGGCTATTGCATCAGCCGTACCGCGATACCAGGCATTGCTCTCAGCCGTTACCGATGGTGTGATCACGAACAGTCCGCCCTGCTTACGTCCGAAGTCCCACCACTTGGATGAACTCAGGTGCTCGTTTAAGCTTCCGGCATTGTACTGTGTGAAAACAGCTACCTTATTTATATGAGCGTTAGACATGTTGCTCAGTGCGAAGTCTATGCTTCTGTAGCTGCCTGCTATGGGCAGTGCACATGTCGCACGCTTGGTCGTAAGTTCTCTAATACGGTGGTTATTACCGCCTGCCAGAATTATTCCTACCGCTCTCAACGCTCATCACCTGCCTTTATCAAAGTCTTGCCGCTCGCAAGAGATCCGCCCGGATAATCCGAAGCGACGGTCTTACCGAATACGACAGAGTTCTTACCGATGCTGACTCCCTGAGGGATAAAGCTCTTCTCTCCGATCGTGACCATACCATGATTATAGATATGAGGATCGGTCTCATTTTCGACTTCATCTCCGACACCCATCTTGACACCGTCGGAAATGACATTATTCTCAGCTACGATGCCCTTGTATATCTCGCAGCCGCTGCCGATGACAGTGTTATTCATGATGATCGAGTCGCGGACTATGGTGTCCTTTCCGATAGTAACACCGCAACCGATAACGGAATTATAAATCTTACCGTATATCTCGCAGCCCTCTCCTATGATGCTTCGTTCCGTAACGCTCTCACTGGACAGGTACTGGGGAGGCAGGATCTCGCTGCGGGTGTATATCTTCCAGTATTCCTCATAGAGATTAAACTCAGGCACTATGTCGATCAGCTCCATATTTGCTTCCCAATATGAGCTGAGAGTTCCTACGTCCTTCCAATAGCCGTTGAACTCGTATGCATAGAGCGGTGATCCATTCTGATGACAATAAGGAATGACATGCTTACCGAAGTCAAGTGCGGGCTGGCTCGCATTTGTCACAAGCGCTTCCTTCAATGTCTTCCAATTAAATATGTAGATACCCATGCTGGCCAGATTGCTTCTGGGGTTCTCGGGTTTCTCCTCGAAATCGGTGATACGGCCGTTTCCGTCGGTGATCATGATACCGAATCTCTTTGCCTCTTCCATGGGAACGGGCATAACGGCTATGGTGACATCCGCATTGTTTTTCTTGTGATAATCCAGCATGACCTCATAATCCATCTTATAGATATGGTCACCCGAAAGTATCAGCACATAATCCGGATTATAGGTCTCCATGAACTCAAGGTTCTGATATATCGCGTTGGCCGTACCGGTATACCACTCACTGTTTGAGCTCTTCTCATAAGGAGGAAGTACAGTGACACCGCCGATATTACGGTCGAGATCCCACGGAATACCTATACCGATGTGGGTGTTAAGCTTAAGCGGTCGATACTGAGTCAGTACACCCACCGTATCCACTCCGGAATTTATACAGTTACTGAGAGGAAAATCAATAATCCTGTACTTGCTTCCGAAGGATACCGCAGGTTTCGCCATCTTGGAAGTAAGTACTCCAAGTCTGCTTCCCTGACCTCCGGCAAGCAGCATGGCGATCATTTCTTTTTTGATCATAACATCACCTCTGGTTCCTGGTCTGAGACCATATTTTTGAATAGTTACCAAAAAAAAATAAAATCTCAAACAATTTATGTGTATTTTAACCAATTATAACACCTGCTCCGCAAAATGTGAATGTTTTTTAGCCCTTTTGTGCACCTTTGTGTGCAGTTTGTGATAAATTATAGGTATGTGTGAATTCGACTTAAATCAACCAAAAAACGTATACTTCATAGGCATAGGCGGTATCAGCATGAGCGGGCTTGCAGAGCTCCTGCTCTCCAGGCATTTCAACGTCTCGGGTTCCGACGCCAGACGTTCGCCGCTCACCGAGCGGCTTGAGAGTCTGGGCGCTGTCATCAGCTATGACCAATCCGTCAGTCACATTTCCGATGATACGGATCTGGTCGTATATACCGCAGCTGTCCGCCCGGGCAATGCAGACCTCGATGATGCTCACGCGCGCGGGATCGCTGTTCTGTCCAGAGCTGAACTTCTGGGACTGGTCATGAAGACCTATCAGTGTCCGATCGCAGTCAGCGGTACCCACGGCAAAACGACTACGACTTCCATGATATCGGAGATACTTCTCCGGGCCGGCACCGATCCTACCCTGTCGATAGGCGGTATCTTGCCTTCCATAGGAGGAAACTTCCGCATCGGTTCCGGGCAGCATTTCGTGACCGAGGCCTGTGAATACACCAACAGCTTCCTGCATTTCTATCCTCTGATCGGTATCATCCTTAACATCGATGCCGACCATCTGGACTTCTTCAAAGATCTGAGCGATATCAGACACTCGTTTCATGAGTTCGCGAAACTCATCCCGAACGAAGGTTTACTTATACTAAATGGCGACATCCCGAATCTGCACAAGTTTGTAGACGGACTCAACTGCCATATCATTACTACGGGACATGACGAGACCAGCGATTATTTCGCCAAGGACATCGTCCTCGATGAAAACGCCCATGCCACATATACGATCATGCACGGCACCGAGGACAAAGGACGCCGATGCTCTCTGGGTGTACCGGGACTTCACAATGTATATAACTCGCTCGCGGCAGTAGCTCTGGCGGATTATCTCGGCGTCAATTCCGACACCACGATCGCAGCACTGTCGGAATTCAGGGGATCGCAACGCCGCTTTGAATATAAGGGCGATGTAGAAAGTGCCGATCATACCGGTCCTTTCCATATATATGATGATTATGCTCATCATCCGACCGAGATACGCGCGACCATCGAAACAGCACTCAAGGTTCCGCACAACGAGCTCTGGGTCATCTTCCAGCCTCACACTTATACCCGTACCAAGGCTCTGATGACCGACTTCGCTGATGCACTGGCTCCTGCTGACCATGTGATCCTGACAGACATATATGCAGCCAGAGAAAAGGATGATCTCGGCATAAGTTCCGCTACTTTAATGAAACATATCCGAAGCCGGGGTACCTCCTGTCATCACATATCGGACTTTCACGACATAGAAAAGTTCGTTCTGCAAAATTGCACAAAAAATGATATGTTGATAACAATGGGAGCCGGTGATGTCGTAAACATCGGAGAAGCACTCATAAACAGATCGTAATCCACAATATCCACAGGCCGGGGACGGCAGATGTCCACAACCGGATGTGGATATTTTTTATCGGAAAAAAGCCGAATATTGCACTTTTCCGATTCGATATTTTTTTATCCACACATGGAGCCTTTCATTGTGGATAACCCTCACTTCCCAATTCGTGAGTTTTACCATTTGGCATATCACGGATAAGTGCTATAATCACAATCGCTATCGGTATGCACTGATGGCACATGATTAAACGAGTGGTGAAAAGAATATGGGAAATTTCAGGATCTATCAGGATAATTATGCTGATTTTACGGTTGTGTCCAATTGCTTTATAGACAAGTATATGGAGGACGCCAACGATGCTCAGCTTAAGATATATCTCTACCTGATGCGTATGCTCCAGGCGGCTACGGATACCGGTATATCCGATATCGCAGACCGCTTCAACTACACCGAGAAGGATGTTATGCGTGCACTTCGCTTCTGGGAGAAGAAAGGGATACTTCAGCTGGACTATGATTCATCCAAGTCACTAACAGGAGTACATATGCTCCCTCTGTGTACTGCGGATGAAGATGAAGAAACAGATGACAGGCCAGTCCGTACCGCCAAAACATCGAATAAAGATACGGCAGCAGCTACGAGCCCGACACCGGCTCAGCTGACGGTCGTATCGCCGCAGGTTACCGCCATACCATCCGTCACCTATGACAAACCTCAGTTCACGAAGGACGACATGGCCCGCTTTAAGTCATCGCAGATATTCTTCATTGCGGAGCAATACCTTCAGAAGACTCTGTCACCGGCTGATATCAATACATTGCTGTTCATTTCCGGGACACTGCATTTCTCGGATGATCTGACGGATTATCTGCTGCAGTACTGCATCGAGCACGGCAAGACCGGTCACAGATATATCGAGACAGTCGCCATCGACTGGGCTCAGTCAGCCATAACCACGCCCGAGCAGGCCAAGGCATATGTACAGAAATACGATGCCCCCAAGAAAAAGGCAAACGCACAGCGTGATAACAAGTTTAACCAGTTTACACAGAACACATATGATTATGATGCTCTCGAGAAAGCACTGATCAGCAACTGATATGCCTCTTACTACAAACCAGTTCAGAAATCTCATACGCGAATACGATCAGCGCAGGTCCGAGGCACAGCGCATACATGCGGAACGTATGGATGAGATCAGGGCACGTGTTCCCGGATATTCCGAGCTCGAGGATGAAGCTACCGATACAGCCATGCGCTACGCGAGGATGTCCATTGCCGATCCGAATACGGACCTGAGCATGATGGATGCCGAGCTTGACCGCATAAACCGACGCAAAGAGGAACTTCTCAAAGAGAACGGTTACGATCTTTCGTATCTTACAGTACCTTACAAGTGTCAGGATTGCGAAGATACCGGATATATAGGCAGTCGCAAGTGTCACTGTTTCAAACAGGCCGAGTTGCATGTCCTCTATGATGCACTATACGATAAGTCGAATCTTCACAGTCTCATCGAGACCGATAACTTTGACTCAATGCGTGAGGATCTATACAGCGGAGAGGATCTGGTCCGCTTCCGTGAGGCCGTTCGTATGTGTCGCGACTATATCGCACGCTTTGATACCGATTACAGTAACCTGCTCTTCGTGGGCAGTGTGGGTACCGGGAAGTCGTTCCTTTCTTCCTGTATAGCTCACGAGTTGCTTATGAGCGGTCATTCCGTGCTGTATTTCTCCGCATCTGATTTCTTTGATACCTGTGCACACAACGCTTTCAGGCGAGGAGATGAAGATGCATTGGATACCGATAACGATCTCTACGACTGCGATCTGCTCATAATAGACGACCTTGGCACGGAATATGCCAATCAATTCGTCAGTTCCGAGTTGTTCAGCTGCCTGAATGCCCGGCATAACAAGCGCAGATCCACTATCATAAATACGAATCTGTCTCTGAAGTTCCTGCAGGAGAGATATTCCGACAGAGTATTGTCCCGCATTACGGGTTACTATACTATACTGAAGCTGACAGGACCTGATCTGAGGATGAAGCTCAGGACAGCCAACATTTAACATCGGAGGGCCATATGCCTAAGAGGGAAGAAAAAAGAAATCTGCAAACCATACCGGTTGGATCACTGGGACTGATCCCGCTTGCGGGATGTAAGGCTTTCGGCGAGAAAGTTGACTACTATCTGGTCAAATGGCGTACCGAACGAGAGAATGAACATCATGATTCGCTTGCCTTTTCCGGGTATCAGCGCAGCAGCTATATCATAGATGCGAAAGTTCCGCGTTTCGGATCGGGTGAGGCCAAGGGTATGATCATGGAGTCCGTCAGAGGATCCGATCTCTACATCCTCGTAGATGTAGCCAATTACTCACTGACCTACTCATTATGCGGTCATGAGAACCATATGTCACCGGATGATCACTATCAGGATCTGAAGCGTATCATTGCTGCCGTGGGAGGTAAAGCTAGACGTATAACCGTCATCATGCCTTTCCTGTATGAGAGCAGACAGCATAAGCGTACTGCCAGGGAGTCTCTGGACTGTGCGCTGGCACTGCAGGAGATGGTCAACATGGGAGTTGATAATATCATCACCTTCGATGCTCATGATGCCAGAGTACAGAACGCCATACCCTTGAACGGTTTCGAGACGATCATGCCGGCATACCAGTTTATAAAGGGACTCCTCGGATCTGTGAAAGACCTGAAGATAGATGCCGAGCATATGATGGTAGTCAGTCCCGATGAGGGCGGTATGAGCCGTGCGATATATATCGCAAACGTGCTCGGGCTGGACATGGGTATGTTCTATAAGAGACGCGACTACACTCAGATAGTGGACGGCCGTAACCCGATAGTTGCACACGAATTCCTCGGATCAAGCGTAGAGGGTAAGGATCTGATAATCATAGACGATATGATCTCATCGGGCGAAAGTGTTCTGGAAGTGGCTTATGCCCTTAAAAAGAGGGGGGCAGGCAGGATATTCATATTTGCTACATTCGGACTCTTTACCGCCGGACTGTCCAAGTTCGATGAAGCCTGTGCAGACGGATATATCACCAAAGTGCTTACCACCAACCTCATATACCAGAGACCGGAGCTACTGGCACGGGACTGGTATATCAGCTGTGACTTAAGCAAATACGTCGCTTATATCATAGATACGCTCAATCACGATTCATCGATCAGCGATCTGCTGAACCCTGTTGAACGTATACAGACCATCATTGCCAAGTATAATAACGGAGATCAATAGATATAAGTTAAGAACCTATAGCCGTTAGCCTTGAAAGTGTTATCGGCATCAGTTATATTCTCTTTGCGAAGCTCGCCAGTGACCGGATCAAAGAGCACAATCTGTGATTCATTGAACCCGGTCACGAGCATCGCAGTCTGATCATTCATGACCGCGAGTACCGGTATATCCTGATTTACATAGTACAGTACCGAATCCAGATTGCACCCTGTCAGATTAAATACCGTGCAGTCGCTGAGATACTCGCTCAATATCTCCTGCACGTTTCTGCCCTGATTCAGTAGCACTCTTGTATTTGTAGTCACGCCCTCAAATTTCAACATTGCATCCAAGCATACCGCAAGGCTTTCAGACGGGTCACTCTTATCCGGGGCCGTGATAGCCATGATCTGATTACGACTGACCCTCCCTGTCCTGTACCAGATACACTGTCCGCGACCGTCCATAACCACCCCGGCCAATTCATAGGCCCGGTTCACGGCATTGGAAACCTCCAGATAATTCCCCATGAATCCCCGCAAACCGTAGACGTAATAGTGCTCTGTCGTATCTGTCTCCTCACGTGTCAGTTCTTTTGTTCCCTCATATACTATTTCGCGCGGGATCAGGTGCATAATATCTTCGTCGTTCATTGCATCTTTCATACTGATCTGTGCGACCGTCTCCAAAGCATCCGTGACTACCCATACTATTCGGTTATCATTACCGGCACTTTCCACAGTGCTGACTATCTGATCATCCGATATTGGCTCATAGAGCTCCGTGGTTTCATTTCTCCGGGCTCGTGTCATATTCATCAGGCCATCAGAGAAAGAACACCCCATTACATAGACGCCTTCCTCGGAATAAGTCTTCAGAACCTCTCCGGATGCGTTACGTATGATAACCTTATACATCGGAAATACAAAGGATCCGTCGATATCCGTAACAACATCACGTGCTTTGGCCAGGCCGTACACCATATCTTCCTTCATGAATCCAAGCGGCATGATGTACTCGCCATAACCTGCCTTTATATCCTCACTCAATCCCGTAGACAGATTAAGCAGCCTGAGCTTTGTGGAAGAGAACACGCCGCCATCGATCTGCCAAAGCAGCATCTGGCCGCTTTCGGATACTCTGTATGCATCATCGGACAGAGATGATGCCATCTTGCTCATCGTGCCGTCCGTTGTATCGACCTCATAGACATCTCTCTCCAGCATGAAATATACATGACCCTTTCGATCGATATAGGAGAGTTCATCCATTCCCGCCATGAGTATGGACGCAGGTCTGGTATAATCCACAAACCCCATTTCTTCATATGTGTTGTGAGCGCTTTCATATCGATATATCGCCGCTCCGACATGCCCCTCATGTACTCCGCGGTTCATATATCCGTACACGATGAAAGCGACATCTCCGCTTTCATCAACACTCAGGATATGTATCCGATGATCACGGTGGGAACTGCGCAGATCCGTGAGGTCATCCGTATAGAATGTAAAGATCTCCGTTACCCTCTGTTCCGGAATATTAACACTGAGAAGCTTACCCTCATCGGCGAATGCAAATATAGTTCCTCCGTCGCTTTCAACCAGCTCGAGATCCTGCCTTGCAAGTCCCAACTCTATCTGGTTCTCCGCATATATATCTTTGGACTGGTCAGGAATCTGAGAGCAATATCTCTCCCAGTTGAGCAGATAAATACGGTCGGTAGTATAGCGGATACGGAAATATTCGCTTACGTTGCATATCGCCTCACCGGATTCCTCCGCCACGGCCACCTGATAATCCACACGGAAATATCCTGTGGCGGGAGTAAGCTCGGATACGGTTATTCTCGGCTCCCCCAATCGGCGGATGTTCAGATTCCCCCAGGTTACCTGTTTGAAACTCGAGTGGATATCAGCATACATATAGCTGCTGTTATCCCCCGACGAGTTCGACTCCAGATATTTGGTCAGCTCAGTTGCACGATCTTTATCAAATGTTCTATCCGAGAAATCATATACATAGGCAAGCTTCTCCTCAATATGCACATCCTCGGACCACACAAGTCTGGTGTAATATCTGACGGTTCTATCAGTTCCGATATCAAGCACAAAGATAAGCATATACTCATCACCGCCCGTGATCAGATCCTTGATGGAGAAATTGCCGTATATACATCCCGTGCTGTCCGGTGAACCCGCATGGATCTGGGTATTTTCCACCAACCGGCTACCGTCTATGCTTCGCACCTCGTAATGCATATCATCTATCTGCGCACCATAGGTGTCTATGCAGAAATCTATACGCCTGTCACTGCCGACTACCGTCAACGTGTCTCGCATAAATGATGTCTCCATGGGTTCCATGTAACCATAGAGATAATTAACATCCATATCACCTATGTTCAAATGAATGACAGGCAGCGTCGGTTCAGCCATAACCGTAGTCATATCCACGTTTCCCTGACTCAGTATGTGGCTGAAACAGAAACAGGCCGCCACAAAAATGGCGGCCAGATATACTGCTTTTATTATGTTTGCAAGTACCTTTTTATTTTGTAACATCAATTCTGGTCATTGCTCGTCTGAGAGCGAGCTCAGCCCTTGCTATATCCGTGCCTTCCAACACATCCCTGATCCGGGCTTCGGCTCTGTCCTTCGCTTCTTTGGCCCTGTCGATATCTATCTCCGAAGGCCATTCGATTATCTCGGCAAGTATAGTCACCTTGTCAGGCAAAACCTCTACGAATCCGGCATGTAATGCTGCGTTCTTGGATTCACCGTCAGAGGTAATGGTCAGAATACCGGGAGCTATGATCATGGATATCGGGATATGTCCCTTATAGATACCCACTTCGCCCTCTATGGTATTGAACTCGACCATATCCACTTCTCCGGTGTAGAACTCACGGTCCGGAGTAATGATCTTTAAGTTGAATTTATTATCTGCGGCCATATGTCCTCCAAAGACTGCCTATAATCCCGACCCGATCACTTCACACTGGCAAGTACATCATCAATGGTACCCTTGTTGAGGAAGTATCCTTCGGGTATATCATCGTGCTTGCCTTCGAGGATTTCCTTAAAGCCTCTTATGGTCTCACTGATCGGAACATATTTACCGTCCAGACCTGTGAACTGTCCTGCTACGAAGAATGGCTGAGACAGGAATCTCTGAATCTTACGTGCACGGTTAACCACCAGCTTCTCCTCCTCGGAAAGCTCATCCATACCGAGGAT
>CAMONC010000055.1 GCA_946620235.1 uncultured Lachnospiraceae bacterium | reverse complement strand
AGATATATCGTTCCGTCCATATCAAGTGCATACAGTCGTATATTCTTAAGTATGCGGGCATCCTGCTCCCGACTCATAGTTTTCCGCTCCCGGCTCATAAACTCATGTTCCAATCGTTTTTATATTTTCCCTTCCACGACATCCAATGCATATCTCACGGTCGCCATCGCATCCCGTGCATAGAAGTCGGCTCCTATCTCATCGGCATATTCCTGGGTGAGCACGGCCCCGCCTACCACGGTCTTTACTTCGGGGAGCTTCGCACGCAACTGCTTGATGGTTTCCTCCATGGCCGGCACTGTAGTGGTCATCAGTGCAGAGAGTCCCACTATAGGCGCTCCCGTCTCCTCGGCCTTGGCTACAACGTCCTCCGGAGGCACGTCTTTGCCCAGATCATATACTTCGAAACCGTAGTTTTCCATGATGAGCTTGACTATATTCTTGCCTATGTCATGTATGTCACCGTGTACGGTCGCGATGACGAACTTGCCTCTCGACACGGCTTCTCCGGGATGTGCGGCCATATCGGCCTTGATGATCTCAAATGCCGATTGTGAGGCTTCGGCACTCATGAGCAGCTGAGGGAGATACATCTTCTTGGCCTCAAATCCCTGTCCCACTATATCCAGAGCGGGAATTATCTCTTCATTCACTATATCCAGGCTCTGTCTTCCCTCTGCAAGCAGGTCTTTGGTAAGATTGGCCGCCTGCTCTTTCAGTCCCTTAACTATCGCTCTCTTGAGCGGTGAACCGTAATCCTCACCGGACTGCTGTTTGGTGCCGCCGTCCGCTGTGGAACCCGCAGCCCCTGCGGTTCCGCCTGTTGCCTGTCCGGGTGCCGGTCCGGCCGGAACGTAATTATCCGCAAAAGTTATATAATCCATGCAGTTCTCATCCAGATCATGGAGAGCCCTGTATGTATAGTAAACTTTCATCATCTCCTGTGAGTGGGGATTCATGATGGCCGCGCTCAGTCCTTCTTCAAGTGCCAGAGCAAAGAAAGTCGAAGTCACGAGTTCTCTCGCCGGAAGTCCGAATGATATGTTCGACACACCCAGAGAAGTATGGCATCCCAAACGGGTTCTGATCTCGTGAAGCGATTTGAGTGTAGCCAGAGCGGCCTTTGTATCCGCACTTATGGTCATGGCCAATGTATCAAACAGCAGGTCTTTACGTCCGATGCCGTACTTTGCGGCTTCCTCTATGATATGTTCGGCTATCTCGACACGCCTTTCGGCAGATTCGGGTATTCCGTCCTCATCCAGTGTAAGTGCCACGCACAGACCACCATACTTGGCAACCAGCGGAAAAATAACATCCATTATCTCCTGTTTCCCGTTGACCGAATTGATCAATGCCTTGCCGTTATAATGTCTGAGAGCCCGCTCCATTGCTACGGGATCCGTAGTATCTATCTGCAGCGGCAGATCTATGATAGCCTGCAGCTCACAGGTAACTCTGTCCAGAAGTTCAGGCTCATCTATCTCGGGCAGTCCGACATTCACGTCCAGAACATGGGCTCCTGCGTCCTGCTGTCTCAATCCCTCCCCGAGTATGTAATCGATATCCTGATCCCTGAGAGCCTGTTTAAATCTCTTTTTACCCGTGGGATTGATCCTTTCTCCGATCAGTATGGGAGAATCCTTGAATTCCACTGCATGGGTATATGATGAGATGAAGGTGATGTTCTTATCGGTGACAGGTGTTCGTGACGTTATCTCCGCCATATCCGGTGCGGTCTTTTCCACGGTAGCTCTGATATAGTCCGGGGTGGTACCGCAGCATCCGCCCAACACACGTACGCCCATGCATGCATACTCACGCATGATCGAAGCGAACTCATCAGGTGTCACATCATATACGGTCTCTCCGTTCTCGGATCTGGGCAGGCCGGCATTGGGCTTGAGTATCACGGGCACGGAAGCATATTTTACATATTCCTCGACAACACCCCGCAGCTGTTCGGGACCCAGAGAGCAGTTGGCGCCGACAGCATCGGCTCCCATGCCCTCCAGCATAGCTATCATGGCCGCCGGCGAAGCACCTGTCATGAGTTTGCCGTCCTCACCGTAAGCGTTGGTGACGATCACGGGCAGGTCGGAGTTCTCCTTGGCTGCGAGCAAAGCGGCCTTGGTGTCGTAGCTGTCGTTCATCGTTTCTATATCGATCAGATCCACGCCGTATTCCGCGCCTATGCGAATAGTCTGAGCATAGACTTCCACGGCTTCATCGAAATCCATGTCACCGTAGGGTTTAAGCAGGCGCCCCATCGGTCCGATATCAAGGGCAACGAATTTCTCATGCGGGGTTTCGGACTGATCGCGGGCCGCACGGGCGGCATCTATGGCTCCGTGCACGATCGCACGCAGCTCATCCGGTTCGAACTTAAGTGAATTGGCGCCGAAAGTATTCGTATAGACGACGTTACTCCCCGCGTCATAGTATGCCTTCTGCAGCTCGGTGATGATCTCGGGATGAGTAATATTCCATCTCTCGGGAAGTTCCCCGGGCTTAAGCCCCCGCTTCTGAAGCAGGGTCCCCATACCTCCGTCAAGGTACAGGATATTGTTTTTCATGTATTCTCTTATATCCGACATATTAGCTCTCCTGTGTGAGAAAATGAACCATTGACTCCGTCCCCGGGTGTCAAAAAATGAACCATTGACTCCGTCCCCGGGTGTCATTTCATGCCTATGATTGCGGTCACGGACTTGGACGGGCTCATCAGCAGGCTCTCGTTCAGATTGATGCCTATCAGATGTGCGCAATCAAGCAATGTCATGAATTCCTTCTGGACGGTGAGCGGCAGATCTCCGTATCCGGGTGAAAACCTGGGGCGCAGGCTCATGCCCTGTGCTACAGCTTCTTCTTCGATCTGAGCATTAAACAGGTCGCAAAGTGCTTCCACACGCTCCGCACCGAGCGCCTGCAGGATCAGAGCCTTGGATGGCGAAGAATGATTATATCTGGTGATCAGCCGGTCTATCCCGACGCCGATGGTTGCCGCAAACATCACTCCGGCCGTACAGCCTTCCAGATTGTGAGCCAGATTCCGTGAATGATGAGAATCAAACGGAAGAACGGGATAGTCTCCTTCCCACGAGATATCAATATGCCTGTAGCAGACCTTATATGTCAGCATCGGCATGACCTCGGCAGCACTCTCATCTATCAGTGCCCGGATCTCCTCGACCGATTCGTCACGGGTATCGGGCGGAACGGGCGTACGCGATATCATCATCCCTCCGTATCGCATAACCTCATCCATATTAATGGCGGTCAGCTGCGGACACTCCTTCGGATCGTATGTTCTTACCAGTATAGGAGATGTTACGCTCATCTGCCCTCGAAATTCTTTCCCAGTATATCCGAGAGATTGCGCATGATACCTGCAGCAACCTCGGGTTTATTCATCGAATATACATGTACGTTGGTTATTCCGTTTGCATACAGATCTATGATCTGATCCGTCGCATATATGATACCTGCCTGAGTCATGGCTTCGGGATCGGATCCGAACTTGTCGACCAGGCTCTTGAACCGGTTGGGCATGAACGATCCGGACAGCTTGATGGCACGCTCCACCTGATTCGCTCTCGTGATCGGCATGATGCCGGGCAAAACGGGTACCGTGATACCGGCTTCCCTGATCTTATACATGAAGTTTAAGAAAAGTGAATTGTCAAAGATCATCTGCGTGGTCAAAAAGTCCACGCCGCAATCCACCTTCTCCCTCAGATGGTCTATGTCCTCCCACTGAGAACTGCTCTCGGGATGTACTTCGGGATAGCAGGCTGCTCCTATGCAGAAATCCACGCCGGAAGCCTTGATATCGCGTATGAGCTCATATGCATATCTGTAGTCCCACTTACTCCTGTCGCTGGCTTCAAGTTCAGGTGTCAGGTCACCGCGTAAAGCCATGACATTCCTGATCCCGGCAGCCTCCATTTCCTTGATACGTTCCATGACCGTAGCCCTGTCGGAAGAAACGCAAGTCAGATGCGCGAGCATCGGGATGTTAAATCTCTCTTTAATATTTTGAGCTATATCCAGGGTGTACTTACTCGTTCCGCCGCCGGCTCCGTAAGTCACGCTCATAAAAGCAGGCTTAAGTGCGGCAATCTCTTCCGTTGCGACTTTCACGCTGTCGTATGAGCTCTCTTTCTTAGGCGGAAAAACCTCAAATGAAAGTGAGAGCTTGTCCTGTTTAATAATGTCTATGATTTTCATTAACACTTCTCCTATCTATAACTATACAAAAGGATTATAAAACCTTGATCCATCCATATATGTTATCGTCAATGCAACTATCATGAACAGTACCGAGACCGCGATGACCAGGTAATCGTTTCTCTTAAGAGGTCTGGCCATATACCACGTCCTCTTCCTGTGCTTGCCGAAGCTTCTCAGTTCCATAGCAGTTGATATTGTTTCGATCCTGCCCATACTCGAGAATACAAGCGGAAAAATGATCGCCGTAGTGGATTTGATCCTGTCCACCAGCTTTCCTTTTTTGCTCATCTCGATACCACGGGCCATCTGCGCGTTGCGTATCTTGCGGAAGTCCGCCTGTATATCCGGGATATATCTGAGAGCTATGGCCACGGAATAACCTGCCTTATAGCTGATCCCCACACGGTTCATAGACGCCGCGAACTCCGAGGGATTGGTCGTCACGATGAATATAAATATGCTCGGAACCACCGTAAAGTATTTGAGCATGATATTGAACTCGTAAAAGAGCTGCTCAGCCCTGAGCGCGTATCTGCCGGAGCCTGCCAGCACAGTCTCTGTGCCGTATATCTTCACTCCCTCAGCCGGACTGAACAGATATATGGCGAGGAGATTGATGATCAGAAACAGCAGAATGAACTTAAATACGCTTCCGACCTGATCCCACCTGGTACGGCTTATCTTGAAGATAATGAGGCTGAGCACCAGCATCAGGACCAGGATCCTGGTGTCATAGGTCATCATACTGGTTACCGACCAGCACAGAAAGAAGACAAGCTTTGTAACTCCGCAGAGCTTATCTATCCAGGTATCCTTTTCTTCATAGGTCAGGAGTTTACGTTCCATCACTTACCCTCTTGAATGAGCTCTCTCGTAGTTTATGAACGCCTCGGTAAACCCGTCGGCATCGTCTATTCCGCATGCCCGTGACAGGTCATAGAGCGACGTTCGCTTCAGATAAGCTTTATCCGATATCTCGTCATTGGTCAGTATGGCTGCGGGGGAACTGTCAGCCAACAAATGCCCGTCAGCGATGACCACAGCTCTGTTTGTATATTCGAGCATCAGATGCATATCATGCGTTATCATTATCAGGGTAGTTCCTGCTTTTTCATTGATATCCCTGACAAATTCCATTATCTCGGTATAATGGCGGTAATCCTGTCCCGCAGTGGGCTCATCGAGTATCATGATCTCCGGCTCCAGGATCAGTATCGCAGCGATGGTCACCCTCTTTTTCTGGCCGAAACTGAGTGCGGATATCGGCCAGTTCCTGTATGGATACAGACCGCAGATCCTGAGCACTTTTTTTACACGCTCTTTTATCTCCTCTTCGGGTACTCCGCGCACCTGCAGTCCCAATGCCACTTCGTCATATATCATGGCCTTGGATATCATCTGATTGGGGTTCTGCATGACCAGTCCTATATGTTCTCCCCTCTCCTTGACCGACAGACCGGATATATCGGATCCGTTCAGTCTTATCTCTCCATTATCAGGTGTCAGGAATCCGCATATAAGGTTGGAGAGTGTGGTCTTACCGGCACCGTTCTTGCCTACGATGGCCATCATCTCACCCTGTCTGACCGAGAGATTGACATCCTCCAGCACCGTAACATTTTGATCATAGGCAAAAGACAGATGTGAGATCCCCAGCACTTCTTTGCCATACGTGCGTGTCTGGGCGTGAGGTTGCTTATGATACCAGCCGCGAACCTCTTCAGCGTGTTTTTCCACATGGAGCGTATCTATCTGACCGGCTTCATCCTCCGGCTTAAGCTCCACTCCCGCTGCTTTGAGGGCAGAGACATACAGCGGCTCCCTGACACCGGCCCTGACAAGTACATCCGTACTCATGAGTTCATCCGGAGTCATGTCCGCTGATATGCGTCCATCCTCAACCAAAATGATCCTGTCGGCATCACAGAACAGAGCATCTTCAAGTCTGTGCTCTATGATGACTATCGTTGTATCCGTCTGCTTATGTATCTTATCTATGAGGGATATCGCTCTTTTGCCTGTGGCCGGATCGAGATTTGCCAGGGGTTCATCAAACAGAAGTATGTCCACGTCCCTGACCATAACACCCGCCATAGATACACGCTGTTTCTGTCCACCGGACAGTTCTCCGGGACTCGACTTAAGGAGCTTACCCACTTCTACAATCCCCGCGATCTCATCCACGCGTGCATGCATCTCATCCTGGGCTACGCAGTCATTCTCAAGTGCAAAAGCAATATCCTCAGCAACAGTCAGTCCTATAAACTGACCGTCCGTATCCTGAAGAACGGTACCAACCATGCAGGAAAGATCAAAAAGAGACGTTTCCCGAATACTCTTGCCGTTGATTCGGACGTCTCCCTGCTGTTCTCCCGTATATATATGCGGTATCAAACCGTTAATACAATTGGATAACGTAGACTTGCCCGATCCGGAAGGTCCTACTATGAGGACCTTCTCACCCTTATATATCTTAAGATTGATATCATGCAGGGTCGGATCGACTTGTGTTCGATACTTAAATGTAAAATTATCAAAATCTATGACTGCTTTTTCATTCATTCTTCTTTTTGAAGGCTTGATGTTTTAGTCATGATCTTTGAATATGCAAAGCAAAGCAGTGTACCCAGTACAGCTATCATGATCGCATTGCAGATAAATGCCACAGCACCCTGGCCGAATACCTTGTTGGAGGGCTCTGCGTAGATTAGAATATCAAGAACGGGTGCGCACAGTACCCATGCAATGGCATTGGCTACTATCTGGATCACGTTGAATATAGCGATCTCCTTACCACCGAAGCCGCCCTCACGGATCTTATACTGCTTAACGAAAAGGCCTACCAGAATACCGAATACGGCATCAGGCACAACCCAGCTCCACCATACACTTCCATAGAAGAACGCATCACCGAGAGCATGACCAAGGAGTCCTACGATGCCTCCTACCACAGGGCCGTATACTGCAGACAGAAATGCCAAAAGAGCAGCTCTAACCTGAAGAGCCGTGTTGGGAACGATTACCACCGGAATCTGTGTCTCCGTGAGCACTACGAAAAGCGCTGTTCCGATACCGGCAGCAACAACCTGCTGAATAGTGAACTTGTTGTTTTTCATGGATTTCTCCTCCTACTTGGAAATTGTGGAACACACAAAATCAGTATACCATATTTCTACCGTGGATATCATTGAAGATTAAGCGAAAAATCATCAAATGTGGCCCATGCTCCACCGGCACATTTTACATATGCTCCCACGGTAACCGTTTCATCGGCTTCAACCTCTATTCCCTCTATCTTCGGATTCTTCCAATTGACCCAACCGTCGAGAATAACAGGATCAGTCTCATACCCGTCAGCATCCGCTACAATCACGTACAGATATACGACCGCATCATCATCAAAGTCGCCGCCCTGCATCCAGGCTTCAGCCGAGTATAGTCCGGTTTTCTCTGCGGTCAGGGTCTGTTCGAGGTTAAATTCCATATCACTTTCGCTCCAGAAATGGAAAGCCACCTCACCACTGTGTGCATCCGCAGCCTTCTGCTGATAATCGCTGGGATCCGGTTTTCCGTCAGCGGGTGTCACCGTCCAGGCCGAATGGTCCTCATTCTCAAACGACGGATCTGCCAGCAGGTTTTCATTGGATACGATCACAACTGCTTCAACCGACAGTGTAGTATCTCCCGTTTCCGCAGATCCATGGATGTAATATGTACCGGTCACACCGTTATCGATCGCAGCCACTTCCGCTTTGTCCCAGGTCACACTCAGTCCATCATGACATGCCGGGTCACTCCACAGGCATTCGACACTGTCGGGAAGTATGATCTCATCCCCCGGAGCAGCCTTTATCTCTATCCCCTGCACTTTGATGATTTCATTATTTAGCCCGACAGCTCCGTATTTCAGATATTTAAAGGTATCAAGCGAAGGCAACGCTTTTCCCTCGAAATCAAATAAAGCCTGATTCTCCCAGGAACAGCCCCCGTAATACTTACCTGCATCATCGGGATCATACTCGGTTGCATAGCTCGATGCCCAACCTGAACCGTACTTCTCCCACTTATCCGCTCTGCTGCCACCATCGGCCGGAACCGGGATCCAGGCTCCTTCCCAGTAGAACACTCCCATGGCGCCTCCTTCATATGCGGCAGCACACACATCTCTGATGGCATTTGCCTGCCCCTGAACACTTACCGGATATTCCTCCAGTTCATCCGATCCGGATACCGAGTTGCCTGATCCGTCTCCGTCATCTGTGGTGTACATATATGACGTTTCCATAATGCATGTTTTCTTATCATATGACTCTGCCAGATTCTTCAAAACATCGACCAGATTAGTCAACGTGCCGTGCCAGTACGGATAATACGATACTCCGAACACATCATAATCAACCCTGTTTGAGGCCAGTTTATAGGCCAGGTTCCGGATCTCGTCCGGATCATCCACCGTGGTGAAATGAACAACGACGGATATATCACGCCCATACTCGGAAGCCACGGCTCTGACAGCTTCGCTGCCCTTTTTCATGAGCGTGGTCATCTCCTTGACCTTTGCTTCACCCGCCATGCCATGATTGGTCTCATTGCCTATCTGTACCATGCTCACTTCCGCGCCGGCATCCAATATGGTCTTTAAGCTGTCCACGGTATAATCATACAGAGCCTGGGCTTTATCTTCTATGTTCATCCCTGTCCAGGCTTTCGGACACATCTGCTTGTTCGGATCAGCCCAGAAATCGGAATAATGGAAATCCACGCATGTTTTCATCCCGTAAGCCGCTGCTCTGGAACCTATCTCGGCTGCGGTTTCGGCAGTACAGTTGCCTCCGCCGTATCCGTTGCCGTCAGCGTCATAAGGATCGTTCCAAACTCTGATGCGAACACAGTTGATCCCGGCGTCAGCCAGCGCCTTCAGCGGATCTGTCTCTTTCCCATTCCGGTCATAAAACCTGACACCGCTCTGTTCTTCAACAAGCAGGCTGGAAACATCCATGCCTCTGATGAAATCATCCGGAATGCCATCGATCTTAGTTACATAGATATCCGATGTCTCCGTATCGGTCGGCATCTGCGGGACATAGGAAGATTCCGCGTTTTGACTGACACCTGCATCAGTTGCCCCGCACCCTGCAAGACATCCTGCAAGCAAAGCACATATAATAACGCGCGCTACCGTTTTTTTCATACACTCACCTCGCCTGCCAGAACCTTCTTGTAGTCCTCGTAATTCTTCTTAAGAAGAGCAGGAGTATCCAGCTTATAAGGGCACTTGGACCGGCAGGAACCGCATTCTATACAATTCTCTATCTTACGCATCTCACCCTGCCAATGCTCGGACAGCCAGTTAGCCGACGGAGCACGCCTGAGCAGCAGACTCATCCTCGCGCAGTTATTGATCGTGATCCCCATCGGGCAAGGCATACAATATCCGCATCCACGGCAGAAATCACCATCCAGCTCTTTCTTATCCGCAGCGATCCTGCTTTTCATCTCATCATCCAGCCGGGGAGCATCATCCATATAGCTTAACCACTCCTCAAGCTCCTCCATGCGCTGCACACCCCATATGGGCAATACATTATCGTATCCCGTCATGGCGGCAAAAGCCATTCTCGAGTCCGTGATCAGGCCTCCTGCGAGTCCTTTCATGGCAATGAAGCCCATATTGTGCTCGGCGCATCTGTGTGTCAGAGCGATCTCACGCTCTCCCGACAGATAACTGAACGGAAACTGCAGAGTCTCATAAAGCCCGGAATCAACAGCCTCCTCTGCCACATCTATCTTGTGTGCGGTAATGCCTATATGACGGATCATCCCCTGACGCTTGAACTCCTCCATCAGCTCATACATGCCCGTTCCGTCACCGGGCTTAAACACTTTCGCAGCACAATGGAACTGATAGATATCGACATGATCAGTCTTCATATTGTGCAGCGACGTATCTATATGCCTTTTCATTTCCTCGGTATCCTGTGCCATGGTCTTTGTGGCTATGTAGATATGATCACGAACGTCGGAGAGTGCATATCCTATCTTTTCTTCACTGTCCGAGTATGCTCTGGCAGTGTCGAAAAATGTGATACCGCCTTCATATGCACGCCTGAGTATCGCTGCCGCGGTCTCAAGGTCATCTCTCTGTATTGGCAACGCGCCGAATGCATTCTGCGGTGTAGTTATCCCGGTCGAACCGAGAGTTATCATTTTTGCTTTCATTTTTGCACCTCCGAATCTATACTTATTTATGTATCTCCTGTTTCGGCATATGTAAAATTCCTTGTGACAACATCCATTATATCAAAGATAAGGAGCGGTAATGTACGATTATTTAATAGTGGGGGCCGGGCTTTACGGAGCGGTATGTGCCCATGAACTTCATAAAAAAGGCTACAGCACCCTGGTCATAGACAGACGCGGTCATATCGGCGGAAATATATATACCGAGCAGACAGGCGGCATAAACGTGCATAAATACGGAGCACACATTTTTCATACGAATGATGCTTCTGTCTGGAATTATGTAAACCAGTTTGCCGTTTTTAACAGATACACAAATTCACCCATAGCCAACTATCGCGGTGAGCTCTATTCCCTCCCCTTCAACATGTATACCTTCAACCGGATGTGGGGAGTGACAACGCCGGACGAAGCACGCGCCCGGATAGAGGAGCAGCGTGCGGATTATATCAGAGAGATCACAGCCCGCAAAGGAATGAGCATATCGGAATTCGAACCCGCGAATCTCGAGGAGCAGGCCATATCTCTGGTCGGTACCGATATATACGAAAAGCTTGTCCGTGATTACACGATGAAACAATGGGGACGTCCCTGCAATGAACTGCCTGCCTTCATCATCCGCAGGCTTCCTGTCAGATTTACCTATGATAACAATTATTTCAATGCACTGTACCAGGGAATACCTGTCGGCGGATACACTCAGATCATAGAGAAAATGCTCGAAGGATCGGATGTCAGGACGGATACCGATTTTCTGGATCCGAGATACCGCAGTTCCCTGTCATTGGAAGCACACAACATCATATATACCGGCCCTGTCGACGCTTATTTCGGATACGATCTGGGCCATCTGGAATACAGATCACTGCGTTTCGAGACAGAGCATCTCGATACAGATAACTATCAGGGCAATGCGGTGGTAAACTTCACCGATTCCGATACCCCGTATACCCGGATCATTGAACATAAATGGTTCGAATTCGGCGTTGACCGTAACGGTCAGAGTATCCCCGGAACCGTGATCAGCCGCGAATACAGTCTCGAATGGCAGCCCGGCACCGAGTCATACTATCCGGTCAATGATGAAAAAAATACGGCACTGTATGAACAGTACCGCAAAAAAACCGATTCAGAGCCGAACGTACACTTCGGCGGACGTCTCGGCGAATATAAATACTATGATATGGACCGTGTCATTGCCAAAGCACTCGATCACGTATCATCCATCCCCGCCCGGTGACGGATCGGCCAGTTTCACAAGTAATGTTTCCAGCGCGATCTTATCCGTCATCATGCCGTTCTTGATGGACATATCGGCATCGGCACATTCGTTTACTATGGACTTAAGTGCCGACATCGAATATCTCCCGGTCTGCTTTCTGTATTTGGATATCGTCCAGGCCGGACGACCGATCTTCTTCGCTATCGTTTCATCTCCGTATTTCCTGAACTCCAGATCCTTGATCTTTACCAGAGTATCAAACTGCCGTGTTACCAGCACCAGTATTTTGATCGGAGACTCGCGCAACGCTATCAGATCATAATACAGAGTCATAGCCCGCTTCTTGTCATTGAGGGCCAGTGCTTCACACATATCAAATACCCTGTCCTCGATCCCGCGGGTACAGATGGCATCTATATCCTCACGCATAACCCGCTGTTTCTCCAGACAGTAAGCCGAGAGCTTGTCCGTTTCGTTAGCCAGGGTCAGCATGTCGGTTCCAACCACGTCGACCATGTATGCGGCATCCGCTCCGGATATGGGGGTACCCAGGCTCCTCAGTCTTCCGCCTACCCATGAAGCAAGAGTAGCTGCATCCTGTACCGGAAACTCACTAATCATTCCGTGTTCCGAAACGGCTTTATACAGCCTGGTCCTTTTATCCGTTTCCTTTTCGCAGAATACCAATGTGGTGGATTCACATACTCCCTGTGAAATGTAATCCTCCATTACAGAACAGCCGTTTTTGAACCATCCCGTATCTTCGATCAGTATCACACGCCTCTCGGCCATGAACGGAAGGGTCTCAGCCAGATCTATGATACTCTCCGGCTGTGCTGCGGATCCTATGAACCGGTCAAACGCAAGAGATCCCTGAACTCCTCCCATTGCGGCACAGAGCTTATCACGAAACTGCAAACGGAGATAATCCTCTTCACCGCAGAGCAGATGAACGTTTTTGAAATCCCTGTTTTCGATCAGCTGATTGAGCTTCTTTATGTCCTGCTGCGGGTCTTTTTTATCTTTTTTGCCGTAATATCCCGCAGGGCTCAAAGTTCAAATACCTCTTTGATACTGTCATAGTGCAGTAATACGCCATCGGCTCCCAGATCCTTGATATCCTTATGTGAAGCCAGCATATATCCGTCAGCTTCATCGGTCTGTATATGTACCTGTTCGTCTGTGAAGTCCAGAATGAACCGGTATACATCCACAAAATAATTGTCACCCTCATCGGGATTATCGCGGCGATATGAGAACATATACCCGCCCTCGGCACCGGTCACATCAAGACCGGTCTCCTCGCGTATCTCTCTGATCACGGCCTGCTCAGAAGTCTCACCTGCCTTAACTCCGCCTCCGGAAACCTCCCACCATCCGGGTGCCCAGGACTTGCTCATCACACGCCTGGTCAGCAGGAATTCACCGGCAGTGTTTACCACAACTCCCAGCACGGTCAGATGATAGTCACCGTCGGCCATAGTGAAATCATTTCGCTTCATGGTCCGCCCGGTGAGCTGTTTATTTACATCATATATATCCCAGAGTTCATCTTCTTTGTCAGCTGGACCGTGTGTCTCGTCGGCCGTTTTCGCATCGTCGGCCGTTTCCGCACCGTCGGCCGGTTCTTCAGAAGAGTCCGATCCGGGATTGGTGCTCGCATCGGCCTCCAGCATATCCAGAGCTGATACCGGAGCCCCGTTCGACTCTGCCGTCCCCCCGGCTGTCAGCATGTCCACGGCCGATACCGGAGCGCCGGGCTCGTAATTCACATCACTTTTCTCCGAACATACGCGGTTTCTGCCATGCTCCTTTGCATAGTACAGCAACTCATCGGCAGCTGTTATCTCACTGTCGGCACTGATGGCCGTATTGCCTTCCACGATACCGTAACTCATGGTAAATTTAATAACCTTATCACCAAACTCCACAGATGTATCACGTATCGCATACAGAATATTCCAGAGGAAATCTCTGGCATCCGGCAGGCTCATCTCTTCTATTATGAAAAGGAACTCCTCACCGCCCCATCTGATCACGGTACCATTGCCTGCCATGCGGTCGCTCAGTATACGGGCCACTTCCTTCAGCACCGCATCACCGGCATCATGTCCGTATGTATCGTTTACCTTCTTGAAGAAATCGATATCACCCATGGCGATACAATAAGTCTGTCCGTACTTTCTGGCAGTACGTCTGATCTGCTCAAACTTGATCTGGCCGCTGCGTCGGTTATTTAAGTTGGTAAGAGGATCTCTCTCAACCAGCTTTTTGAGGGAACCGCGCACAAACAACGCACACCGCCCCATATCTCCGACTTCATCCTGTCTGTCGAGAACACCCTGATCCAGGTCTCCGTCCAGATGTCCTCCGGCTATCGCACCGAGGAAATCCTTCAGCCTGTCCAGATGCTTCACAAGCTGGGATGTATACAATGCCATCCACAGTCCTACCAGTCCGCCCGCTATCACGATGATGGCGGCATATACGGCCGACAGTCTGTATACATATCCAAATGTCTCGCTGTACGGCCTACCGACACCTATCATGCCGACACAGGTTCCGCCGGATGCAAATATCGGTGTATATTGCACGCAATATCTTACCTTGGCTATCTCCACATCATTAAAGAAGCTCTCGCGTCCGTTGATCAGGACCGCAGTGGTGATCTTGTTGTTTGCGATCGTATTCAGCGGAGGGTTGCCCTCGCCGTCCCTGATCGTGGTTATCTGACGGGTATCATAGAAAAATATCGAAATCTCGCAATTCGTCTCCACGGCAACATCCTCTACAAAAGCGGTATCCTCGGATATGACCACATCGCCCTTCTTCAGATAAGTAAGTTCATTGTTTTCATCGATGAGCAGGTTATAGTCACCGGGATACATGTCGTCATAGTATGTCAGGATCATATGTGAGATATGTGTGAGATCCCCCCTCATCTCCTTTTGGAGAGCCCTGGAATATATCGCAAGACTGGCGCAGAGGAATACGATACCCATCCCGACTATGGACAGGACCGTTCTCATGAGAAAAGCACGCCTGAGTCCTCCTTCTCCTTTGAGTTCGACTTCTTCTATACTGGTTGGCATTACGCTCGTTTTGGGTTTAGTCTTCATAATCTACCTCGATGTGAAACTTTCGGATACACATAATGATACCACCATCTTCCTTCAAATGATATAATTTGAGTTGGGCCATGCCCAACTCAGAAGAATACTCCGTATTCTTCAAGTCGCAAGAATGCGTTGCATTCTTGCCCATATGCTTCGCATTCTTGCCCGATGAATACGTATAAAAAGGAAACCTTATGAGAGCAGTCAATAAGATTAAAACAGCGGGTATA
>CAMONC010000054.1 GCA_946620235.1 uncultured Lachnospiraceae bacterium | reverse complement strand
TGGATGTGTGTTGGACATATGCGGCCGGTAAGCCCGCTTCCGCTGAGATCAGATGTAAGGCACGTATCAGGTACCATCATCGGGAGGCGGATGCAGTGGTTTACATAACAAAGAACTCCGGTACCGATGCACGGCCGGCAGACAGTGTCAAAGTGGTATTTGATGAGCCTCAACGTGCGATCACACCCGGACAGGCTGTTGTTTTCTATGACGGTGACAGAGTCCTCGGTGGAGGGACAATCATATGACGAGCAGCAAACCGGTACATATCATTGTGATGGTTGTGATGGCAGTATTGGTATTTATACTGGTGCTGACCGACGCATTGTATACGCCCGATGCATTTCTGACGGACAAGCTTTATACCAGGCTGTCCGGACCGAACAGCAATATCATCATAGTGGGCATAGATGAGGAGACTCTGGGAGAGTACGGGAACTTTACTCTGTGGTCGAGAGAGAAAACAGCCGAGCTGCTTGAACTTCTTTACAGCGATCCGGAAAATGCACCTGCCGTAGTCGGCATGGATCTGCTTTTCACCGAACCGTACGATGAGGAAACAGATGCTCATCTGGCCTCTGCGGCGGCACTTGCCGGCGGAAATATAGTCAGCGGTTCTCATATCGTATACCGCGGTCAGGTGGAGACTGATGAAAGCGGCAAGAGATATTATAATTCCGAGCATATCGATCACATAGAGATGCCCATAGACGTATTGGACGATGTAGTGACGTCCGGCTTCACAAATGCATGCGTAGCAAAGGACGGTTATGTCAGATACGCGATGAGCAGTATAGCCACTCCCGACGGAGGAGAGCAGGACAGCTTCGCATATGCGGTTTATAAACTCTACGCTGCAGGCAGAGGTGAGGATGTATATGTGCCTGATAAACAGAGCAACGGACTTTTTCAGTTCATGTATTCGGGCAAATCAGGCGAGTATTCCAAGGTTTCGTTTAGAGCCGTACTGGCCGGGGAAGTTCCCGCTGCGGCATTTAAGGATGCCATAGTACTCATAGGTGCTTATGCTCCGGGCATGCAGGATGATTATCAGCCAGCATCCGACCGTGATACATCCATGTACGGTGTGGAGAATCATGCCAATGTCATACAGGCCTATATGCAGCATAAGACCATGACCGCTGTAAGCCGGTGGCTGGCGGCTGTCATAGCTGCATTGATCATCATTCTTTTCCTTGCTCTGACGCAAAAAGCCGGCCTGTGGCCGGGACTGATCGGATCGGTGGCAGTGGGAGTGATCTACACTCTCGCAGGCAGACTTCTGGCCGCTCACGGTCACTATATACCGCTCATATATGTACTGTTGTTCCTGGTGATCGCGGATGCATATCTGATTGTCGGCAAGTATGTGATAGAGAAGATCAGACGCAGACACACACTGGATGTGTTTAAGAAATATGTGGCTCCGCAGGTAGTTGATGAACTGTCCCGAAGCGGCGATTTCGAGCTTAAACTCGGGGGAGAAAAGCGACATATCGCGGTTCTTTTTATCGATATCAGAGGGTTCACCACTATGTCCGAGAGCCTGGATCCCGTGCAGGTTGTAGAGATACTGAACGACTATCTGGCGCTGGTTACCGATTGTGTACTGTCAAACAGCGGTACACTGGATAAGTTCATCGGTGATGCGGCGATGGCGGTGTTCAATGCTCCTTTTGATCTTGACGACTATATATATAAGGCCGTGAAGACCGCATGGGATATAAACAGCAGATCAAAGCCCCTCGAGGAATCCCTGTTCGAAAGATTCGGTAAGGGCGTTAAATTCGGTATAGGTGTCAACTGCGGTGATGCGGTCGTGGGTAATATAGGATGCGATTTCCGCATGGATTACACTGCTATCGGCGATACGGTAAATACGGCAGCCAGACTGGAGGCCAATGCCGGTGCAGGTGAGATCTATATCAGTGAGGAAGTACTGAATGCTCTCGGAGACAGAGTTAAAGCGGATCTGGTCGGAGATATACCGCTTAAGGGTAAGAGCAATAAGATCAATGTCTACACGGTGAAAGTATTGGAGTCTTGACATCACAATTGAAAAGAGAGTAGAATCTATCATTTAGAGGCATTTGATCAGTCATTATGGAAAACGAAGAAGCTAAACTCGGTAACAGCGCAATGCTGAAGATTTGCGCTTTTATAGTAGATAAACGTAATCTTTTTTTTCTGATATACGCGATTCTTGCAATCTTTTCGGTCATAGCCAAGGGATGGGTGGAAGTCGAAAATGACCTCGCCTTTTATCTCCCGGCTACATCCGAGACCAGACTGGGGCTGGATCTCATGGAGGAGCAGTTCACCACCTACGGCACTGCCAATGTAATGGTGGCGAATGTTTCCTACTCCCAGGCACAGGATATACAGAAGGATATAGAAGCAATGGAAGGAGTATTTTCCGCAGACATGGATGATACTCCGGATCATTATGCGAACGGCTCGGCTCTGATATCAGTGACATTTGATTATGATGAGGATGATGATCAGTGCCTGGTATGTCTCGATGCACTTAAGGAATATCTGGACGGATATGATTACTATCTGACCACGAGCCTGGGTGATACGCAATCCGAACTGATCGGAGAGGAGATGAACACGATCTCGATCATCGTTGTGTTTGTCGTAGTGGGAGTTCTTCTTCTCACATCACAGGCTTATGCCGAAGTTCCGGTTCTGCTCATCACGTTTGGCTCTGCTGCGATAGTTCAGATGGGATCGAACTTCGTATTCGGCAAGATATCATTTGTATCGAATTCCGTGACGATAGTTCTGCAGCTTGCCCTGTCCGTGGACTATGCCGTCATATTCCTGAACAGGTACAAGGAGGAGCATAAACTCCTGCCTCCGCGTGAAGCGACTATCATCGCTCTGTCGAAGGCAATCCCCGAGATTACCGGCAGCTCCATGACCACCATAGGCGGTCTGATCGCGATGATGTTCATGCAGTACAAAATGGGCGCTGATATGGGTATCGTGCTCATCAAATCCATTTTCTTAAGTCTGATATCCGTATTTCTGCTGATGCCCGGTGTTATCATGGTATTCGCGAAGCTTATGGATAAGACGCAGCATAAGAACTTCGTTCCTGATATTCCTTTTGTGGGCAAATTCGCCTATCACACCAGATTCTTCATAGCACCTCTTTTCGGCGTGGCTATCGTGGTAGGATATCTGATCTCATCCAAATGCCCTTACGCATACGGATATTCGCTTATTACTCCTCCTCTGACCAATGCCGTGCAGGAAGCACAGGATATACAGGATGAAACCTTCGGGAAGAAAAACATGCTCGCGTTGGTAGTTCCTTCCGGTGATTATGAATCCGAGGCCAAACTGCTCAAGGCACTGGAGTCAAGAGAAGAGGTGGAATCCACTACCGGTCTGGCCAATACAGAGGCTCTGGGCGGGTATACGCTGACAGACCGGCTGACACCCAGACAGTTCTCGGAACTGCTGGATCTGGATTACGAGGTGGCTGAGCTGGTATATGCCGCATATGCGGTCAATGACGAGGATTATGCAAAAGCGATAAACGGATTGACCAATTATCGTGTACCTTTGATCGATATGTTTATGTTTGTCTACGAAGAAGTAGATGAAGGATACGTCACTCTGGATGATGAGCTGATGGAGAAACTTCAGGATGCTTATCGTATGATGAATTTCGCCAGACAGCAGCTTCAGGGCGAAGATTATTCACGTATGCTGGTCTATCTGACACTTCCGGAGGAATCAGAAGAAACATTTGATTTTCTGCAGGAGATACACAGTATAGCAGAGAATTATTACGATGCGGATAAGATATATGTGGTCGGTGAGTCGGTCAGCCAGTATGATCTGAAGAAATGTTTCGCCAGAGACAATATGGTCGTGAGTGTGGTATCGATCCTGGCGGTTCTGGTGGTATTGCTGTTCACATTTAAGTCAGTGGGAATGCCCGTGCTTCTGATCGCTGTCATACAGGGCAGTATATGGATAAATTTCTCGTTCCCGACCATAACGAACGAACCGCTTTTCTTCCTGGGATACCTGATCGTATCATCCATTCAGATGGGTGCAAATATCGACTATGCGATAGTCATCGCGAGCCGATATACGGAGCTGAGAGGTTCTATGGTCCGTAAGGAAGCGATCATCAATACCATGAACCTGTCGTTCCCGACGATCATCACATCCGGTACCATGATGGCGGTAGCCGGTACCCTGATAGGAAAGATGACTTCGGACTGTGCCATATACGGCATAGGCAAATGCCTTGGCCGCGGCACGATCATATCCATATGTATCACGATGTTCGTTTTGCCTCAGATACTTCTGGTGGGAGACAAGATCATCGAATTGACTGCTTTTGTCATGAATATGCCTATACAGAACAGGCAGACGACGGGTGTCATGCGTATAGACGGAGCTGTACGTGGACACATCGACGGAAATATAGTAGGTACGATGCATGCGGTCGTACGAGGATCCATAAGTGCATTTATAGATAATAACAGCATCACTGAGCTCAGCGATGACCCGGAAGCGGAGATCGAAGCTGACAACGGGGAGGTGAACTCATGAAAAAGAGAATAGCTTCCCTCATATTGTGTGTGCTGGTCGTCAGCTCCGGATACAGAGTTGATGTATATGCGGAGCCGATGGCTGTTACTGATTCGTCAGTGACTACGGGTACTCAGACCGATGCTCTGGAAAACGTATCCGACCCGGATGCCGATATAGCAGCCGATGTCGATGCATTGGTCGGAACGGACTGGGAGTATATATCGATATCCGATGCCGATGATCTGATCGAACTGGCCCGGAACTGCAGGCTCGATACATGGTCGAGAAATAAACACGTCACTGTAGTAAACGATATTTCCATGCTTGGCAGGGACTTTGACGGCATACCGACTTTCGGCGGGATATTTGACGGTCAGGGTCATAGCATCAGCGAACTGAACATAGACGGTAACGTATCGTATGCCGGACTTTTTTCATATGTACAGAAGGATGCAGTCATCCGTAATCTGAGTGTATCCGGTTCCGTAGTGCCTCAGGGCGAGCAGACTATGATCGGAGGCATAGCCGGAGATAACAGCGGAATGATAGCTGAATGCAGTTTCGAAGGAATAGTGAGCGGCAGTGATTATGTCGGCGGCATTGCAGGCATGAACGAGCTCACAGGCATGATCTCCGGATGCGAAAGTACGGGGTATATACGCGGGGTTCATTTTACGGGAGGTATTGCCGGAGAAAATATGGGCAATATCACGGGATGTACAAATTATGCCCCGGTCAACACTTCGAATACAGATACCGCCATCACCGATGAATCACTTAAGAACCTGCAGGCGATCATGGATATGTTGAATAATGTCCGTGGTGAAAATGATGATGAAGCCGGAACTTCATCCACCGTATCGGATGCGGGAGGTATCGCCGGATTATCCATAGGTATCATCAGTCATTCAACTAATCACGGTACGGTCGGATATGAGCATGTGGGATATAATATCGGAGGTATCGCAGGCAGACAGTCCGGGTACATTTATTCATGTATCAATAACGGACAGATACTCGGGCGTAAGGATGTCGGAGGTATCACGGGTCAGGCGGAACCTTATATAACCATAGATTTCAGTTCGGATATAGCATATCAGCTGTCAGAGTCGATCGCCAAGCTTCACGATCTGGTTACCGTGACGCTTAATGATACCCGCGGACAGTCGGATGTTCTCACCAACAGGCTCTCTGTTATACAGCAGTACACTACAGGTGCGATCACGGATGCGAAATACCTCGCAGAGAACACCGTAGACTTCGCAAACGGAGTAAGCGGAGCTGCCTCGGAAGCATTCTCCAGAGTGGATTATATCCTCGCTGAATCATCCAAACAGGACGGGGCACTTGATCAGACATCTTATGCGGGAACGAATATAGGCAGTGCAATGGAGCATACCCGAAAAGCTGTTGAGGATCTCGATATCGGGAAGTATATGAGCGACAGCGATAAGCAGCTCTATAAGGATTCACAGAATACGATCGAGAAGTCGACGGTAGAGTACAAGGGGTATTATTCGACCGGGCTAAAAGGCGCATATAATCAATTTATATTCGCCAATGCCGGAGGAAGAGGACTCACATATATTCGTGACGACGGGAAAGCATATGATAACACGGATATTGGTACTGCTTCAGCTGCCGGACATTGGGAATATACTGATGGGACGAAATTCCCCAGGACGGACGATGAAGCTGATATGCAGCTGGATGCTGCTGCAAAAGCCGCAGCTCCCGCTGCAGCTGATAATTATGCCCAGACTCAATACACAACCCAACATCCGGGATCTACCTATGTACAGGATGTGGCTGATGCTTCGGCTACCGTATCGGGTACTCTTCTTAAGTATACGGATATCATGGCTGATGAGGCGAGGGGAGATGCGATAGATGCAGTGAGTTCCCTGCAGGCTGCAGCGTCAAACCTGACATCGGCAGGGCAGCAGACAAAAGATATAGTCGGTGAACTGGCAAGCCGTGGCGCAATCACATTCCCCACATTGTCTGCGGATTATAGATCACATACGACCAGTCTTGCAGATAATCTGCAGGTCATGAACGATAATTTCGGTTTGCTCAATCAGGAACTCAATGGGGCCACGTACACCCTTACGGATGATCTGCAGGCAGTATCCGATCAGTTCAATGACATCCTGATGCTCTATACAGATGCTCTGGACGGAGTTCTGGAAAAGGATTATACGGCGATAATCACGGATGACTCACTTGCCGAGGCGGAGACCTGCACCGATGCTACCATAGCGGACAGCATCAACTACGGAGTCATAAACGGAGATTTAAACGTGGGCGGTATCGCCGGCACCATGGCTATCGAATATGACTATGATATGGAGAGTGATATCACCGGTATCAAAGATTCGAAGCTTAACACATCGTATATAACCAAATGTGTGCTCAGAGACGACAGAAACTATGCCGAGGTCCGCAGTGTGAAGAGCTATGCGGGCGGTGTATGCGGTCTGCAGGAGATGGGTACGCTTCTCCGGGGCGAGAACTACTCATCCGTCAGCTCGGATTCGGGTGATGATGTGGGAGGAATCGCCGGATCATCCTTATCCTATATCGTATCTTCTTTTTCCAGAGGAATAATTTCGGGCAATAACTATCTCGGCGGTATAGTCGGCGACGGCACGCATATCAGAGACAGCGTGTCGATCGTTGATATCGATGCATCCGGCAGCAGAAGCGGAGCTATAGCCGGACATATCAAGGATGAAGGCGAGGTAAGGAATAACTATTTCGTAAGTGACAGTCTGGCCGGTATCGATCGTGTCAGCTACAGTCTCAAGGCAGAGCCGATAACCTATGCCGAGCTGATGAACGGGAACTCAAACGTTCCTTCGGACTTCGACCACCTGACGATCACATATTTGCTGAATGATGAAGAAAGTGATGAACCTGTACAGATATCCAAAGTCAGAGCCGGCTACGGTGACCGGATCACCGGCGAAGATTATCCGTCCGTGGAGCCGAGGGATGGTTTCTATATTGAATGGGATAAGCCCTCGATAGAATGTGTTTCCACTGACACCACGGTTACCGCGAATTATAAGAGATATCTGACCACCCTATCCGACACGACCGGAGAGGCAGGTGCACATCAGTCGGAAATACTGGTCGACGGCGCATTTAAAGAAGGAGATTCTCTGGTAGTAGCCAGACAGATAAACTATGACAGTGAAGACTCCTCCACACTTGCATCATACGAGACTATAGACCTGATCATTCCCGATGACGGAGCAAACGTGCATCAGATCAGATTCAGGCCGGATACGGTATACGGTGATAAGGTCGGAGAAGATTTCGTGCTCCGAGTGGAGGATGGAAGCGGACTTACGGAATTGACGCGGACCGGCTCGCTGGGTGGATATTATACATATGAGCTGACCGGCAATGAAGCCAGAATCATTCTGGATGTTTCAAGTATGGAAAAGAATGATATAATGAACATAGTGCTCATTGCTCTGGCAGGAACGGCAGGCGTAAGTCTTATCGTTGTGATAATATGGGCTGTCACCAGGCGTAAGAACCGTAAGAAGATACGCCGTGCTGTGCGTCATATGAAGCGTGATATCAGGACGCGTATAGACAATAAGGAGCAGATGTTTGTTCCCGATGATGCGCAGACCGAGGATGCCCGACCTGAAGATAAGCCGACCGAAGATATACAGCCTGAAGATAAGCAGACCGATGAGCCGGAAACCTGTGTTGAATCTTCCGGTGATAATGGGGATGGATCTTAAACCGGTCTCTTTAGATGATATCGAAATCATATATCAGTACACCTCCCTTTACGGGGAGGGGTGCTGTCAGCATTCACCCGTCAGTATGTGGTCCCTGTATGAGAAGTACGGAGACATTTTTTGCATTCAGGACGGCTTTCTTTATGTGTGCAGAGAGCATCTGTGCGATGACGGCTACCGTGTCTATCTGGCTCCGTTCGGTGCGGGAGATATTGCGGGTGCTTTTGAGAATATCCTGTCGGATGCTCATTCCCATGGGAAAAAAGCCAAATTCATAACTCTGACCGAAAAGTATGTCGATATACTGAATGGATCCTTTCCGGGTGAATTTGAATGTATAAATGACCGGGATCTGGCTGAGTATATCATCAGTACCGAAACCATGCGGGATTTTCCCGGTAAGATCCATGCACGCAGACGCACGGAGATACGGTCGTTCTGGCGGGATTTCGGTGACAGGACCGAGGTAAGCGAGATGACAGCCGGTGACCGGGAGGAAGTGCTGGACTATGCCTCTGAGTGGGTGGAGAAATACTCCGAGACACATGATGAGGAAGCCCTCGCGAGAGAGCTTGTATGTATACGTAAGCAGATATGCCATTTCGAGGAGCTTGGACTGAGCGGCACCGTCATCAGAATAGACGGTAACGTAAGTGCGTTTTGTTACGGGGTAGGTCTTGATGATGATTACTATGATGTGCTCATAGAGAAGGGCGACAGGGAGTATCCCGGCATTTACAGAGTTCTCAGACAGGAGTCTACGAAACTGAATGTGACCGGATATAAATATGTCAATTTTGAAGAAGATATGGGAGTTCCGGGACTTAGGCGCTTGAAAGAGTCATACGGACCGGAGTTCCTTATCGGGAAGTACAGGGTGACTGAACAGTGAAAAACAGAGTCAAATATATGGCCACGGCGGGATTGATCTTTATCACGTTTCTGGCTGCAATACAGTATATTTTTCTGACGAACGTACCGGATTCGGTATCTACATTCTGCTTCGTGTGCATAACGAATGTCATCGGTCTCGTGGTGATGTGTACGGCGAGATTCAAGAAGATCCGCCGGATCAGGAAGTCAACGATCCTGAAGGGAGCTTTTTTTGCCGTTCTTCTGACCGGATTTAACATTTTCGTTCTGCTCGGGTCGCGAAGCATGGACTCCGTCGTGGTCTCGAGTGTGGTCAGCCTTTATTTTGTCTTCGTGACACCGTTGCTCCTGTTGCTGCGCAAAAAGGTCAATTTCCTGTCGAGCATAGCGACTGCCATGGCGGTCATAGCGCTCCTTCTGATGTTCGGAGGCAATACGGAGGCGCTGTTCTCATCCACTAAGGTGATCTATCTTGTAGTGGCAGATCTGTTCTTTGCGGCATACGTTGTCGGAGTATCCATTCTGGGTGCGAATGAAGACAGTGCGGCTCTTACCATTTCACAGATGCTGTTTTCGGTGCTGTTCGCTTTGGTGGCCTGGGTAGTCGAAGCGGCTGCGGGAAAAACGACCATGTCCCTTCCCACGGAGAAACTTTTCTGGATCAGTGTCATCTTCATGGGCATATTTATCCGTGCGGTATACGGACTGCTGCAGATCACCTGTCAGAAGCGCGTCTCGGCGATCAGTGCATCGCTGATCTTTTCGACTGAGATCGTCATCACGATGATCATGAATCCCATAATGAGCAGGATACTGGGGACCACGTATAATCCCGCAACACCGTATCAGGTTACCGGTGCGGTTTTGCTGATCATAGCGAATCTTCTGGTGGATGAGACAATCACATCCAAACTCGGATATGATGGTATGGATTCACCATCCGTCTCCAAGAAGATGGTTATGAATACTCTTGTTTTTTCCATGGCTACATTAGCCCTGTCCGCGATCATCAGCTTCTCGGCCATATATCTGATACGTGATTCGGCGGTGTCCGGCTCCACAAGACTGGGAGAGGATGCATCCGATATCAGTACTACTGCGATGATAGAGGAACTTGAGCGTAATACTTCCAGACAGGTCGAGGATAAAGCAAAGCTTGCCGAGCAGAAGCTTGCCGCATATTCGGATGCTGTACAGTATGCGGCTTCCTATGCGAATACACTGTATGCGGCACCTGATGACTATCCTGCCAGACCGGTGGATATTCCCCGTGCGGAGAATGAGGGCGTCTGGACCATGCAGATGCTGCTGGCCAATAAACTCATACAGTATGAGGATATCAAACCCGATAATGAACTCCTTGGCAATATGGAAAATGTATTTGAGCCGATCGTACGTAAGCATGAAAACATCGTGACCATATATCTGGGAACGGCTGACGGTCTGATGATAAGTTATGACAGGGATTCACAGCTGGCGGCCGGTGAAGAGAATCGGTACTACGAGTACAGGAAGTCCGATAACTGGTATAACCTCGGTATGACAAGCGGGGAATGCCGGTTCACCGACACATATTGGGACAGCTACGGACGCGGACTGACCATCACCTGCTGTGCTCCGTTCTATGGGGCTGACGGAAGTTTCATCGGCGTGATCGGTATGGATATATTGATGAAGGACTTAAATGAGTCCATGGTCAATGACGGTATCGTGGATCCGACCGTAGCCACTATGATCGATGAAAAAGGCAATGTTATAGCCAGTAAAGATCTGGATCCGGATGCACAGGAGACATATAACATCTTTTCAACCGAATCCGAGAGTATTCTGAAACCGATCGGGCAGCTGATAATTGAGCAGGAAGACGGAATAATGAAGACCGGTGAAGATGAAAGAGCTGTCTATGTGTCATATGCGACGATAGATTCCACAGGCTGGCGACTGTGCATCATCAGTCCGGTATCCAATGTGATCGTACCGGCGAATGAGATACGTGAGAGCATTGATTCCAATACCGATTCGGTGGTCTCATCGGTTTTAATGGGAGTTCTGAGAGTTATTCAGAACTGTCTTGTATTGATCGGTGTGATTCTGCTACTGATCACATTTACGGCGGGACGTTTCTCCAAAAAGATATCCGACCCGCTGAAGCAGCTGGAGAGGGATGTACGCAATATAAGCGACGGAGATCTGGATTATCGTACTCAGGTCAGCACCGATGACGAGATAGGTACACTGGCTCAGTCCTTTAATGAAATGACGGATTCTCTCCAGCATTATATCAGCGATCTGAAAGAAGTCACAGCAAAAGAGGAGAGGATCGCCAGTGAACTGAGCGTGGCGACCAATATACAGGCGAGCATGCTGCCGCGAAATTTTGACGAGATCAATGCATCTCACCGGGAGTTCGACCTGTATGCGACCATGGATCCGGCCAAAGAGGTCGGAGGAGACTTCTACGATTTCTTCCTTGTGGACGACGATCATCTGGCTCTGGTCATAGCCGATGTATCCGGTAAAGGTGTTCCGGCGGCATTGTTTATGATGATCTCCAAGATGCTGATCAGGAACCGGGCGGAGATGGGCGGTACACCCGCGGAAGTCCTGTCTTATGCAAATGATAAGCTCTGCGAAGGCAATGAACTGGAGTACTTCGTTACGGTATGGATGGCGATCATAGAGCTTTCCACCGGAAAAGGAATAGCTGCCAATGCCGGCCATGAGCATCCTGCGATCAGACGTGCAAACGGTGAGTGGGAGCTGGTTAAATACCGTCATTCACCTGCGGTGGCCACAATGGAAGGACTGACTTTCAAGGAGCATGAATTTGAGCTTGATCCCGGGGACAGCCTGTATGTTTATACAGATGGTGTTCCCGAAGCGACTGATGCCGGGAACGGACAATTTGATACCGACAGAATGCTGTCCGCACTGAACAAGGATCCGAAAGCATCTCCGGAGGCTTTGCTCGCCGCGGTCAAGGCGGATATAGATGAATTCGTCGGCGATGCCGAGCAGTTTGACGATATCACGATGCTGGCTATTGACTGGCATGGAGCGGATCATGATCGATAAAGACAGTTTTCATATATTGAATTTCGTAAAAAAAGAAGAGTATTCCGGTTCAATGGACGGCATGAGATATATGATCAGACGTGTGCCGGGTGAGAAACCGGAGCCGGATGTGGAGGTGCCGGATCGTATATGTGTCATTATTTGGCCGGAACCGCTGGGTCTTTTCTCCACGCCCGATGAGCTGAAGACGACAGAATACTTTACACTGGATGAAGACGGTATATCCGACGTGGCGGACTGGTTGAATTCACAGTATTTCGACAGACAGCCGGAGTGGGATGCCGCGAAGAGGAGAGGTTGTTCTTTTGAAAATTAAGGTAAAAGAAAAGGCATACAGCGAAGTTGCCGCGATGACACCACGGATGCATATGCGACCTGTGAAGCAGAGCGCATTATTGCGTCATACTGTCAGTACGTTATCGGAGGCGGAACTTGCTTCTGTCGGATTTAAGTGCGATACCAACGGCATGGAGAGACTGGGTGCGGATGAGCCGGCGCTCTTTCTGATGAACCACTCATGCTTCACGGATCTGGAGATCGCATTCAGACTGCTTGCGAAAAGGCAGTATCATATCATATGCACCAACGACGGTCTGATCGGCAAGGCAGGTCTTTTCTCACGGGTGGGCTGTATTCCGGCGAAGAAGTTCATATCCGATATGTATCTTATCAAGGATATGAAATATGCGGTGGATGAGTTGAACAGTTCGATACTTATGTATCCGGAAGCCAGTTACTCATTTGACGGCACGACCACCCCGCTGCCCGACAGCATAGGTAAGTTCATCAAGATGCTCCGCATCCCCGTGGTCATGATACGCACGAAGGGAGCTTTTCTCCGTGATCCGCTCTATAACTGCCTGCAGAAGAGAAAAGTGAAGGTGACGGCCACCGAGACATATCTGCTGTCACAGGAGGACATCGCTCATAAGAGTGCGGATGAGATCAATGCCGTGATACAGGGTGCCTTTGAGTATGATCATTTCAAGGAGCAGTATGAGAACGGAGTGATCGTGGATGAGCCCTTCAGAGCCGACGGACTTCATCGGGTATTGTACAGATGTCCTGTCTGCCAAACAGAGGGAGAAATGCACGGAGAGGGTATATATATAACCTGCAGACATTGCGGATCCCGGTGGGAACTGACGGAAAACGGGCGACTTGAGAGACAATACGAGGACACCGATGGTGACGGGACAGTCGATGCCATACTTGATTCGGTGGATATCAGACGTGGCGTGCCCGTGAACGATGCGGTGAAGAAATTTGAGTTCGTGCCCGAATGGTATGCATGGGAAAGGGAATGCGTGCGTCGTGAGATCCGGGCAGGAGAGTATGTGATGGATCTGGATGTCGAGATCTATATGATGGTGGATTTCGACTCGCTGTATCATGTGGGCTGCGGTAGACTCATACACGACAGTGACGGATTTACACTGACAGGATGTAACGGTGAACTTGACTATCACCAGAGTCCGAAACATTCGTACAGTCTCTATGCAGATTACTACTGGTATGAACTCGGAGATATGATCGGTATCGGAGATGCACAGAAGCAGTTCTACTGCATACCGAAGGATCAGGATGGGGCGATCGTAGCCAAAGCAAGGCTCGCCGCCGAAGAGATGTATAAACTGAACAGTTAATTCATGCTTCGGAAATAGGGATCACGAATGCAGGATATGATCTCTTATATATAAGCTTAAGCCGTCGTGGGCATTATCGTATTCGGTGATGACATCGGCGGCTTCTTTGACGGGCGGGGTAGCGTTATACATGGCGATGCCACAGCCTGCGGCCCGTATCATGGACAGATCGTTCTGCTCATCGCCTGCCGAATAAGAGTCGGATATCGGAATGTTTAGCAGTTTACATAACTCAACAATTCCCCGGTCTTTTCCTGCTTCCATATTGAAGAACTCCAGGTACCAGTCATTTGAAAACACCATTTTGATGCGATCACCGATAAGGGGGTCAAGTTCACTGATTAGTTTACATAATAAATCATGGTCCTTTAAGTTGATCGCGAGCATTTTATACGGTTCTTCATCACAGTCGCCTATGGGATCGTCGGTGAAGTGCACCGGCAGGAATATGCGTTTTTTGTAATATGTGATCTCCAACTCATCACGTCGGGTATAGATGGTATCATGATTATAAGTCTGTACATGGATCCCCAGTTCGAAGCATTTATCCTGGATGATACGTGCACAGTCAAAGGGAACACAGGCGCTCCATACCGGTTCGGATTTCACACAGTCCCAGACCAGAGCACCGTTGTAGGCAACGATGTATCTGACCATATCGGTGATGCCGACGCTGTCGATCAGCTTCTGTATACTTAAGAGAGGGCGCCCGCTGTTTGGGATCAGCAGGTGCCCCGCATCTGTAAAGTCTCTGAGTATGTCGTGTGTTTTAGCGGATATGAGAGATTCGCTGTTTAAGAGTGTTCCGTCTAAGTCGGTGAAGAGCAGTTTCATTAAGATATTAAATCCTCGTCATCCTCGGCGGCACTGGTGTAGATCGTACGCTTACGTGCCATCTCATCGCTTGCGAGATACTCGTCATAGGTAGTGATCTTATCGATAAATGATCCGTCGGGAAGGATCTCGATGATACGGTTTGCGGTAGTCTCCACTACCTGATGGTCGTGGCATGAGAAAAGCTCGACGCCTTTGAATTTGATCATGCCCTGGTTGAGTGATGAGATCGCCTCCATGTCGAGGTGGTTGGTAGGCTCATCGAGGATCAGGCACTTGGCGCCCGAGATCATCATTT
>CAMONC010000053.1 GCA_946620235.1 uncultured Lachnospiraceae bacterium | reverse complement strand
CTCTTCCATGAGAGCATCCACGGTCGAATAATCCCTGAGCGCCCTGCCTATGCACATGTCATCTATGAGACCGAACCTGCCCTTTGCGACCGAGTCACCCATATCATTCCTGATGAGGGTGTTGGACTCTGACAGTTTCTCTCTCTCGTTATCGGATCCCTCGGTGATGTAATACATGATCTTCTCACCGAAAAAGATCGTGAATACCTTTGAATAGACGCCCTTATACACTTCATTCATCGGCTCGGTGTTATAGTCATCGTCCTCGCTCTCCACAATGTAGTGTATATCCACCCGTGTATCGGGTGCGGTACGATACTCCACTATGACACTGTCCGCAAATCTGGACATGGAAGGCATGAAGTCCGCCAGTTCCTTGAAGCAGGAGATGACAACATCCTCCGCCAGCAGCCTGTGCAGGGCATCCCGCAGGATCGGGCGTATGCGCTCATCTATACGTGTCATATCCTCTGACATATATCTGACATAAGCCAGATCACATATCTTGCCAAGTTCGAGGTCACTCTCGTAAGCATCGGTCATCACGTCAAAAGTCTGATCGGATATAACGGCTCCCTCCACAAAGTTCTCGTAGGAAGCGGCAGCCAGTGCCGCACGGAGCACCTCCTTATCGGGCTCGTGATACGCGTAATCACGGAGTATCTCTGCTTTTTCTTTGACATAAGCACCGCTATAGAGTATCTGGATCAGTATCTTCTCTTCTATGCCGCGGCGGTCGGCCTGCAGTTCTCCGGCTCTGAGCCAGGTGTCACGCAGCATCCGCAGTGTACCGTTTATATGCTCGCATTCATACTGAACCGCAGGGAGCGTCACGCGCCCCGAATCCAGACATGAGAAAACGAGCTGTGTGAGCAGTTTCTCATACTCCCCGGGTTCATCGCGGTGTATCGGCAGCCATCCGTATATCAGGTCGCTTAAGACAACCTTGTCCACGCCCTCGGGACCGTATCTGTATATCCAGTCTATGGCTTTGTCGTAGAGGCCCCTTTTGACCAGCAGTCTGATACACTCTGCTCTCTCGTACTCGGCCACATCCTCGCTCCTGAGTTTATCCAGAAACGAATCCAGCTCTTCGGTCTTATCCTGATCATAGTAAAATCTGGCCAGTTTCATGGTGACGTTCCGGGCATACTCGGGAGAGAATCTCTGCTTCTCCAGGAGATGTCTGAAACGGAACTCGTTCTCCGGTTTCATGTCAGCGGTCGTACGATGCTCGATGCAGCAATTCGTATCTATGCCAATATGATCCTTCACATTCAACTGAAGTGACAGAAGGATACGTCCGGGCGGCATCAGCATGACCGGTTCAATGGATATGGTGGCAACAGAGCGGTTACCATATGCATCCTCTGCGGCGATGCAGTGATCGTCGCTGTAGACCGGCAGATACGCATGTCCGCCCGTCACGGGATAGCTTTCCTCGCCGTCACGATGGTCATAGCACAGGATCACATTTCTGATATCGGGATGTCCGGTCAGGTCCACCTCATGAATGAAATATATATCAGCGATCTTCGATGCTATCTCAGGATCATCGAGCATGCTGTTATCTATGATGTCGCGATACAGCACCGACAGATACCGGTTATTGCGTCCGGCACTGAGCTGATCGGACACGAACTCCGTGATCTGCCTCAGATACTTGGAATACATATCGGGATCACGGTCACGGTTGTTCACGATATAGGCATACAGGTACGCATTGGTCTCATAGTCAAGATCCGACTGGAACGAGAAATACATAAGCACTATGCGCGGTATCTCGGACTGTGTGCTCATATCGATACTGTACATGTAGTACTCGTAGAGTCTGGTGATCTTCAGTTCCTGCGTGACAGCATAGCCATACCACCTGTGTGCGGCAAGATCTCTGCGGTTCCCGCGTATGAGCTGTGTACATATGATCGTGAGCAACTCATCATTGGGATAATCCTGATAGCAGAAAGCAAGCAAACGGATGAGTGACAGAGAATACTCTTTGATATGCTCCGCTATGGTTCTGATGACCATGGCCAGCTCGTCATTCATCAGTCTCTTTTTGCACATATATCTGATGACCTGCATATCGAAGCCCTCGAGCTTGGATATGATGGTCGGATTATCCTGAACTATGCGTGCAGCCTCGAGATAGATGGCCGGTGAATTACATCCCCGCTTATATGCTTCCTCATACATCTCCCATCTGTGCAGCGCATTGCGGTAATCATCGCTCATGACGGACAGCATCCAGCACAGTCTCCAGTTACCGGGATCGGACTTATAGCAATACTCCACCTCTTCGGTCAGGGTATCGATATCCATATCGCCCTCTTCGATAAGCGAATTCAGATACAGATAGTAGCACCAGAGATATGAATTCTCGCTGCGGATCGCCTGGGCCTGCTCCTTCACTTTTCTCAGGTTCCACAGAGCTTCGTTGCTGTGACCTCTCGTAATCATCAGATGAACCTGATACAGTCTTGCCCGCAGATCCTCGGGATCTCTCGTGAGCATCTCCCTGACTATGGTCTCGCTCTCATCGAGCCATATACGGGTGGATATCTGCTTCAGCCTGTGAGACTCGTAGTATTCCATCAACGATACCACGCCCCTCATCCTGTCATGCACCATATCCATCAGATGCATGCGTTCTCCGGTCACCTTGACCGTAACCGGTATGACCTGCTCCTCTCTGTCGGAGATCAGATGTATGGCACCAAGGTTACGTCCGACGTGCAGTCCTGACGGATCTATGTAGTAATACATCTGATATCTGTTGCCCAGGAAGGAATCATAGGTCACTTCACTGTCCTCAACGGACAGGAAATCGCCTTCGGCTTCGATCCTGAACCTGGCATATCCCCAGCCGTTTCTCACGATATCCATGCTGTATCTGCTGGGTTCATCGGGATCGTTTATCTCTATGCTCTTTTCCGCGGGAATGAACTCTATCGGAGTCTTCTTTCGCAACGAGATGAGGAACTCATCCATATTGCGTTCGGATCCCTTCACACCGGAGAGACATCTGTACAACGACAGGTACTCGCGATCAGATCCGGTGAAAAGATTTATAAATCGGGGATCATAGAACATCTGCACCGCTTCCTGCCATTTAGACTTGGCCAGGTTGGTGAAGTGAAAAAGATTGCGTATCGGTCCTACCGAAGAATCCATGGCGTCGGCGTCGGCATGTATGCAGAATGGTATCTGATACTCGCCCCGATTGGTCACCAGGATAAAGTTGCCTCTGACATCCTGCCCGGGGACCATATCACTGCCGCGGAAGCGGTAGGCTATCTCATCCTGCACTCCGGAAAACTCGGTAGTGATGCACTCCATACGATAATCGTCGGAATATACATACCCCTCGGTCAGGTGATGTTCGGAAGCCGTAACACTAAAAGAGCCCTCGCATACTGCGCCGGGCAAAACAGTGTGTTCGACACTTATGACAGAGAATCCGAGTGTGCCGAAATCCCTGTCTATCTGACCATTATTAATGTCCTCAATAACTCTTCTCATAGTTATTGAAATTATACCAAATTTCAGCTGTATAAACAAGAAAAAGCCCCTGCGATTTCCGTGTTTCCAGGATGCCCACGGATAGTCGCAGAGGCGTGTTCTTATGCTTATTTCGTAAGCAGCATCATGATATCGTTGCTACGCTGTACGAATCTGGTCATTGCATCGGCTTCAAGCGGTGCCTGTTGCAGCATAGCCAGATCATAGAGCTGCTCGCAGATCATCTCTGTGTTCTCGCCGTCCTTGTGCTCAAGAATGTACTGAACCAGCGGATGGTTGGCGTTGAGTACGAGTGTCGTACCCTCACCGTCCTGTCCGAATCCGCCCATTCCCATGCCGGGCATTGAGTACATCTTCATCATATCCTGCATACGTCTGGTCTCTTCGGACAGAGTAAGCAGCGATGATATCTTCTTGTTCTTGAGTTTCTCAACCTTGACGGAAAGCTCCTTTTTCTTCAGGGCTTTCTTCACGATATCGGCGATCTCGCCGGCCTGTGCGTCGAACTCCTCCTGTGCTTTCTTGGAGGTACGTGACTTGAAATCATCGGTAATATCGGCATCTATACGCTGGAATTTAATGCCCTCATTCTTCGCCTCGAGCTGGGATATGAAAGGCTGATCGATGTTATGAGTCAGCACTACGGCATCCATTTTCGCAGCTCTGAACATATTGATGTACTGGCTCTGCTGCTGAGGATCGGTCACATAGTAGATGGTCTTCTCTTTCTTTTCCTCATCTGCTGCCTCTCCGTCTGTCGTACCCTCATCACCGGAAGCATCTGCGGAGATTTCCTCGGTCTCTACGGTATTGCCGTTTTCATCGGTGGCTGCACTCTTCTCGCCTTCGGTCTGCTCGCCATCCTCACCGACTTCATCGGGATCGATCTTGTTAACCTCCAGGCACTCGGGCAGAGTCAGATACTTGCCGTCGATGTTCTTGAAGAGGATATAGTCGGTCATCTTCTCACAGAACTTGTCATCTCTTAAGCAGCCGTACTTGATGAAGGGAGCGATATCGTCCCAGTATTTCTCATAATCTTCCTTCTCCGTCTTGCACATGCCGGACAGCTTGTCAGCCACCTTCTTGGATATGAACTCGGATATCTTCTTCACGAAGCCGTCGTTCTGCAGAGCGGATCTGGATACGTTAAGCGGCAGGTCGGGGCAGTCGATCACACCTTTTAAGAGCATCAGATACTCGGGAATGACCTCCTTGATATTGTCCGCTACGAAGACCTGATTGTTATAGAGTTTGATAGTGCCTTCGATCGAATCATACTCTGTGTTGATCCTCGGGAAGTACAGGATACCCTTCAGGTTGAAAGGATAGTCCATGTTCAGATGTATCCAGAACAGAGGCTCCTTATAGTCATTGAACAGCTTGCGGTAGAACTCGAGATACTCTTCTTTGGTGCAGTCATTGGGATGCTTGGTCCACAGAGGAACGGTCTCGTTCAATGTATCATATGTTTTTGGTCTGGTCGCATTTTTCTTGTCATCATCGCTTAAGTCATCATAAGCTTTCTTCTCGGCTTCGATCTCCTCAGGAGTCTTGGCCAGATACTTATCCAGTTCATCAGCCTCATCAGCCTTGGCCAGATATATCTCGAAAGGCATGAATCCGCAGTACTTCTTGATGACCTCGCGCGCCTTGTATTCATTGCAGAACTCGAGACAGTCCTCATTCAGGAAAAGGGTGATGGTGGTACCTATTTCAGTCTTATCGGAATCCGACATCGAGTACTCGGCTCCACCAGTGCACTCCCAGTGTACCGCCTTTGCTCCGTCCTTATATGACAGCGTATCGATATGTACTTCATCGGATACCATGAATGACGAATAGAATCCCAGACCGAAATGACCTATGATCTGGTCGTCGCCGGTCTTGTCCTTATATTTCTCGACGAAATCGGTAGCACCCGAAAATGCCACCTGATTGATGTACTCCTCTACCTCATCGGCAGTCATACCGAGTCCGTTATCGATGATCTTGATCGTCTTATCCTCGGGATTGACTATTACTTTGATACGGGGTTTGAAACCTTCGGGGAGTGCGTACTCTCCCATCATGTCCAGTTTCTTCAGCTTGGTTATGGCGTCGCATCCGTTGGAGATCAGCTCCCTGTAGAAAATATCGTGGTCGGAATACAGCCACTTCTTTATAATCGGGAACATATTCTCGGAATTGATCGACAGATTGCCTTTTTTGTCAGCCATTACTATCATCTCCTTGTAATTTGGTTATTGTTTAACGGTGTCTAAACCGGTTTTTGAACTCTGAGGATAATTTTAGCACTCACGCAAGGTGAGTGCTACTAAAATTTTTATAAACAATATTATTCGTTGATCGGGGATCGGTTCGACGTTTCAGGATATCAGCAGGTTCTCGTCGGCCACCTTGAAGAAATCGCTGGTATCGTATTCATCGCCGTGCAGAAAACCTATCTCACTCCACAGCTGATCGTTGAGCTTACGTGTCAGATCGGCCACATAGGCGTCATATGTTTCGGAGAATACGCTCTCCCTCTCACGCTCGACTATCTTGATCTTGTTTAAGTCGGTTTCCTCGAGGTTATATGTGCTCAGGCAGCGTGCTATAAGGTAGCCGTCATCTGTAGAGAGCACATCGGATATCTCATCATTCGACAGATCGAACAATGCATTTCTGATATAAGCATTCGATATATCGTCCTTACCCAGAGATACGACCATATCGGACGAATCACTGTATTCAGCCACCAATGAGTCGAATTCCTCGCCTTCAATGGCTCTGGCATGTGCTTCATTTGCCCGGGCGTATGCAGCTTTGTTCTCATCCTCGCTCATATTGATCCTGCGTCCGGTACCGTCTGTGGTGAATGTATAGATATATATGTATTCGATAGTTATATTTCGAGCTTCATCGTCACTCACCTCGGGATTCACATCCGAGATGATCTCACCATATACCCGCTGTGCGATCAGATACTCACGATAGAGATTATAGATGGTGTCGCGATCGATCCCCATCCCCTCTATCTCGGCATTACTGAGAGACCCGTAGTAGATGTCCGTAGCGGTATCGACCGACTTGAGTTCCTCCGGTGTCAACGTAACGCCCAGCGATCCGGCCATCAGATTCATGGTCTTGACCTGTGCCATCTTGGCTAAAGCATTCTCTTTGACGCGTTCCTCCAGAGTCGTGCCGTCCGCCTCGGTCTCCCATATTCTCTCGCCATACACGTTTTCATACTGGTTCTGGATATTCGTGATATAGACCATCATTTCGGGACGTGTACAGCTGATCGACTCTATGCGGAAGACTTCGTCTTTGTTTAAGCCGGTCGTGAGCACTATCTTCGTGTCCGACAGATCGGATCCGCAACCGGCAGTGCACAGCATCACGGCACATAAAAGCAGGCACAGAAACCCGGTATTAAATTTTCTATATCGGTCATTTCTCATGCCTGCTCACTTTCGTACTGTAACTGTAGTTGTCGGTTATCCGACTATTTGATTGTGCAGATCCAGCCCTTGGGAGCTTCGATGCGTCCCATCTGGATACCGGTCAGGGTATCATAGAGCTTCTTTGTGATCGGTCCCATCTCGGTCATACCGCTGGGAAGACGTATCTCCCTGCCATGATCAACAATGCATCCTACAGGTGATATAACGGCAGCGGTACCGCACAGGCCACACTCTGCCATATCGGGAAGCTCATCCAGGAATACCTCTCTGTGCTCTACAGTGAGACCCAGATACTTCTCGGCAACTATCATCAGAGAACGTCTGGTGATGGAAGGAAGGATGGAATCCGACTTGGGAGTTACTACCTTGCCGTCTTTGGTCACAAAGAGGAAGTTGGCACCGCCGGTCTCCTCAACCTTGCTTCTGGTAGCGGGATCAAGATACATATTCTCATCATAACCCTCTTTATGAGCGGTCACGATAGCATGCAGACTCATCGCATAGTTAAGTCCGGCCTTGATATGTCCGGTTCCGTGCGGAGCCGCACGGTCGAAGTCGGATATCTTGATGGTCAGGGGCTTAGCACCGCCCTTGAAATAAGGTCCTACAGGAGTCACGAGGATACGGAACTGATACTCATCGGCAGGCTTAACACCGATAACAGGGTTGGTACCCATCATATAAGGTCTGATATACAGAGTTGCACCCGATCCGTAAGGGGGAACCCAGTCTTCATTGGCAGCTACGACTTCCTTGACTGCCTCTATAAATCTGCCCTTGGGAAGTACAGGCATCTCAAGCCTCTCACATGACTGATCCATACGTTCGGCGTTTAAGTCAGGTCTGAATGTAACGATGTGACCGTCCTCGGTCGTGTATGCCTTCAGGCCCTCGAAACAGGTCTGAGCGTACTGGAATACACCTGCGCACTCGTTAAGTACGATATTGGGGTCATCTATGATGGCACCGTCATCCCACTTGCCGTCCTTGTAATTAGTAACATATCTCTTGTCGGTAACCTGGTATCCGAAACCCAGGTTAGCCCAATCAATGTCCTTTTTTGCCATAATTCATATCCTCCCGATGATTATTTGTGTAAAAAAGCACTGCACCGATTATACACCCGGCATCGCCCGGATGTAAACGACTCACTTGACTCGGGTGTACTTAAGAAATCTGTAGGTCAGGTCAAAATACACCTGCTCATCGGATTCGGCGGTTATCTCCCATTCTGGCGACTCATCCAGATTCGGGAAATATGCATCCGCTTCATATTTATGATCGATCTTCGTCACATGGACGGTGTCCACATAGGGAAGCATCAGCTCATAGACACTGGCACCGCCGATGATATAGATATCCTGATCATCGAACTCCTTCAGTTTCCTGATCAGCCCCTCCAGACTGTGCACGATGATCGCATCGCCCGCCTTGTAGTGGGTGTCACGGGACAGGATGATGTTCGTCCTGTCACCCAGAGGCTGTTTCTGCGGAAAAGTCTCGAGCGTTTTGCGGCCCAGGACTACGACCTTGCCGATCGTCTCGTTGCGGAAGTTCTTGTGGTCCGCGGGGATGCGTACCAGAAGTGAGCCCTTATTGCCGATGGCCCAGTTTTCGTCTACGGCTACTATCATGTTCATAGGTATTACCTCAAAAAAAATTAAATCGCGATCGGTATGTCCGTGATCTGGGGGCCGGTCTCATAGTCCTCCACGATCACGTCATTACGGGTGAATGAATAAAAGTCATGTACGTCGGGGTTGAGGGTGACCTTCGGAGCCGGATGTTTCTCGCGGGTGATGAGCTCCTCGATGATCGGCACGTGCCTGTCATAGATGTGAGCATCCGCGATCACGTGTACCAGTTCTCCGGGGATCATGTCATTGACCTGAGCAACCATCATCAGCAGGACCGCATACTGAACCACATTCCAGTTATTCGCAGCGAGCACATCCTGGCTTCTCTGGTTCAGAACCATGTTCAAAATCAGTTTGTCAGATGATGTGTCGTGTGTCACATTGTAAGTCGCGGAGTAGCAGCACGGGTCAAGTTTGCCGGTGGCAAGATCATGAAACTGATAGAGGTTCGTCATGATGCGGCGGCTGTAAGGATTCTCCTTAAGCTGTCTCAGGACATAGTCCATCTGATCGGTTTCTTCTCCCTTATACATGAACTTCTCACCGACCACATATCCGTAAGCGGTTCCGATCGATCCGTCGGGATCGGCCCACTCATCCCATATATGTGAGTGCAGGTCATGGATGTTGTTTGACTTCTGCTGATAGATCCAGAGCACTTCGTCCGTGGCGGACTTGATAGCGGTCTTGCGAAGTGTCAGTGCGGGGAATTCCTCACGCAGGTCGTATCTGTTGACCACTCCGAACTTCTTGATCGTATATGCGCTCTCCCCGTCCGGCCAGTGCGGACGCACCTGCTCCCCTCTGGTATCGGTGCCGTTATCCAGTATGTCACGGCACATGTTTATGAATATATCATCTGCTCTGCTCATTATCTGTCCCACTTATCGCATAATGAATTGATCTGATCGGCGAACTTCGCCAGATCCTTGTTCGTACCGCCCTTGTTATGCGCAATGACGGCGATGAGTCTCGCGCCTGCTGCCTCGAGACGTGCGAATACCTCGGATACGATCTTTTTCTTCGTGATCGGTGCAGGTTCCGCACGGAATATATACTCGCCCTCGAGCAGATCGAATCTCGTACCGCTGTACGGAGCATCGGCGACCGCATTCAATTCCGTTCGTATGGATTCGGTCAGGGCTTTAACGGAATCGTCATCACCATGGACGATGAAATACTTCTCGGGTACATTCGTAAATGCTGCAGCCCACTTCATCAGTCCGTCCTTGTCTGCGTGACCGCTCAAGCCTGTCATCTGGCAGATGTCCGCGCGTACTTCTATGGGCTCACCGAAGAGCTTGACCTCCTCTGCTCCGTCGACAAGTGCACGTCCGAGAGTACCTACTGCCTGATAGCCGACGAAGAGGATCGTCGACTCGGGGCGCCACAGATTATGCTTGAGGTGATGCCTGATACGGCCGGCCTCGCACATGCCCGAAGCGGATATGATGACCTTCGGTTCGGGATCGGAGTTTATGTATATGGATTCATCGCTGGTGATAGAGAGTCGCAGATTGGGAAATCTGAGAGGATTGATGCCCTTATTGACCAGGGCGAGAGCATCCTCATCGAAGCACTCTCTGATATTCTTCTGGAATACGTTCGTGGCTTCCACTGCCATCGGGGAGTCCACGTATACGGGGAAATTATCATGTCCGGATACAAGGCCTTCAGCCTTGATCTGACGGATGAAGTAGAGTATCTCCTGCGTCCTGCCGACCGCAAATGATGGTATGACCAGATTTCCTCCGCGGTCCAGAGTCTGCTGGATATATGCAGCCAGTTCCTTGACGTTATCGCCTTTTGCTTTCTCATGGAGACGGTTACCGTAGGTAGACTCCATGACTACATAATCGGCGTAGCTGGTATACTCGGGGTCTTTGATCAGAGGCTGATTGAAGTTACCTATATCACCGGAGAAGACGATCTTACGTTCCTCACCGTCCTCGGAGGCCCAGACTTCGATACTCGACGAACCGAGCAGATGGCCTACGTCGGTGAAACGGATGTCCACGCCGTCCAGGATCGTGATCCTTTCTCCATAAGGACAGGGAACCAGCATGCGGATCGTGTTGTCCGCATCCTCCATCGTATAAGCGGGGATCACTTCGCCTCCGCCGTTACGCTTGTTCTTACGGTTCTTCCACTCTGCTTCCTGCTGCTGGATATGTGCACAGTCACGGAGCATGATGCTGCACAGGTCTGCGGTTGCGTAGGTGCAGTATATCTTGCCCCTGAAGCCTCCCGCATAGAGCTTGGGCAGCATACCCGAGTGGTCGACGTGCGCGTGAGTCAGCAGAACAGCATCGATCATGGCATCCTCGACGGGCAGGTTCACGTTCTCGTATATGTTCACCCCCTGCTCCATACCGTAGTCAACCAGAATGTTCATATCTCCGACATTCAAGTAGTGACAGCTCCCGGTGACCTCATGATCGGCGCCTATAAACATTAATTCCATGCGATAATCCCCCTATGAGTCTACAACATATAGTCCCTCTATACATTATAGCCCTACCATATATTGGGCGCAAGCGTTTCAATGTTGCGCCTAAGCAAGTGCCTGGTCCAATGCCTTGGAAAGCTGGTCCGCACATGATGTGCCCTTATTGCCGCACAAATTGCCGCGAAGTGTATCAGCGGCATAGCGTGCATCCTGCCCTTCGAGGAGTCTGCCGATAGCCTTCAGGTTTCCGTTGCATCCACCCGTGAACCTAAGATTATGGATCTTCTTCTCATCATCCAGTTCATACTCGATCAGAACCGAGCATACTCCACTGGGTTTGTAAGTATATTGCTGCATATTGAACCTCCTGTATATATCCGGATATTGATCGATATCCTGTCTGTATCATTAAATATACTTTCTTATACGACTTATGTGCAAGGTTTTTGAAGGAATCGGACCCGGTCAAAAAAAGCAGAGATCCCGGCATCCCGGGATCCCCGCTTTATCAATTTTTCCACAATCGGACAAAATAGCTGTGACCGTCATCGTCCCGATGGCCGTATCAATACCACCAGTTGTAATTGCCGGTCCCATAACTGTTAGTATTGTAGGTACCGTATCTGCCGTATATGCTGGTATTGTTTGCAGCCTGCAGGCTCTGCTGCTTTGCGGCACTTCCCAGTCTCGCCGAATACGAGCTGACCGACCTGGCAAAAGATCCGCCGGAGCCGAATACCGACCTGGCTTTATCCGCAAAAAGACCGTTCCTGCTGCTGTCTGTCAGCTTGCCGGCAGATTTTGTGAGTTTATCAGTCTGCGTACGGATCTCGTCTAATCCTGCATTTGCCGAGTATAACGGATAATCGTATCTTGTGTTCTTTGAGCCGGTTTTTCCTGCAGTGTTCTTTGATACGGATGCCTTATTATCTTTGGCATAATACGCTTTCAGGATCTTGCCGTATGAGCCTCTCCTCACACTGTTGAGCTGAGACAGAGAATTATAGATCGAATTGGTGTTTCCGAAGATATTGTTGAAGTTGTTGAATCTGATCATCGCTTTCACCTCCTTTCTGTCTTCAGTATCGGACAGCGCGATGATTATTCAACGGATAAGTCGTGAACCGTATGTTTATTGATGTGAACCGATCATCATCACATTCAGAACGAACACATTTCCCCGTTCATCCTCTTCCTGCCTGATCTCTATCTCACCGTTGTATTTGCGTGCGATATTCCTGATATTCTTAAGCCCGTATCCGTGTCCGTCTTCGTTTTTGGCCGAATACGGTATTCCGTCATCCGACATATCAGATACCCTGCCTCCGGTCCGGTTTTTCACATTCAGGATAAATGTCGTCCCCCTGACGACAGATGTGACATACACAGTCGGATCATCAATACAGACAGATGCTTCATATGCATTTTGCAACGCATTGGACAGTACAACGCACATATCAAATGGATCGATATTCAGCTTCACCGGAAATATAAAAGACGCTTCAAACGGGATGCCGGCTTCCGCAAACCGGTCTGCAAAGCCCGATAGCGCAGCATCGGTGAACGGATTCCCGGTCCGTACGCGCGGAGTCAGATCTTCCAGGTTCTTTTGCCACCTGTCTATATACTCCGAAGCTTCACTGCGTTCTCCCGACTCTATCAGTCCCTGTATGACTGCCATATGATTACCCATATCATGTCGCATGGCACGCATTTTCTCATAGGTATCCTCTATCTGCTCCATATGGCGATGTATATCCTCAGTCTGACTTTCCAGTGCTCTTCGCGCGTACTCCTCCTCCTGTCTGTCCCTGATCTGCTGATAGAAAATGATGATCACGAGGATCGATGCATATGACAGTATGCAGAATACGATCCTGTACGGATCGCCGGGGATATTCCCCTCGATACTTCCGTTCTCGATCCCGTCCATCCACAGATAGAAATATGACCGGATGATGGGCTTTACCACCAGAAAGGTACTGGTGGGAGCAAGCAGCATCACAAACTCACGCCATGTGAGTTCCTCGCTCTTGCGTCTGTATTTCCTGTGGAGCAGCCTGAATGAGAAAAAGAGTATCACTATCGCCAGACCATAAAAGACAACATTGTATACAACGAACTCGACCACGGCCACGGTAACGCTGCTCCTCATCTGCTCAAACGAAAAAACGATATCTCTTTCATAGAAGCCGAGTTCGGACAGCATCTCCAGCATGATCCACCATATCAGCGAAAAGACCGTGCATATGAATACCTTTTGCAGCGGATTCCTGCGATTGTCGAGTAGAAAAAGGACCAGGCACGGCAGGATGAAACCGGCTATGGCCATTATCCTGGCTGTCCATTCCGGCACGTCCGTATACCGTCCGATGAGGCTAATCAGCCAGTACAGAAAAGCGGCAAAATACACGGCACGCTTATTCCGAACAAAAGGTCCGGTCCAATAAGCATACAAAACGGCCGTGGCCGCGAAGAAAACTTCAAGCGTTATATTCATGAAAGTGTCAAAGAACTCAACGGAGACCTGCTCTGTCATAGTCGCTCCAATCTCGTATAGTAAGACATATACGCTTTTACAAAATCGGGGTATTTGCCCCGGGCCACGGGGATGGGATTACCCATGACCGCAACGGACTTCGAATCATATGAGCTCACATATTTCAGATTGATCAGATAAGCCCTGTGGATCCGGAAGAAATCGCTTCCCGACACGTGCTCGAGCTCGGTCATGCGACCATAGAATTCTATGCACTCCTTGTCCTGCATATGCAGTACGATCCTGCGGTCAAATACCTCCGCATATGCTATGTCAGTCAGAATAACCCGTCTGTTGACACCGCCGCTTTTGACCGTAAACGATCTCGGCGGTACCGCTTCTTCATGTTCTCCCGAAAGAATATCAGCCACCGCTTTCCTCTCGTTTGCGGCGGTTATTGCTTTACGGATCGCGTCTGTCAGCCTGGACTTATCAAAAGGCTTAACGATATAATGAGCCGCATCCACATCAAACGCTTCAAAGACCGCATCTTCCAGGGCCGTCACAAAAACAATAACAGCCCGGGATCCGGTGGTGCGCAGGATCCTGGCTGCCTTCATCCCGTCCATGCCGGGCATCTGGATATCCAGAAAAACGATATCGGCATCAGAGCCGTCCCTGAGAAGATCACCGGCATTCGGGAATGTAAGGATCTCGACATCAGATGAAACCTCTCTTACGCATTTTTCCAGGTAATTCCTTATGTCCTTTTCATCATCACATATCGCCAGTTTCATAATCGCTCCCATAAATCCACGGCAGCACCCGGCTGCATGAAAAGCATGCTCAGGTGCTGCCATAGTAAATGTGTACAACACAATACTCTAAACCTGTTCGTCCACGACCGCTCCCTTGACATCAGTCTCGATAAGCTTGAGCTTATTCATGAGTTTGTTTATCTCACTGTCCGGATCGGATGTGTCCAGCTCTTTAACGGACATCCTGTCCGCAGCCTCGAGGATCTCTTCGGTAAGTTCCTCTCGTTCTTCCTTTTTCTCTTTTGCAGCTTCGATGCGCTCTTCGAGTTTCTCTTTCTCCTCTTTGGCTTTCTCTGCCTCCTCGCGTTTCTCCTCGATCTGCTCGTCGATATGAGCCATGGCATCGCCTATGACCATGCCTGCGACTTCTTTGCCTGCAGCCTCCATGATCGAATCAGCCCGGTCCCATGCATCACCTGCCGGATCGGTCTTCAGACGTTCAACTGTCATATCACGCATCGTCATATTCTCTATGCGTACGCCTGTCTCAGCTTCTTTGAGTTTATCCTGATGAACTTTCTTCTCACGAAGAAGAGGAAGTGCACGTTCCTGATACTCGGTCAGCCCGGATGGGACCTCCTCGTCATCAACCAGCGTCCTTAACTCCTTCTCCTCCTGTGAATCCGGATCAACGCCGTATTTCTCGCGCAGATCACTGATCTCATTATCTATGTCCTTAACAGCCTTCTGCGATTTATTTATCGTTCGGGAAAGGTCACCGATACGAGCATTACACGCTTTCATATCCTCATCGATACTCAGGTCTCCGGCGAGAGCATCA
>CAMONC010000052.1 GCA_946620235.1 uncultured Lachnospiraceae bacterium | reverse complement strand
TCTGTCATATATCATGGAATTCATTCTGTGTGTGATAGCCCTGGCCGCGATCACTTTTTCCATGATAATGCTGGTGAAATATTATCGTCTTCAGCAGAAAGCGGAAGAACTGCAGGCTGAAGTTGATGTTTATACCGATCCCGAGGATCCGTATTTAAGCAGATCTGCAGCTGATGCCATGATAGCCGCTGCTGAGGATAATGCCTTTAATGAAGGCAAGTCTGCGGGAGAGATAGAGCTTCTCTCCGATATTAAATCCACGCTTCTTGATACGGATAATTCCATGGAAACTCTTAAGGAGTATTTCCCGGAGGAGCTGATCGTTGTCGACCATGAAGAAGTGATCTTCTTTCCGATACTGGACAGCCTTCAGCATCATCCCTTCAGAGACAGAGATTTCATTACAAATGACAGCGGACGTATAGAGTATATCGGAGATATATGCAGGACCGAAACCTGGATAGATGTATCCAAATTCCAGGAGAAGATCAACTGGAGCAAGGTGAGTGGTGCCGGGATCGATGCGGCGATCATACGATTGGGATACAGAGGATATTCCAAGGGTGAGATCATGGCGGACGATACCTTCGAAGACAACATAGAAGGTGCCCTGGATCACGGACTTAAGGCAGGTGTATATTTCCTGACTCAGGCAACATCCAATGCCGAAGCCTTAGATGAAGCCGAGTATGTATTGGATCATATTGAAGGATATGATATTCAGTGCCCGGTGGTTCTGGATGTAGAGCTTGTAGGTGGAGATGACGGCAGAGGTAATTCGTTGTCCATGAGTGAGAGGACGGAGTATGCCATCACATTTTTGGACACTATCCGCGAAGCAGGTTATGATGTATGCATATACGGTAATCTTAAGACCTTTCTGCTGATGCTGGATATGCAACAGCTGGAGGATTACAGTAAATGGTTTGCGGGATACACCGATACACCGTATTTTCCGTATGAGATGGATATATGGCAATATACCGATACCGGCAGAGTGGATGGTATCTCGGGTAATGTGGATATCAATATCAGATTTTTAAGATAGCGTTTTGATAAAGTAAAGGGGGATAGTATGAAGTACGAGTTTAAAAGTAAAGTTGAGTTCAGAGATACAGCCAATATGATGGCGGTGCCTTTTAATGTATGGGAAGTATGCGAAGTTGTAGGCAAGGCTCCTGTCAGAGTATGTTTCGACGATATATGCTTCACTTGCAATATGGAATCCAGGGGGCAGGGATATTATGATATACCGATATCCGATGATATCATCAATTCCGTGGAACCTGGAAAAGAGTACACAGTATCGCTTCAGATCGTCGGAAATAATCTGGATATATCGGATTCTCCTTACTGGGAAGCGAACCCCATCCGCAAGGTGGATCATGTGGATCTGGTGACACAGCCCTGGGACGGTCTCTGCGGACAGGCAGCCGTAGCCATGATCGCAGGGGTATCTCTGGATGAAGCATGTGATCTGATGCACTGTCGTGAATGGCAGGCCAACATGGCCAAGATGATCACTACTCTGGATTATCTTGGCATCCCTCATTCTTCGACGCTGGTATATACTCTGGGACGTGAGTGTGAGCTGCCCAAGTGTGCGATCCTGATGGAGAAGATGGGACGTTACAGTCACTATCTGGTTACATTCGACGGGAAGTTCTACGATCCCAATACGGGTATCATGAACGAGTTCGATCTCGGTAAACTTATCGGATATCTTGAGATTGGAGCTGTATAAAAAACAAAATATCATATCAAGATAAAATACTTGACACCCATAATGCCCTGTAGTACTATAGCATATGTGCGCGTATAAAGCAGTATTACTTTACACCCGCCCGGATCGGAATCGTACATATGGAAAAGATAGTACAACAGGGTATTTTATATGATTTCTACGGTGAGCTGCTTACCGAGCATCAGCGTAATGTGTACGAGTCCGTAGTATATGAGAATCTCTCTCTGGGAGAGATAGCCGATGAGATGAACATCAGCCGTCAGGCGGTACATGATATGATCAAGCGTACCGACCGTATCCTGGAGGATTATGAAGCCCGCCTGGGACTGGTCAGGAGATTCGGAGAGATCCGTAAGCGTATAGAGCACCTGGAAGCATTGACGACAGCCGACAGCGAAGAATACAGGCTGTGTGAAGAGATCAAGGACCTTCTGTAATATACATGGCATTTGAGGGACTTACAGATAAACTTCAGAATATATTCAAGAACCTGAGAGGCAAAGGCCGCCTTTCGGAAGAAGATGTGAAGCTTGCACTCAAAGAGGTGCGCATGGCTTTACTTGAAGCGGATGTTAACTTTAAGGTAGTTAAACAGTTCGTTAAATCCGTTGAGGAAAAGGCTGTCGGTGAAGAGGTTCTGAACGGTTTGAATCCGGCACAGATGGTCATCAAGATCGTACGCGATGAGATGACTGATCTGATGGGTTCCGAGGTTACCGATATCAGATATGAGCCCGGTAAGAGCCTTACGGTCATCATGATGTGCGGCCTTCAGGGTGCAGGTAAGACTACCACCGCTGCCAAACTGGCAGGCAAGATGAAACTCAAGAGTAAGAAGGTTCTTCTTGCAGCCTGCGATACATACAGGCCGGCTGCTATTACGCAGTTGGAGGTCAATGCGAAGAAGCAGGAGGTTGACTGCTTTTCGATGGGAGATCAGGTCAGCCCCGTAGAGATCGCAAAGGCAGCTTATGATAAAGCCACATCTGAGAACTATAATGTTCTCATAATTGATACGGCCGGTCGTCTCCATATAGACGAGGAGATGATGGATGAGCTCAAGACCATCAAGAGAGAGGTCCCTGTTCATCAGACGATACTTGTTGTCGATGCGATGACCGGTCAGGATGCCGTAAATGTAGCCGGAGATTTTGATACACAGATCGGCATAGACGGTGTCATACTCTCGAAGAGTGATTCCGATACCAGAGGCGGTGCAGCATTATCCGTTAAAGCCGTTACCGGCAAGCCGATACTGTTCGTCGGTATGGGTGAGAAGCTCTCTGATCTGGAGCCTTTCTATCCTGACAGGATGACGAGCCGTATACTCGGCATGGGTGATGTGCTCACCCTGATAGATAAGGCCCAGGAGAATATTGATATAGATGAGGCCGCATCCAAAGATATGGCCGATCGTATGAAGAAGGGGAAGTTCGACTTCAACGATTATCTTGAGAGCATGAAGCAGATGCGTAATATGGGCGGTCTGTCATCAATCCTTGGTATGCTGGGTATGGGATCACAGATTAAGGGCGTGGACCTGGAGTCAGTGGCCAATGAGAAGCAGATGAGTCATATGGAAGCCATAGTGCTGTCCATGACACCTGCAGAGAGATCGGATCCCAAGATCCTCACTCCTTCACGCAAACATCGTATAGCAAGGGGCGCAGGGTTGGATATAAGCGAAGTCAATCGTTTCATCAAGCAGTTTGAACAATCTCAGAAACTGATGAAACAGATGGGCGGAGCCGGAAAACGTGGATTTAAACTGCCGGGCGGTTTCGGCGGACTTGGCGGTTTATTTTAATAAATCATATGGAGGTAAAACATGGCAGTAAAGATCAGATTAAGAAGAATGGGTAAGAAAAAGGAGCCTTACTACAGAGTAGTGGTTGCTGATTCCAGATCTCCCCGTGACGGAAGATTCATTGCTGAGATAGGTACATACAATCCTAATACCGATCCTTCCACATTCAAGGTAGATGAAGAAGAAGCCAAGAAGTGGATCGCCAACGGAGCTCAGCCCACCGAAGTGGTATCCAAGCTGTTCAAAGTTGCCGGGATCATATAAGAGGTGACCGGCATGAAAGAATTGGTAGAAGTAATTGCCAAGGCGCTTGTGGACAAGCCCGATGAGGTGGTGGTTACTGAAGAAGAGTCAGGTAAGAATCTGACTGTGAAGCTTCATGTAGCGGAATCCGATATGGGTAAAGTCATAGGCAAACAGGGCAGAATAGCTAAAGCGATACGTTCTGTTGTGAAAGCGGCTTCTACTTCCGACAACAGAAGGGTAGATGTGGAAATAGTCGAATGACAGACAGATTTCAGATAGGAGTCATCACATCGACTCACGGTATACGCGGCGAGGTAAAGGTATATCCCACTACGGATGATGTACGCAGGTTTAAAAAACTGAAAACCGTGACCGCCGATACCGGAAAAGAAAAGCTTGAACTTCATGTAAAGAGTGTCAAATTCTTTAAACAGTTCGTAATACTCAGTTTTGAGGAATATGATGACATCAATGAGGTTGAGTTTTTGAGAAAAGCATCACTCACCATAGATCGAAGCGACGCGGTACCGCTTGGAAAAGACGAATACTTCGTAGCCGATCTGATAGGCCTCAAATGTATTTCCGATACGGGCGAGGAACTCGGTGAGATCAAGGATGTACTTGAAACAGGTGCCAATGACGTGTATGTCATAGATCAGGGAAGCAATGAACTGCTTATCCCGGCCATAAAAGACTGTATTTTAGATGTTGATATGGAAGCGGGCATAATGCATGTTCATGTTATGGAGGGGCTGAAATGACCAGATTCAGCGTTATGACCCTTTTTCCTGAGATGATAGAAGCAGGGGTGAATGTATCGATACTTGCCAGAGCTGCGGCGAATGAACTGCTGGATATACGTGCTGTGAATATCCGTGATTATACCGATAACAAGCACGGCAGAGTTGATGATTATACGTACGGCGGCGGAGCAGGGATGCTGATGCAGGCACAGCCCATATATGACTGTTATCAGGCGCTGGTTGATGAACAGCCCGCAGATCGTGTCATTTATCTGACACCGCAGGGCAGGACATTTGACCAGGATATGGCATGTGAACTGGCTTGTGAAAAACACATAGTTTTTCTCTGTGGTCACTATGAGGGAGTGGATGAGAGAGTCCTGGAGGCCATAGTTACGGATTATGTATCGATCGGTGATTATGTACTTACGGGCGGCGAGCTTCCTGCCATGGTCATGATAGACGCTATCTCGAGGCATATACCGGGAGTTTTGCATAATGAAGACAGTACCGATGCGGAGAGCTTCTCGGACGGTCTGCTGGAATACCCGCAGTACACCAGACCGGAAGAGTGGATGGGGAAAAAAGTACCCGGGATTCTCCTGAGCGGTGATCATGCAAAGGTCGATGTGTGGCGGCACAACGAATCGCTGAAAAGGACTAAATCAAGACGGCCGGATCTGTATGATGCATACGTTGCATCGCATCCGGAGGAAACGTTTCAATAACAAGGAGGAGCATAATGAGCGAGATTATAAGAGAAATTGAGAACGAGCAGCTTAAAGAGAACGTGCCCGAGCTCAATGTAGGTGATACCGTTAAAGTTCACGGTAAGATCAAAGAGGGTAACCGTGAGAGGATCCAGGTATTCGAGGGAACCATCATCAAGGTTCAGGGTACCGGCTCAAGAAAGACATTTACCGTACGTAAGAATTCCAACGGCGTAGGCGTTGAGAAGACATGGCCTGTACACTCACCCCTCGTTGAGAAGGTTGAGATCGTAAGATCCGGTAAAGTCCGCAGAGCTAAGCTGACATATCTGCGCGGCAGAATCGGCAAGGCTGCCAAGGTTAAAGAGAAAGTTAAATGATCAAATGATCAGGCGAAGAGGCACCCGTTCGGGTGCCTTTTTTGTATGGTATATGGTATAATAAATTAGTTATGGCCAAGACCAAGGGACTCACTTTCTATCGTAAAGAAAGGAAACTGAATAAGGAATCGGTCAAAGGGATGATCGAGCTTTTAGCGGCTACTCTTATAACCGTTTTTCTGGCATTTGGCATAACCTATGTATTCGGCAGCCGGACAGGAGTGATCGGTGATTCCATGGAGGAATCGCTTCCGGCATCCAGCCAGATACTTATCAACAGATTCATATATATGGTTTCATCTCCCAAGCGCGGTGATGTGGTGGTCTTTCTACCATACGGCAATACGAATACCCACTACTATACCAAGAGAGTTGTGGCTCTCCCGGGAGAGACCGTTCAGATCATTGATGGCAGACTGTATGTAGACGGCTATGTCGCAGAATCCCAGGATGCATATGACTATATGGAGGATGCGGGTATGGCAGAGACTCCGATCGTGCTGGGAGAAAGAGAATACTTCGTTTTAGGCGATAACCGGAACAGTTCGGAGGATTCCAGATCGGGCAACATAGGTCCCGTGAACAGGGCCGACATCATTGGCAAGGCATGGCTGGTCATACCCGGTAAAGACGGGCGTGTCAGCCTGGTGGAATAGATCATGAATATACAATGGTACCCCGGTCATATGACCAAAGCTCTGAGACAGATGAAGGATGATATTAAGCTCATCGATCTGGTCATAGAGCTTCTTGATGCCAGAGTACCTTTAAGCTCTCGCAATCCGGATATAGATACGCTGGCTTCGGGTAAATCAAGGATCGTGATATTGAATAAGTCCGATCTGGCCGATCCCGATGCGGTACAGGGATGGAAGTCCCACTTTGAGGAAAAGGGTATGATATGTATACCTTTGGATTCGCGAGTAAACCGGAATATGGATAATATCCGGGCACAGTGCAGGCAGGCATGTGCGGCCAAGATAGAGCGTGACCGGGCCAAAGGGATCAAGAACAGACCCATCAGGGCTATGGTTGCCGGTATACCGAATGTCGGTAAGTCAACATTTATCAATTCCTTTGCAGGCAAGGCCAGCACCAAAACCGGGAATAAACCCGGTGTGACCAAAGGAGCCCAGTGGATACGTATAGATAAACAGTTGGAACTTCTGGATACACCCGGAATACTGTGGCCCAAATTCGAAGATCAGGCCGTGGGTCGATCCCTGGCGTTGATCGGCTCAATCAACGATGAGGTCTTGAGTATAGACGAATTGTGCGGGATATTGCTTGATCATCTGCAAAAGCATTACCCGAATGCCCTGGAAGACCGCTACGGAGGTCAGGACATGGATTCGGTAGCCGCCCGGCTGGGATGCGTCGGAAAGGGCGGAGAATATGATTATACAAGAGCCTGTAAAGGTCTGCTCGATGATTTCAGATCAGGAAGGCTTGGAAAAATAAGCTTGGAGGTAGCACCATGAGTGGAAATGAGAAGCTGAAGGAATTTTTGTCGATATCGATCTATCTGCTGATAGTTCTGTTCCTGTCTTATATGTTTGTACATTTCGTAGGGCAGAGAACACTGGTCAACGGAGTCTCGATGGAAGATACATTGCAGGATGGTGATAATCTGCTGGTTGATAAGCTGACTTACCGCTTTAATGATCCCGAGAGATTCGATGTCATAGTGTTTAAATATACTCATAAGGACAATACTTACTATGTTAAGCGTATCATCGGCCTGCCCGGAGAGACTGTTCAGATAGACAATACGGGTGCCATATATATAAACGGCAATCAGATCGAGGAGCATTACGGATACGAAACGATCAAAGATCCCGGAATAGCGGCAGCACCGATAACACTGGGTGAAGATGAGTTTTTTGTACTCGGAGACAATCGAAATAATTCCGCCGATTCCCGCGTGGCACAGGTCGGAAATATAGACAGAGATATCATAGTAGGAAGGGCATGGGTACGGATATGGCCACTGCACAATGCCGGAAAGGTTGCTGATATCAAATGAGTCTGTCACTCGCTGATATAAAAAAAGAGCTTAAAGCGACGGATCCGGCAAAACTGCCCGAAATAATAAGCCGGTATGAGTCCGATGAGCGGGCATCCGTTCAAAAAGAACTGGAGAGTGCCCGGAAAAGATACGATAAATACATTAAAGAACTCGACAGGCTTGAGACGATGGCTCAATATGAGGAGAAATACTCCGAATATGAGTATATATGCGGTATCGATGAAGTGGGCAGAGGGCCGCTTGCAGGTCCTGTAGTTGCAGGTGCGGTTATTCTGCCGAAGGGAGCCAGGATCCCTTATATCAATGATTCCAAGCAGCTCTCTGAGTCTAAGAGAGAGGAACTCTATGATGTGATCATGGATCAGGCAGTGAGTGTCGGTATCGGTCAGGCATCCTGTGAAAGAATAGATGAGATTAATATCCTGAATGCCACTTATGAAGCGATGAGAGAGGCCATTTCAAAACTTGATCCGAAACCCGGTCTGTTGCTTAATGATGCGGTGACCATTCCCGGGGGAGACATCAGACAGATCCCGATCATAAAAGGCGATGCGAAATCGATGAGCATAGCCGCAGCCAGCATTGTAGCGAAAGTTACCAGAGACCGTATGATGGTCGAATATGACAGTGTATATCCGGGATACGGTTTTGCATCCAACAAGGGATATGGAGCAGCAGTTCATATAGAGGCTCTTAAAAATCTGGGCCCCACTCCGATCCACAGGAGAAGCTTCATAGGTAATTTCGTATAGACTTGTGACCCCGAACTGATCATAAAGTATGTTTATTAATGGTATAAGCCCCACTCAACTGAATACTCAGCAGGGCATAGGTGCTCAGATATCACCTCAGACCGGTGGTCAGTCTTCTCCTCAAACCTCTACCGGTGGCTCTATGTCGCAGCTAAGCGGTGGCGATACGATTACCGGACAGATCGTCTCCCGATCGGAGGGAGAGGTACAGATATCCATGGGCGGTGATTCCGTGATCACTGCTAAAATGGATATAGCCGCAGATCTGCCTGTCGGCAGTACGGTAACATTTACTGTCCTGAGCTCTGATAATAACGGGGTCACTCTGTCCCCGCTACTCACCAATACCGATACAAGCAGTTCGTTGAATACCGCATTGATGAATGCAGGTATGCAGATCGATGCCCGTAATCTGGAGATGGTCAATTCCATGATGGAGAGGGGACTGTCGATCGGCAAAGAAGAGCTTATGCGTATGTCGCAGTCTCTGATGGGTATTCCCGATTCGGATATCAGTGACGGAGTCATGCTTAAGTCACTTGGGATTCAACCGACTCCCGATAATATACAGCAATTCCATGCATATCAGGGATACGAGCATCAGGTGAGTGCGGCCGTGAATGAGATCATGGATATGGTTCCCCAGACGGTTCAGTCCATGATAGCGGATGGAGATGTTTCCACTGCGATCGATATGACCAGGGATCTGCTGGATATATTTACCGGTCAGGGCGCTATAGAGCAGATGACCGACTCGGAACTCGCCATGAGCGGAATGGAAGCACCTATCAATACTGTCTTGAACGGAAGTGAGTTGAATGAATTGGCCAACCTGCTTTCGGAGAACGGTATAGATCCGGCTTTTGCACAGAGCATGGCAAACGGAGAAGTATCACTCAATGACGTGATGTTCATTATAGATGATCTGGTAAATTCCGCTGCCGGAGCCAGGGAAGCCGCGGCCGATACGGAGATTGCCGCTGAAACGGGCGGGCAGGGACAGGATGCAGCTCAGGTTACTGTCCTGCAGGACGGCAAAGTTGTGATCTCGGATATGCCCGAAGGAGCCGAAGGTAAAGTTCAACCGCAGGAACAGACTCCGGATAAGACGGTGGAAGCCCGTTCGGAAAATGAACCGGCGCAACCTCAGAGTTCCGGATCTGCCGGACTGGACTTTCTTAATGCGCTTAAGTCCGATTCCGTAAATGCACAGACTTTGAAGGATGCTCTTAATACTGCTCATGACGTAAACACGCGTGCGCATATGGACGGTGTTCTTAAACTCATTCAATCCAAACCCATGAGTACGATCATGCAGACTGCCCTGAATAATCAGTGGAAGCTGACTCCCGGACAGGTAGGTGAGGATAAGCAGGTTGCCGATCTGTATCGTCGTATGACGGAGCAGACGGGCAGGATACTCAACGCACTTAATGCTCAGGCAAAATCCGATACACCTCTGGCCGAAAGTGTAAATGACCTGTCTAAAAACATGAACTTCATGAATGAGCTTAATAACATGTTTAACTATATCCAGCTGCCCATGAAGCTGTCAGGAAATGACGCTCACGGGGAATTGTATGTTTACAGTAACAAGAAGCATATGGCATCTCCTGACGGACAGGTCAGTGCATTGCTTCATCTGGATATGGATAATCTGGGACCGACTGATGTATATGTGACCATGAACGCATCCAATCATGTGAATACGCATTTCTATCTGCCGGATGACGAGGCACTGGATCTGATAGCTGCGCATATAGACGAATTGAATGAGCGTATCGAACGTCGCGGTTACTCATGCACATCCGAGATATCCAAGCGTGAGGAAATGACCAATATTATGAAGGAGATCGTGGAAGACAATAAATCCGCGGTTCCGGTATCGATATCCAATTTTGATGCGAGGGCTTAGATGGCTAAGGATAAATCATCCAAGATCAAAACAGCCATAGCGCTTGAATATGATCCCGAACAGGAAGCTCCGGTTGTCCTGGCCTCCGGACGCGGTCAACTGGCCGAGAAGATCATAGAAAAAGCAAAAGAAAACAAGGTTCCGGTCCATCAGGACGGAGAACTTGCCGAGACATTGTCCAAGCTGGAAATAGGGGAGATGATCCCTCCCGAGCTCTATGAAGTGGTGGCTGAGATACTTGTATTCGTTGATTCGATGGATAAGATCAAAAAGAAGATCGATGCCGCTCATTCCGTTAAGCTCAGGTGATCCGAAACACAGCAGTAAGATATGAACACGAGAAAGACCGGTACCAGACATGAAGAGCAGGCGGGAGTTTTCCTGCATGCGAATCATATAACAGGTATTACATATAACTACAGAACCAGATACGGTGAAATAGATATCATCGGATATGACGGTGATGTACTGGTATTCTTTGAAGTGAAATACAGGTCCGGTGCGACTGCCGGGTATGCGGCGGAAGCTGTGGATATACGTAAACAGTATCGTATATGCCGTGTCTCTGATTATTATATGATGGAGCATCATATCGGCACGGATAAACAGGTCAGATATGATGTGATCGCGATAGACGGCGATAAGATAGATTGGATAGAGAATGCATACGACTACATTCCCAGACAGAATTAGATGATCGAACACAAATCCGGAAAAATCAAATATCTGACATTTGAGTCTCTTGATAAGCTCGGGTGCGTTACGGATGTATTTACTACACGAGAGGGCGGAGTCAGCACCGGATATCACAGTTCAATGAATCTGGCGTTCACGAACGGCGACGAACCGGAGAGAGTTGAAGAAAACTACAGACTCATAGCTCCCGTGATAGGCGTGGGTGTGGATCATATTGTGCGTACTCATCAGACACACACGACCAATGTTGTGAGAGTGACCGGTGATATGGTATATGATGACGGATGTCTCCATGATCAGGGTTATACAGATGTGGACGGTCTCATAACAGACATCCCCGGTATCGCTTTGGCTACGTTCTATGCTGATTGTGTTCCGTTATATTTTGTTGATCCCGTCAGACGTGCGATAGGTTTGTCGCATTCGGGATGGCGAGGTACGGTAGCCGGCATGGCGGGAGTGACTGTCAGAGCCATGTCCGAAGCATTTGGCTCGGATCCTGCTGATATATATGCAGCGATCGGTCCGTCGATCAGCAAGGCGAATTATGAAGTGAGTGAAGAGGTTGCACAGGAATTTGTGCGGGTTTTCGGCGAAAAGTCTGATCGGATATGTGAAGCCGGTGTTAAGCCCGGTAAATACCAGCTCGACCTGTGGGAAGCAAACCGTATCATGATGATACGCGCAGGCATAAGTGAAGACCATATAGAATTGTCGGGTTTATGCACATATGACCATTCCGATATGCTATTTTCACATAGGGCATCGGGCGGTAAAAGAGGCAATATGGCGGCATTCCTGGTACTGAAGGAAGCACGGACATGACAGTATCGGTATGCATGACAGTATATAATATAGAGTCATATATGCGCAGGAGCATAGAATCCGTACTCGCACAGACTTATCGAGATCTTGAGATAATCATGGTCGATGACGGTTCCACCGATTCATCCGGAGCCATATGCGACGAGTATGCTGCAAATGATGACCGCATCAAAGTTATACATAAGCCCAACGGCGGAATTCCTTCAGCGAGAAATGCCTGCCTGGATGCCGTGACAGGATCGTATATCTGCTGGATAGACGGTGACGATGCGATGGAACCCGATATGATCGAGTCCATGCTCGAAGCGTTGCGGGAAGCGGATGCGGATATGTGCGTATGCAGATATCGTCAGGTGTTTGACGATCATGTCATTGACGGTTCTACCGGTAAGAAACACATATATGAAGGCCGACAGCTGATGGAGCAATTCCTCAAGGAGGATGAAAGGTTCCTTATCCAGAATGCCGTATGGAATAAGCTCTATAAAAAAGAATTGACCGAGGGTTTACGCTTTCCGGAAATGTGGTATGAGGATATGGTCTATACCTTTTATCTCATAGACAGATCGGTAAAGAGCGTATATCTGGATACGGCATATTATAACTACACGAGGGATCGCAGTGATTCCCAGACCAATGCGGGTATCAATCCGCATACATACACGGATCTGATCCCCAATCTGTTCGACAGATCACGTTATCTCGAAGAACAGGGACGTCATGATCTGGCTCTTATTTCGGACTATCTGCTGTATAAGAGATTGCTTGTTTACTATACGGCCGTTTCGCGCAGTGATGATCCTGACAGGGACGAGCATCGTAAGTTGCTGGATGAACACATTAAGAGCGGTGTAGGCAGATTTGAAGAGATTTATTCCTGTCCGATCGCAAAACTGAATGAATACCGCAAGTTGAAGATATACCTTCGTTCTGCCGGGCTCTATCTTGTTACCATGTGGATCAACGACAGATATATCATTCCGATAAAGGAAAAAAGGGCGGCAAAAAGGAAATAAAATATGCTTCAGATACTTAAGAAAGTTTTTCATATACTGACCAAAGACCAAAGACGCAAGATATACGGGCTGTGTGTTCTGATATTTATAGGGGCTTTGCTTGAAATGCTGGGTCTGAGTTTGATCATGCCTATAGTTGAAGGCGTCATGTATCCCGATTTGCTGATGAAGAACGCATACATAGTTCTTTTGGACAGAGTTGTTCACTTCGAGTCCCCGAATGAATGCATATTGTTCCTGATCGGCACGATCATAGTCATCTACTTTGTGAAAAACGGATATCTCCTTATGGAGACTTATATCCAGGCAAAGTTCGTAAACAATAACCAGTCCATAACCATCAGCTATATGCTGGAAGAATACTTAAACCGTCCTTATGAGTTCTATCTGAATGCGGATATACCCACTATTTTCCGTGTTATAGACGGTGATGTTCCCAAGGTGTTCACTGTGATCCTGCAGTTTATAATGCTTTTCACGGAGTTGATGGTTTCCGTGGTCCTGTTTATGTATCTGCTGATATCCAACCCTTCGATGACACTGCTCCTGTTGTGCATCATGCTTGTTCTGACAGTGATCATCACGAAGGTTTTCAGACCTATCCTTAACAGACTCGGATCCAGAACTCAGGAGCTTCAGAGTCGTATGGGTAAGTGGAGACTCCAGTCTATATACGGCATCAAGGATGTCAAGATCCTGCATAAAGAGCATTATTTTGCATCGAGTTTCGGTGAGTATTCCGACATTAACGCAGACATCCTCAGTAAATACATGGTGTTAAACAACACACCAAGACTTTTCCTTGAAACATTCTGCATATCGGGAATACTGGCATATATAGCGGGATGTATCATTCTGGGTTCGGACATGACGACTCTTGTTCCGGCTATAAGCGCTTTTGCGGCCGCAGCCATGAGATTACTTCCGTCCGTGAACAGAGTTAACACTTATCTGAGCAATATAGCTTATTATGAGCCCAGCGTGAACTATGTATACGATAATGTGGATTTCTCCGCATACAGGAAGCACGGTCACTTTGTATCTGACGATGATGCTTTGGGACCGGAGATCACTCTTGAGAAAGAGATACGCATGGAGGATGTCGTATACAAATATCCGGAGTCCGATAAGCTGATACTCGATCATGCCGATATGACGGTTCCCAAAGGTTCATCCGTGGGTGTTATGGGCCCGTCCGGAGCCGGTAAATCAACAGCGGTAGATGTACTACTCGGTCTGCTTAAGGTGCAGAGCGGAAGTATCACATGTGATGGCAGGGATATATTCGAGAATTACCCCAGCTGGCTTTCACACATAGGATACATACCTCAGAGCATATATCTTACGGATGATTCCATACGTGAGAACATTGCCTTTGGTGTAGCTCCTGCGGATATAGATAACGAACGTGTATGGCAGGTGCTTAAGGAAGCTCAGCTCGATGATCTGATCAGTGAGATGCCCGAGCAGCTGGAAACCACGATAGGAGAGCGCGGGGTGCGCCTTTCCGGCGGGCAGAGACAGAGACTGGGCATAGCCAGAGCTCTGTATCATGATCCCGAGATACTTGTATTCGATGAAGCCACATCCGCACTTGATACTGATACAGAATCAGCCATCATGGAAGCTATTGATTCATTCCACGGGCGTAAAACACTGATCATCATCGCGCACCGTCTGCGTACGATCGCAAACTGCGATATTATCTACAGAGTGGACGGAGGCAAGATAGAGCGGACCACATTGGATAAAGAGCAGGTATAGTTCCTGATATCCGGAAGATATATTTATGGAGTATGTAAACGGCAGATTACAATTAAAGAATGTCACACTGGTCGCTATGACCAGTGTTAATGTATATGAGACCGTACAGGCCATGAAGTATTCGATGCGCGGTATCGATTTCGGTGATGCTGTTCTCATCTGTCACTTCAGACCTGTATATCTGCCACGCAATATCAGATACGATCATACGAGCAAGCTCAGGACTATAGATGATTTTAATTACAAGATGCTCTATGAACTGGGTGATCATATACACACTGATTATGCTATGATAGTGCACTATGACGGCTTCATAGTTCATCCGGAGTGCTTCAGGGATGAATTCCTAGATTATGATTATATCGGTGCTCCCTGGCCGGATCCGCATGACGATTTTACATACAGGGATATCAACGGTACATTGCGCAGAGTCGGCAATTCGGTCGGATTCAGGTCCAAGAGGCTTATCGATTTTCCGCGTACTGCAAATCTGCCTTTTGAGGCCGATCACGGATACTTTCACGAGGATGGTTTTTTGTGTGTTAAGAACAGACATCTGGTCGAAGAAGCCG
>CAMONC010000051.1 GCA_946620235.1 uncultured Lachnospiraceae bacterium | reverse complement strand
GGGAACTACTTCTTTGCCTTCCCATCTGTATGCCTGCTCTGCAATGACATTTACATATCCGACGAACTTCTCGCTCTCTCTGATAGGCAGATGGAAGGGAGCTATCTTCTTGCCGTATTTGGCGGTAAGAGCTTCTACAACATCCTTATAAGAAGCATTGTCGATATCCATATCGGTAACGAATACGAATCTGGGCAGCTTGTATTTCTCGCAAAGCTCCCAGGCCTTCTCGGTACCCACTTCAATACCTGCTTTGCCCGATACAACGATGATAGCAGCATCTGCTGCGGATACAGCTTCTTCAACCTCACCCACGAAATCAAAGAATCCGGGAGTATCAAGAATGTTGATCTTCGTATCCTGCCACTCAAGCGGTACTACGGATGTGGTGATAGAGAATCCTCGCTTCTGCTCTTCCTTACCGTAATCGCTAATGGTGTTGCCGTCTTCAACTTTACCCATACGTGAAGTAAGACCTGCAAGATAGGCCATAGCTTCGGTCAACGTTGTCTTTCCGCATCCGCCATGTCCCAAAAGAACCACATTACGAATCTTGTCAGTTGTGTAGATATTCATGAAACCCTCCGTTCTCGGGCACTGTGTACCCTTATTTGATTTGTGGTCAAATTATCTAAAAAATGATAATTTATCTTAACCCCATTGGATATATTTTACTAAAATCGGATGGCTTATACAAGTTTTTTAAGCAAATATGATATTATGAGAAAGTCTATACAATATATAGTTTATGAGGTATTTACAAACATGTCAGGGTACACATTTGGTTTTATAGGATTGGGACTTATCGGCGGATCGATCGCCAAAGCACTCAGGGCTGTCTACCCGAATTGCCGTATATACGTAAACACCCGCAGTAAGGCTACATCCGATGCAGCGGTCAGTGATCATACGGCTGACAGGGCGATAGACTTGAAAGACGAAGCTCTTACCGAATGTGATTATCTGTTTCTGTGCGCTCCTGTAGAGAATAATAATGCTCTGCTTTCCGATATCGCTCCTTATATAGGGAATAAGACCATTATTACCGATGTGGGCAGCGTCAAGAGCCCGATACTTGCCGAAGTTATCAAGCTGGGACTTGAATCTCGTTTTATCGGCGGTCATCCTATGGCCGGTTCCGAAAGATACGGCTATGCCAATTCAGATCCGTCAATTCTCGAAAATGCGTATTACATACTTGCACCGACCGAATCGGTGTCACAGGAACGTGTGAATGAGTTACACGGTATCGTAGAGGCAATAGGTGCCATCCCGCTTATACTGGATGCGGCTTCACACGATTATGTTACCGGTGCCATCTCTCATCTGCCCCACGTAATAAGTGCTGCACTTGTGAATCTGGTCCATGACGAAGACAGTCCCGATGCCATAATGAAAACAGTGGCTGCCGGCGGTTTTAAAGATATAACACGTATATCTTCTTCTTCACCGGATATCTGGCAGCAGATATGTATGACCAACAAAGCGAACATAGTAACGCTTCTGGATAAATATATCGATTCGCTTAATATCATCCGGGGGCAGATCAACACTGATTCCGAGGCTGATATCCACGATTTCTTTGAACATGCCCGGGATTACCGAGAATCGTTTACCAGCGTTAATGCGGGCCCGATCAAGACCCAGTACGTGATCACAGTTGACATTGCCGACGTACCGGGTTCCATTGCAACCATAGCCGGTCTGCTAAGCGAACATGACATCAACATAAAGAATATAGGTATCAATCATAATCGCGAATTTGCCGAAGGAGCCCTGCGTATAGAATTCTATAAAAAAGAGCATACAGACAGTGCAATACGCATAATGAAGGATCACGGCTATTCAATTCATTCCAAAGATGACAACTGAAACATATTCCGTACCCTGTATTGCGGACAGGATCCAAACCGAAAAACTGACTTCTCCCGTTTTCGTATCAGTGCCCGGCTCCAAAAGCATAACCAACCGGGCATTGCTCATTGCTGCGCTTGCTGATGGGGAATCCGTCTTAAAAGGTGCTCTGCTTTCCGGGGACTCCAGAGTTTTCATTGAATGCATGCGACGTCTGGGCATAGATATCAGCGAGACTGCCATTCCGGATAACACAGGCGATCAGGATGGTCATGCAGAAGTCGATCTTACGGGAAATGTAGACTTAAAAGTAAAAGGATGTGCGGGAAGGCTGCCCGCTTCAGCCGATCTAAATGTCGGAAGTGCCGGTACGGCTGCAAGATTTCTGACAGCGGCTCTCGGAGTGTCACATGGTAAATATCACATTGATTCGTCCGAACAGATGCGTAAGCGCCCTATGGAGCCTCTGCTCAACGCTCTTAATGAACTGGGATGTGTCATAGAATTTGATGCGGAAACCGGACATTTCCCTTTTACTCTCACTTCTGTCGGTTTTGGCAAAGACCGTATCAACATCGATATCAGTGACAGTTCTCAATTCTTAAGTGCATTGCTTATATCTTCCGTATTGTCGGATCATGATATACGTATCGATGTGACAGGAACACACGGTATGTCCTATGTGGAAATGACTTGTGCCATGATGTCCGATTTCGGTGTATCTGTCTATGCACCCGATCATTTCTACAGTATCCGTTCCGGCCAGTTGTATACGGGAAGTAAATATGATATCGAACCGGATGCCTCCGCAGCAGCATATTTTTTTGCGATGGCTCCAGTTCTGGGCGTTGAAATAGGTGTCAGAGGTATACATTACGACTCTATACAGGGTGATCTCCAATTCGTACGTGCATTGACTGATATGGGGTGTACGGGTTCTGAAACGGAAGTGGGAATGGTGATCGGACCTCCGGCAGATGGCGTGATCCATGGTATAGATATAGACATGTCCGCCTTTTCCGATCAGGCCATTACTCTCGCTTGTGTGGCAGTATTCGCCGACTCTCCCACAACCATCAGAGGCGTTGGACATATACGTAAACAGGAATCCGATCGTCTGAACGGTATCGCAACCGAGCTCGGGCGTATGGGTATACGTACCGAAATGAGCGATGATTCAATAACCATCTACCCTTCGGAGCCTCAACCGGCGATCATTCAGACATATGATGATCACCGTATGGCAATGGGCTTCACTTTGATAGGTTTAAGAAGTCCCGGCATCGTGATCGATAATCCCGGATGCTGCTCCAAAACATTCGAAAACTACTATATTGTTCTTGAGAATCTGATAAAGGAGATAGGTTATCCTCTGATTTAGTTCTTGAAACTGTGAACCGGGGCGGGTATCCGTCCCGTTCTGTTTATAAATGCATCACACGAGAACTGATTTACAGGCATGATGGGGGCATAACCGAGCAGGCCTCCGAATTCAACCTTATCTCCCACGCCTTTTCCTATTACGGGTATCACACGGACTGCAGTGGTCTTCTGATTGATCATGCCTATAGCCATCTCATCGGCTATGATACCGGAAATTGTAGTAGCCTTGGTATCACCGGGGATAGCGATCATATCCAGACCTACAGAGCATACGCAGGTCATGGCTTCAAGTTTTTCTACAGTCAGAGCACCCGCTTCAACCGCATCGATCATGCCCTGGTCCTCGGAAACGGGGATAAAAGCACCCGATAACCCGCCTACATAAGAGCTGGCCATTACACCGCCCTTCTTAACCTGGTCATTGAGCATCGCAAGAGCGGCTGTCGTACCGGGAGCTCCGGCATATTCAAGGCCCATCTCACACAGTATATCGGCTACCGAATCGCCGATCGCCGGAGTAGGTGCCAGAGACAGATCTACTATTCCAAACGGAACATCCAGCATACGGGATGCTTCTTTGGCTACCAGCTGTCCAACTCTGGTTACCTTAAATGCAGTCTTCTTTATAGTTTCACACAGTGTCTCGAAATCAGCTCCTCTGACTTTTGACAGTGCATATTTAACAACACCGGGGCCGCTTACACCGACATTTATTACAGCATCGGGCTGAGTCACGCCATGGAAAGCACCAGCCATAAAAGGATTATTATCGGGAGCATTCGTAAAGACTACAAGCTTGGCACATCCGAGGCAATCTCTGTCAGCAGTGTTTCGAGCTGTATCCAATATGATCTCACCCATCAGACGCACGGCATCCATATTGATGCCATCGCGGGTAGAACCCAGATTTACCGAACTGCATACCAGTTCTGTCTGTGATAATGCATCGGGGATCGACCGGATCAAAAGCTCATCGGCATGAGTCATACCCTGATTGACCAAAGCCGAATATCCGCCAAGGAAATTAACACCTACAGTTCCGGCCGCCTTATCAAGAGTCTTGGCTATCTTAACAAAATCATCTGTATTCCGGGCAGCACCGCCTCCGATCAGGCTGATCGGGGTAACGCTTATCCTTTTGTTTACGATCGGAATACCGAACTCTCTTGATATCTCTTCTCCTGTTTCTACCAGGTGTTCTGCTTTATGCGTGATCTTATCGTAGATTTTATCGCATACCTTGTCTATATCACTGTCTGCACAGTCCAATAATGATAATCCGAGCGTAATGGTACGCACATCCAGATTATCTTTTTCTATCATATTGTTTGTTTCATTTACTTCAAATAAGTTGATCATAATCCGCTCCGGTTTATAATTTCATGTACATTAGATGCGATGCATCATATCAAAGATCTCTTCTTTCTGAGCGTGTATGACCACTCCTATATCCTCACCTATGGCATCCAGATTATCGGCAAGGTCCGCGAACTTCTTGTCACTGGTACCCATATCCACAACCATCATCATGTTGAAATATCCCGAAACTATAGTCTGAGATATATCAAGGATATTGATATGATTATCGGCCAGATATGTACATACTCTGGCAATGATTCCGACAGTATCTTTTCCGACTACGGTGATTATTACTTTTTCCATTTATGTACTCCTTATGGTGCAGCGTATATTGTCCGCTAAGTATTATATTTAAAAGTTAACACATGATGTCGGTTCGCTTCGCCTGGCGACAGTAAGGGGAAAATCTCCTCCATTATAGGGAGTATCACTTGCGGTGATCTCCATCCGGACTGACTCAAAAGCCAATTCCGGGATATTGTTCTCATGGCTCAGATGACCAAGTATAATATGCTTCATGTTATCATGGAGCACTCTGCTTAACAGTTTGCCCGCATTCTCGTTTGAAAGATGTCCTCTGTCACCCAGAATACGCTGTTTGAGGGGATAAGGATAAGGACCGACCTGAAGCATATTTACATCGTGGTTGGATTCAATCATCAATACATCGAGTCCCTGAAGTGCGTCAACGATATAGTCGTTATAGAAACCGAGGTCAGTGACTATAGCGCTCTTTTTATCTCCACACTTAAATCTGTATGCGACCGGATCTATCGCATCATGCGAAACCCGCATCGGATTGATCTCTATGTCGCCGATCATAAAAGGTTTGTCGGGAGATACATCATTAAACAGAGTATGATCGATCCTGCCCACCCAGGACGAATTAAGTATCGCATCGGCAGTGAGTGAGGTGGTATAGATCGGTATACCGTACTTACGGGCCAGTACCCCAAGCCCGCCGATATGATCGCTGTGCTCATGAGTTATAAGTATGCCCGAGATATCATCCATGGAGAGATCAAGTGAATTGATCCCGGCTGTGGTCTTTTTGCCGGATATACCGCAATCCACTATCAAATGGGTGTTTTGCGAACCTACATATATGCAATTTCCGCTGGATCCACTTGCTATAGGGCAGATTCTCATGTCAGATCACCGTTATTTCTGCCAATACACTTCGATCTTGTCGCCTTCGTCAATATTTTCCATATATTGGGCATCGTGACCGTTTAGAGTGGTAACGACCGCACTGCCCTGCGGAGTCGAAAGGTCGAAATCTATAAATGCAAATACATCTACAAATACATATTCGGCTTTACCTGAAAGAATGACCGGTTCTCCGTTTACTTCAACGGTGATGTCATGTACTATACCGGCATCTGCGAGACTCTTGGAGGTATTGGTTTCCGATCCTTCAGCTTTACTGTCATCGGAATCGGCATCTTCTTCAGCAGCTTCTTCTTCATATGTTGCATTGCCTTCGTGTCTGTCGGCAAAAGTGGTTTCATATGCTTCGCTTTCTTCGGGCCGCTTATATTCTATATCTTCATCACCGTCAGGCAATTTGTCGAATTCACTGTCACTCTCATAATCATCCAGCTTAAGTTCTTCAAGTGTCCATACCACATCAAAATTCGCATATATGGGAGTATCCATATCCGCTTTTTTGTTGTTTACATAGACATTCATCTGAGGATTGAGCACGACATCCATAAATTCAATGACCTGGGAAACGGTATAGAAATCAACCATATGGATATCATCGCCGGATTTTATCTCATAGTATTCGGACTGAAGCTCACCGTTGACGGATGCGAACTTCGGCAGCGAAATGGTCTGTCCGTTGATCACGATATCCATTGTCGAACCGTATTCGGGGATCTGTCCGATCTCAAGGTGCGCAGGATTACCTGCAGTGGATTCAATTACCTTGATCTGATCCTTGTCCTTGATCTCGGTATGGATATCTGCAGCGGCACCGTTGACAAATACCTGGGCACTCTCTCCCGGTTCTCCACGCTGCATGCGAGCAACGCCATTTACAGAGTAATGCAGAGGCGTACCCCTCTTCGGGAAAAGATCCTCATTGGAGAACTGAGCCTGCATAGCAGCATCTATAACCGTTGATTTGCCGTTGTCATACAGCTTCACGCTGCGACCGTTAAAGCTTACATAGATGAAGTTATTACTCTGATCATAATAGCTTAAGCAGATACCTATGGGTGTAACAAGCAGTGAATCAATAGTCAGATCTTCATGCTGGAATATGATCTTGCTCATCACTTCACGGCCCCTGATCGCCACACGCTCGGGCAATAGGCCCAATCGTTCGGCTAAGGCATCGGTATAGCCTTTCATACGGCCACCGCCGCCCACTACGAATACGGCACTGACGGATTTATCACCGTTTAACTCCTTGATCTTGGCAGCAACCAGATCCGCCATTTCGTTTATTACAGGTTCGGTCGCTTTTGCAAGGTCTTCGACGTTAATGCTCTGCTCAAGACCGATGATATCTTTATAGACAACTTTATCGGAGTTTTCGGCATCTTTTTTGATCTGATCGGCAGTATTGAAATCAACCAGACAATGTTGACAAACTGCTTCGGTGATCGCATCTCCGGCTTTGGGGATCATGCCGAAAGCCACAATAGTACCGTCTTTGGTAATGGAAATATCGCTTGTACCTGCACCGACATAGACAAGGGCGATATTCAGCATCCTGTACATCTCGGGAATGGCCAGAGAAATAGCTGCAATGGGCTCCAAAGTAATATTTGCAACATTAAGATCTGCAATGGCCACAGCTTTATACAGACCGTCAACTACATCATCGGGAAGAAATGTCGCTATGAGATCACAGCCTATCTTCCGTGCATTATGGCCCTCCAGATTACCCATCTGATATCCGTTCAGATAATATCTGACTACTGAGTAGCCGACACAGTAGAAATTCATATCCCGTATCGAATCATCTTCATCATTGTTAAACTCGTTATAAGCTGATTCGATACCCTGTGTATTCAGCGAAAAAATATCCTCTTCGGTTACGGATCTCTCTGCACTGAACTCTTCTTCAACATGAACCTGTACCGTACGCAGAACACGACCTGCGGCAGCTATACAAACATCTGTAAGCTTCTGCCCGATGGCTTCCTCAAGCTCTTCTTTTACGAATCTGATCGTCTCGCCAACCTTGGCTATATCATGGATCTGTCCGTCAAGCATGGCTCTGGTCTCGTGCTCTTTCGCTCTCTGAGCTACAACATAGAACAGATCACCCTGCTTGTATCCGACGGTTCCGACGATGCTTCTGGTACCTATATCCAGACCGAAAACCAAGCTTTCAGGATAATTCATCTGAGCCTCCAATCCTTAATCCATAAGCGCATCCACCTGCGCATAAGTATCTGTCAAGTTCCCGCTGTTATCGATGACATATTTACAATACTTCATATATGTCTGATCATCGAGTTGTGAATCCATGATCGAATCTATTTTCTCATCGGAGTATCCCCGGCTTGATCTCAGTCGCTGCCTGCGCACAGCTTCATCAGCACGGACATACCACAATTCATCCAGGATCTCGTAATACTTTTCCTCTATCAAAAGAGCGGCTTCCAGGACGAAATAATCATATTCGTCATATTCCAGCTCACGCCTTATCCTGTCCGTAATGTAATCTTTTACAGCAGGATGAACGATATCGTTCACTTCACGCAACAGATCGTTGTCGGCAAAGATCTTTTCAGCCATTGCTTTTTTATTGATAAAGCCGTCACTGTCAAGTATATCACGTCCGAGAAGTTCCACTATCCTGTCATAACATATGTGTCCGGGACTTTCGAGTTCATATGCAAGCTTGTCGGCATATATGACAAGCGCATTGTATTTTTCCGCTATATACTCGAGTACGGCAGACTTGCCACTCCCGACCCCGCCGGTTATTCCGATAGTCTTCATTATTTTGCCTCGTACCAGTCTTTGCCGGTGTGAAAGTCGGCGATAAGATCAACCTTCAATTCGGCCGCATTTTCCATCTCGGTTTTCAGGATATCACTTACGCGTTCAATTTCATCGGTATATGTATCGATCAGCAATTCATCATGAACCTGAAGAACTATTCGGGATCTGAGGCCCTCGGAACGCAGCTTTCGCCATACGGCGATCATGGCTATCTTCATGATATCGGCCGCGGTACCCTGTATGGGTGAATTCATTGCCACACGCTCACCAAACTGTCTTTGCATAAAATTGGAGTTCTTAAGCTCCGGTATGGGACGTTTGCGTCCATATAAAGTAGTTACATATCCTTTGGACTTCGCCTGTTCCACGGTTTCGTCCAGATAAGCACGTATTCCCGGGAAAGTCTCGAAGTAATTACGGATATATTCTTCCGCTTCCTTACGGCTTACACCTATATCTTCGGACAATCCGTATGAAGAAATGCCGTAAACTATACCGAAATTAACAGCCTTGGCTCTGCGTCTGAGCAGGTCGGTCACCTGGTCGGCAGGCACACCGAAAACTTTTGCTGCTGTGATCCGATGTATATCCGCACCTTCGGAATAAGCGGCGATAAGTTCTTCATCACCGGCCATATGAGCAAGGATCCTAAGCTCGATCTGGCTGTAATCGGCATCGGCAAAAACACATCCTTCCGACGGGATAAAAGCTCGCCTGAGCCCACGTCCCAGTTCCGTTCTGGTCGGGATATTCTGAAGATTGGGATCCGATGAGGATATACGTCCCGTAGCGGTAATGGTCTGATGGAAAGTAGATCTGATACGGTCATCCGGATCGATATATTCGGGCAATCCGTCGGCATAAGTGCTCTTGAGTTTACTTACAGCCCTGTATTCCAATATATCGGCTACGATCGGCTGATCGGACATTTTCTCAAGTACGTCTGCAGCCGTTGAGTATCCGGTCTTTGTCTTTTTGCCGCCGGGCAGATTCATCTTCTCGAAAAGGATAACGCCCAACTGTTTGGGCGACAGTATGTTAAACTCCTCTCCGGCTTTTTCATAGATGGATTTCTCAAGTTCTTTCATCCTGATGCCGAGTGTTTCGGAGTATTCTTGCAGAGTGTCTCTGTGCACCCTGACTCCCGTACGTTCCATAGATGCAAGTACTCTGGCCAGCGGCATCTCTATATCCTTAAAAAGACCGTACATACCTTCGTCACGAAGCTTAGAAGATACGGCGGGATAAGCTTCATATGTGATTTCGGCCACATATGCAGAATAACGAACAAGCCCATCGGGACCAGCGGATGCGGCATCCTTATAGCTGTGTGCTTTTCCAAGCAGTTGCTCTGCCTGAGGGATCATTCGCCCCAGATATCTGGAAGCTATATATTCGGCTTCATAGTGAGATCTGAGAGGATCAAGCAGATAAGATGCTATCTGAATGTCAAAAGTCTTATCCTCAAGCAAATCGATATCCAGCAGTTCAAATGAGCTCTTTGAATCAAATGTCAGAAATACGACACCGGGTATATTCAGGATATCTCTGATCCGTTTAAGCAGATCGTCGGAAGTGATCATTCCTCCGCAGACAATTGTGGTAACTTCGTTCGGTACTACACAGACTGATACCATATTAATACCGGACGATCCTTTGTCACACGGCATGAACAGGGATACGGGAATATGACTGTCCTGATCCGAGACATCTCCCGATGTTTCCCCGGATTGTTCCAATCTTTTCTTCAGCTCATCGAAAAATCTTTCGGCTTCAGCAAGATCATTGATCGTAACGAATCTTTTTTCGGCTTCGCCGGCATCGCCGGAAGTATCGGCATCGAATCTGTTCAGGTAGTTCTTGAATTCAAGTTTTTTAAAAAACTCATAAGAAGACGGATTATAGAAATCACCTATCAAAGCATCATCGATGTTGAACTCAACAGGGGAATCCGTATTTATCGTAACAAGCTTGCGGGCAAGATAGGCCTGCTCTCTGTCACGGATGAGGTTTTCCTTCTGCGCGGAAGCCTTCATCTCATCTATGTGAGCATATATACCGTCTATACTTCCGTATTCGGTGAGAAGCTTTGCAGCAGATTTGGGACCTACGCCCGAAACGCCGTGTACATTATCGGACGTATCGCCCATCAGAGCTTTCATGTCAATGAACACAAGCGGTGAGACGCCGTATTCTTTCTCAACGTCTGCGGGATAATAACTCTCTATAGTGGTTTTACCGCCTTTTGTCTTGGGAATGCGTATCCTGATATGTTCATCGGATATCTGCAACAGATCTCTGTCTCCGGAAACAAGACTGACTTCAATACCTTCGGCCTGACATTTCTTCGCTATGGTTCCGAGCACATCATCTGCTTCATATCCGGGCAAAGTCTTTACGCAGATATTCATTGATCTGAGAACTTCCTGGATCAGCGGGACCTGCTCGCGCAGTTCGGGTGCCATAGGGGATCTCGTTCCTTTGTATTCAGGATAAATCTCATGTCTGAAGGTGGGTGCATGAACATCGAAAGCAACTGTCAGATACTCGGGTTTCTCTTCTTCGAGTATCATAAACATGATATTCAGGAATCCATATATCGCATTTACATGGGTGCCTTCGGAGTTGGTCAGATCCGGAACTCCGTAGAAAGCTCTGTTTAATATGCTGTGACCGTCAATAAGTACTATCTTGCTCATGCATCATCTCAAAAAGACCATATAAGCGCCTATAAACGCCGCAACAGTCATAATAATAACAAGTACCACACCTATATTGCGCGCCAAAAACAACCTGTTGTGCACTTCAATATCATGATGTGATTCTCTTACCTTATCAATCATTGCTGTTTGCAGATCATAGCTGTCCCCGGTACTGAGCGTACTCAAACCCTCAGTGATAAGAAACTGAATGGACAGTTCTTCACTGCAATCATCACAATTATCTATATGCTCAAGAAAAGCCTGCAGATCTTTGGCATCCAGAGAATCATCGAGATATGCAGGTATCATGGATATTGCTTTCTTACAATTCATCATCTTGTATTCTATCAAAATCACACCACAAAATAAAGTGGAAATATAGCATTATAACAGTGAATTTGTTATGATACATATAGTTTTATTGTATCACAATGGGGTGTTCATATGAATGTTTTGACTGCGCCTTCGAACCTGCGTGCGGAAGTCCATGATGAATATGCAAAGTTTTACTTTGATACACTTGAAGGAGCTGCGGGTTACAGATTATCTTTCTTCAAGAATCCCGACAGTGTTTCCCCTTTCCGTGTCCGATACACAGAGAAAGCGGGCAAGCTGGTAAGAGGGTTCAGAAATGATGTGGAATACTATGTCTCTATAGCCGCTTTCGTGCGTGACGAGGATTTTGATGAGATATACGGTGAGGAATCAGAACGTATCGGATTTACAACAGTATGCCCGGATCTCAAGGTCACCCGTAAGATCTGCATGAAAAAGGGTGAAAAGCAACATATTGATTATTCATACAAGGATAACACAACTTCTTACCCTGTCTTTTCATCAAATAATCCAAGTGTTGTTACGGTAAACGATAATGGAGATCTTTTTGCCGTGGCTAATGGTGAAGCCGATATAACCCTGTCTTTTCCCGGGAATGTTTCGGCAGAGATATCCGTATCGGTAGGCCGTAACTACAACAGATTCACTCTTCCGTCCGGCCGATTGATATTCACCGGGGATCTGATGTGTACTGCCTGGCATCAACGCAAGGCAGCATTATACGGATATGATTTCTCTTCATCCCTGAATGTGGCCAAAGATATATTCAAAACTGCGGATTATGTTATAGGCAACCTTGAAACCGTTACATTCGACAGTGCGCCTTACGAATGGGAACAATTACGTACAGCCAAGGGAGGTTCGAACTGCAACTCTCCTTCCAGATTTCTGGATGCATTAAAAATCGCCGGATTCAATATCCTGGTCACCGCCAATAATCATAACTGTGATTGCGGTGCGGAGGGGTTAGCCGAAACGGTATCTCTGATCAAGCGCAAGGGAATGATCAATTCCGGAACATGCTATGATAATCCGGTATTTGTGTATGCTGCCGGGATCAAGGTGGCTCTCATCTCACTGACCATGATCACCAATGGCATGGATATGGGTGAGCATATCGATACAGGCGGTCAGACTGCCGGAGTATACAGCGAAGAATATTGTAAGTCTCTGATCAAGGAAGCCGGGGATTCCGGGGCTGAATATATAGTCGTATACATGCATTGGGGTATGATGAACTCGTTCTCTGTTTCGGATGATCAGCAAAAAGCAGCTCAGTTCATAGCTGACTGCGGTGCCGATCTGATCGTTGGTTCTCATCCGCACCTGCTCCAGAAGACCGAAACACTTACATCCGTGATGGGTAAAAAAGTTCCGGTTGCATACTCTCTGGGTAATTTCCTGACATCCATGAAAGAAATGACCGGTAACAGGGATACTGCTGCCCTTGTGGTTGATATCAACCGGTCTGACGACGGCATCGTTTCATCCGTTTCGTTTATTCCGTTTTATTCCAGGATCCTTAAGAATGACATTTCGGTTGAGCCCGTTAACTTCCCGTTTTCTTATGAAGAGATAGAAGCCAAAGCACGGATCAACTATATAATGGGCAGCATGTCCATACCTATGCTTAAACCGCGCATACAATGCTTCGGATCTGTCATACTGCGTACATTGTTTGACGGTGTCGACAGATATGATGTGGATATTGATCACATACTTCTATCTCCCGCTTCGATAACCGGTGAAGGGCATCCCGAATACGCCAACACAAAATACAGACGGGTAAATACCGATATTTCCAAAGAGCCGGTACTCACGAGATCTCATAATCCCAATGAATACTGTATGCTGGATTTCTATGCTGCGGCTTCTCTTAAGCTCCTGAAACTACGGGATACATATTATACCGCTAACGATGCCTTCTATCTGTCGGAATTTTATAAGGATCACAAAGACGAATTTACAGAGATAGAACAACCTGACGCTACAGACATATGTACCGCTTATATCGAGACGATGTCGAACATGATACTTCAGGCATATGACCACAAGAATATAATTCTTCTTCGTTCTCGTATCCCCGAAATATCCGCCAATGGCAATACGCTGAAGCATGTAAACAAAATGTTCAACAGTCTGAACGACAGGATTGAATGGCTTGAAGATCTGTTTATCGTATATACAGACCCGATAGTTATAGATATATCAAGGGATTATTTTGCGGATAACACGGACACAGGTTCAATATCGAACTATGAGAACTTATACTACGACAATGTTATAAATATCATAGATCAGATCACTCACGGCAGTACTGTCAGATACTATCATGAATCCAATCCGGATATGTGGTTCAGAAGAGCCATGAAGTACTATGACAATATCAGCGAAAGCGGACATTGGAACTGGCTGTGCAAGGATCAGGATGCTGCTTCGCACTTCCTTCAAAATGCACCCAGATCTTTTCTGGCCGAACACAGCAGAGAGATCATATATTTAAAAGAACATCACATAATGGAATTACGTGATGTTCCCTTCATAGAATATATGTCTCCCGAAATGCAGGATATGGCTCAGATGATCATAGAGTCCTTAAATGCCGACGGCTCCGAAGAAGAATCCGATCAAAAGCTTGAATAACCGTAGTAATCTTCTATTGCCATCATCCAATATGCGAGATATTCATCTTTGAACATATCGGATGTGTACTCTGTCTTGCCGTCATTAAAGGCCACGGTTCTCTCACCGTAGTTCACAATCCAGATATCATCCCTGTTTTCTGCCTTAACCTGATAATGATACTCGGCAGCATTATTTGCATCAAGATCGGCCTCTTTTACACGTACATCAATGTTATGGAAGTTATTGGCCATAGCAAGGCACATGATCATATTGCTTTCGACATCCCCAAATTCCGGATACATAGATGAATCTACAAGCATGGTTGACAACAGATCATAGAAAAACTCTCTGTTTATAACTCTGCCCTCTTCCAGAACCGTGTCATCAACGTAATCGAGAAATCCATCCAGATCTTTTCCGCCATATAAAACCGTGGAGCCGTTTAATCCTCCGTTTGGAATAATGGTTATGTCATTTCCCGCAATTGTAACATCGGCATAGCCGTAAGCATATTCCTCTGCATCGGATACCGCAGTTGTTTCATCATCCGTGATCGCATCGTAATCGTCAGCCCCTGTATCATTGTCAAGCGAATCGGAAAAATCAAGTGATTCCATTGATTCTATGGCATCATCCAGACCTTCTATATCTACATTGATATCATCCAGATCAATATCATCTATATCAATATCTTCGAGCGTCTCAAAGTCGTCCTCGTATTCATTAATATAAGTGTTTGCCGCTTTTCTGACGGTATGAACAAACCATGCTATCGATCCGCCGATGATGAGAATTATTGCAAGAACAATGATCAGTATGATCAGTCCGGTTTTAGGTTTTTTCGGGGGAACCTGTGTATACTCAACAGGCTGAGAAGGCTGTGTGTAGTCATATGTTTGAGATCCCTGAGGTGGAATCTGATAAGTTCCGGGATCGGACATGGGATTACCGCAATTGCCACAGAATTTTACA
>CAMONC010000050.1 GCA_946620235.1 uncultured Lachnospiraceae bacterium | reverse complement strand
TCCTGTGCATCGTCATACTCCAGATCGGACTTATTGAAAACGACAATCGAATCTATCCCCGTTTTCTCCATAGTGATCAGGAGTCTGTCGATCAGTCCCATATCCGGTTTGGGATCATTACGTGCGAAGAAAATGAGAGCCCGGTCCACATTGGCCAAAGCCGGACGGATCAGGCTGTTAGTACGGGGCAGGATATCCTCAATGCTGCCCTCACGTGCTTCCGTATCGGTAACGCTGATATTTACGTTATCACCTACGAGAGGAGTGATCCCACGGCTGCGGAATACGCCTCTGGCTTTGCATTCATACAGACAGGAATCCTCACAGAAAACATAATAGAAACCGGCTATCCCCTTAATGATCTTACCCTGCATAGGTATTACTCTGCCTCAAAAGTAAGCTCTCTGGTAACCGTTTTCTCATAATTCTGAGCCGGTGTCGTCGTGGTTTCGCCGGTCTCGGGATCGGTCACGGTCACTTCCTCCGTGCTGACCGTGAATATAAAGGTAACCGTACCCGTGGGTGCATTGATACCGGTATAGTTGACATCCAGCGGGAATGAAGTAGTAGTAGTGCTGAGCAGTGATGTTCCGTCCGCCGTGGTGATCATGACCTGTACGAACATTCCGCTCTGATACTCGGGGTCCTCGGTGGGAGCCGTAATGGATCCCGAATACTTATATGTGGCTGATTTCGGTCCTATGCTGACACGCAGGTCAACAGTGGTACCCTGATCGACAAATGATCCCGCGGTAACAGATTGATAACATACGTTACCCAACAATGAAGGATCATCATTGTTCGTCTCAGATATGCTGCCCATCGTCAGCCCGGCCTCTGTGAGTATGGCCATCGCATCCATCTCGGACTTGCCGATAACACTGGGCACACTGATCTTATCCGAAGCGGTGCCTCCTGAAGAAACCGTGATCATAATGGTACTGCCGGGAGGTGCGTATGTATCGCCCTCGGGTGACTGGCTGATGACATTGCCCTTTTCCACGGTGGCACTCTCAGCCTGCAGGATCGATACCTGGAATCCGTGCTGCTCTAGATTGGAACGGGCTTCTGCCTGAGAGAGCCCCGTAACTATAGGTACAAGCACTCCGTCGGTACTCTGGGCAACGGTCAACACGACCGTATCTCCCTCTGCCAGCTCCGTACCCGTCGGAACACTGGCGGAAATGACAGTGCCTTCCTCATACTGAAGGCTGGTCTCATACTCTATCTGAGGCGTCAGGCCGAGATCTATGAGCATCTTCTTCGCATCATCGAGCTTCGCGCCTACGATGCCGTCGGGCATAGTGATAGCGGTTTCGGCGGTCTCCTCGGTCTCATCTCCGCCCGATCCCGATCCGCCTATGAATCCGGTCACACGTCCGAGTATCAGAAGCACGACCAGGCCGACGATCACGGCACCTACCACGACAAGTACAGTGGTAAGCTTATCGCCTATGCCTTCATCGTCATCATCCTCATCCTCATCTTCATAAGGATCGTCGTCATACTTCTCGGCTTCAAACTTGCGTCTCTTGAACTCTTCTTTTTCTATCCTGTCTCTGGTTGCATCTCTGGATGTCCTGACAGGTGTTTTGGATGACTTGGTTCCGGACTTGGTGCCGGATTTGGAACCGGATTTTGATTTGTTATTGCCGGATTTGGAGGATTTGGAAGAAGCGGAGCCCTCCTGCTTGCGCTTACGCTCCCTCTCTTCTTTCTCTATATCTTCCTTGAGTGCGATACCGCCTACCAGATCAGCACGCTCGTTGGAGGCGTTTCTGATCTTCTTCACATCATCATCCGTGATATTACGGGTCGCCGCATCTTCATCCGGATCGGTGATCCTGACGAAATCGCCCTCGGGATCTACAAGAGACTTCTTCAGGTCTGCGATCAGCTCGCCCATGGACTGATATCTGCGGTCAGGAGACTTCTGACAGCACTTGAGCACGATCTGCTCCACGCTGTACGGTATGTCATCCGCATAATCCGACGGATAAGGCAAAGCCTCCTGGATATGCTTGATCGCTATCGCCACGGTTGTATCGCCGTTGAAAGGCACGCGTCCGGTGAGCATCTCAAACATAGTGATGCCGAGGCTGTATATATCGGATCTCTCATCGGAGAAACCGCCTCTGGCCTGCTCGGGAGAAGTATAATGCACGCTGCCCATCACGTTGGAGCTGACAGTATTGTTGGTGGCTGCCTTCGCTATACCGAAGTCGGTCACCTTGACCTTGCCCTCTTTGGAAATGATGGTATTCTGCGGCTTGATATCCCTGTGGATTATATGGTTATTATGTGCCGCTTCGATACCGTTGGATATCTGAATGGCTATGCTGACAGCTTCCTTGGCCGAGAGACGTACCTTTTTCTCAATATACTTCTTGAGAGTGATGCCCTCGACGAGCTCCATAACGATATAATGGATGCCGCCCTCGCTGCCTACATCATACACATTGACGATATTAGGGTGCATAAGGCCGGCGGCAGCCTGTGCCTCCGTACGGAACTTATTCACGAAGTTGTTATTCTCCGAGAATTCCTGCTTGAGAACTTTGACTGCTATATTTCTGTTCAGCTTATGATCTTTTGCCTTGTAGACATCCGACATACCGCCGGTGCCTATCTTCTCGAGGATCTCGTATCTGTCCCCGAGCATCATTCCGATCTTGATCATACTGTTTCTGTTTCCTTACTGCCCGGCAAACGGCTCTATCAGGATCACGGAAATGTTATCCCGTCCTCCGTTCTCGTTCGCCATATCTACAAGTCTGTGTGCACGCTCCCTGAGCGTACCTTCAGAATTGATCATATCTCCAATAGTTTCATCATCCACCATGTTGGTCATGCCATCCGAGCACAGCATGATGACGTCGTCCTGCTCAAGACTTACTCTGAACAGATCCACGTCTATATCAGCCATTGCTCCCACGGCTCTGGTTATGATGTTCTTGTCGGGATGGTTGCGGGCTTTGGACCTGTCCAGTCCGCCCATCTGGACCATTTCCTCCACAAGAGAATGATCCACGGATACCTGTTGCATCTCATCCGAGCAGATATACGCACGGCTGTCGCCGACGTTCGCCACCAGCAGGTCATCTCCGAGGCAGGTACATGCCACGACCGTGGTTCCCATGCCTTTGCATCCTTCTCTGGTCTGAGCCTGCTCCCAGATAGTCATATTTGCTGCTTTGACAGCTGTCTCCAATGCCACCTCGGGTGACACTCCCTTCAGGCTCTTCAGCTCATCCTGGATAACCCTGACGCATATCGCACTGGCCAGCTCGCCGGCATTATGTCCGCCCATGCCATCTGCTACTATATACAGATTAGGCAAAAGGCCCACCGGGCCGTCCGACACAAATACCCTGTCCTGATTCAATTGTCTACGACGACCTTTATCGGTCACACCGTAGGAATCGATCATCTCAAGTCTCCCGTGTATCTCTTTCGAAGTTGGCCGCAGGCTCCGTCTATATCCTGCCCCAATTCTCTTCTAATAGTAACATTTATTCCCTGTTTTTCAAGTTTATTTTTGAACGCACGCACCCCGTCATCGGCGGTCGGAGCGTATCCTCGCCCGGTCACCGGATTAACCGGTATAAGGTTCACATGCGCCCCCGTCTGTCTGCACAGATCGGCAAGTTTATGTGCACACTCCTCGGAATCGTTGGTATCCCTGACCAGTGCATACTCATAAGTGATCCTTCTGCCCGTCCTGTCAAAAAAGTACTTCGCCGCCTCGGTGATCTCGGCTATCGAATAGCGGTTGGCTATGGGCATCATGGTACGCCTGAGCTCATCGTCAGGTGCATGCAGTGATATCGCAAGCGTCACTCCCGTATCCTCATCGGCGAACTCCCTGATACGCTCTGTCAGCCCGCAGGTAGATACGGTGATATTGCGCCGGCTTAAGTTATAGCCCTCCGGCGACGTCAATATCCTGAGAAAGGTGATCAATGTGTCGTAATTATCCATCGGTTCACCCATTCCCATGACTACCACGTGAGAAATGCGTTCATTAATATCGCGTGTTATCCTATATATCTGATCCAGCATCTCAGCCGGAGTCAGGTTTCTGGTAAGTCCGTCCATGGTAGACGCACAGAATCTGCAACCCATGCGGCATCCCACCTGCGAGCTGACGCAGACGGTATTGCCGTACTTATATCTCATCAGGACACTCTCTATGAGTTCGCCGTCAGGCAGTTCAAAGAGGTATTTGCGCGTACCGTCGCGGGACTCCCGGATATCGACGGGGGTTATGGTTGTTATGTCAACCTTTTGGGGCGTCGCGTCGGCTGGCGTTATGTCAACCGATCCATTCGCAGCATCACTTCGGAGCTTCTCCTTCAATGCCTTCGGGATATTCGACATATCATCAAGTGAAGCGACACACTTCTCATGCATCCATTGGTACAGTTGCTTCGCACGGAACGCAGGCTCCCCAAGGGAAGTAATATATTCGGTTAACTCTGTTAAAGTGTATGATTTGATATCTTGCATATTTTTTATAAAGCACTTCCGGCATCATACATCTGTCGCGCTAATACACATATATAGAATCCGTCAGATTCCCATGTATCCGGGAGGATCCGGAGACCCGGGGCGGAGTCCGGCGTACCGGAGTCTCCCGAGTCCGGCATTCTAGTATATCCCTCGGGCGGGATAATCTCCGACTCTGCGAGGGCTGTCCCGGTAATATCGCGAAAACCGTACTTCTCCATTATATATGCCGCCTGATCCTCATTCTCCCTGCGTGATATCGTGCAGGTCGAGTATACGAGCTTTCCCCCGGGGCGTACATATCTGACCGCAGTGTCTATGATGCTCCGCTGAAGCCCGACCAGAGAGTCAATATCAGACGGCTTAAGGCGATATCGTATGTCACTCTTGTGTCCCAGGACTCCGAGTCCAGAACAGGGCACATCGGCAATGACGATATCGGCTTTTCCTTCCATATCAGGGATAAATACCGTAGCATCATGAACTTCAGCAGTTATCATATCCTCCATATCCAGACGCCTGATGTTCTCTGTCATCCTGTCGCATCTGGATGCGGATATATCATAACTGTATACATGCGATGTCTGCGATCCGCCTGCCGGATCCGCGCCTCTCCCTGGTTTACATAACGCATCGGCAATATGCACACTCTTTCCGCCGGGAGCGGCACACAGATCCATCACTATATCTCCGGAATGGGCTCCTGCCAATTCGCTGACCATCATGGATCCCGTATCCTGTACAACGAAACTGCCGTCAGCATATCCGGCCATCTCCGAGACCGATCCTGTATTCTTCAGAAACATCCCATCCGGGATATGAGGATTAGGGCTTACTTCAATGCCTGCCTCAGTCCATGACGAGATCAGAGCCTGTCTGCGCTCACCGTCATCTATCCTGATCCTGACAGAGAGCCGCTTTTCTTCCATATATGATGCAAGGATGCTCTCTGCGCGGTCCGTCCCGTGCTCATCAGACAACTGACGCACTATCCACTCCGGACATGAGTACATCACAGACATATACCTGATGCGGTCATCTGTCTTTGAAGGATATCGTATGTTATCTTTATTCCGGGATATATTGCGGAGAACTCCGTTCACATAGCCTTTCAGCCCGCTTAATCCACGGGATGTTGTCAGTTTCACAGCCTCGTTGCAGACCGCGGAATCAGGTACAGCATCCATCCAGATCAGCTGATAAACGCTCATACGCAGAATTGCCCTGATCATCGGCTTCATCCTGGACACAGGAGTTTTGGAATACTGATCCAGGATATAGTCTATCCTGAGACGGTATTCACTTGTGCCGTCCATGATCTTCTTATAGAAAGATTTATCACGGGGATCTATATGATCGTATTTATCCAGTACTGCACTCTCTTCGACAGACAGATAGGTATCCGTCTTCTCCAGCTCGATCATCGAGTCAACGACGAGAGCGCGTATATTGATCTCATTCATATTATTATAAGGATTACCGGCGGATCATCCGAGCTTTTCCCCGGTCTCCATATGCTGACCGAGAAGGAAATCATGTACGCTCATCCTCTTTTTTCCTTCGAGCTGAAGTTCATCGATACGCAGTATACCGTCTCCGGTGCTGACATAAACGGAGGACTTATCCGTGTATACAACTGTACCCGGTTGTGCGGAATGGTTGCTGCTTGATGTTATGTCAACCAAACTGTGGTATTCGTCCTCTCTTAAGAATGCCGTCTTCCAAATTTTGAGCTGCTTACCGTTATATGTCGTATACGCCCCGGGCCAGGGGTCCATACCCCGTACCTGGCGCTCGATCTCAACGGCAGGTCTTGAGAAATCTATCTGCCCCATGCTTTTCTTAAGCATGCCCACGTGGTCGGCAAGTGCTTCAACCTGCGGAACGGGCTTAAGTTCGCCTTGTTCGATCAGAGGCAGAGCCTTCACTATCAGTTCGGATCCCAGTACAGCGAGCTTGTCAAACAATGAGCCGCCCGTATCGTCTGCAGCGATCGGGATGCTCTCCTGTATCAGGATGTCACCGGTATCCAGCCCCTCATCCATCTGCATGATCGTGACGCCGCTCTCTTTATCCCCCATCAGGATCGCATGCTGTATCGGGGATGCTCCTCGCAGATGAGGGAGCAGTGATGCATGTATGTTCACACAGCCGAATCTCGGATATTTAAGTACTTCCGCGGGCAATATCTGTCCGAAGGCAGCTACTACTATGATATCCGCCGGATAGGTGCTCAACTCCGCTATAGATTCGGGATTACGCAGTCTGACAGGCTGAAGCACCGGTATATCGTGTTCTACAGCCACTTCTTTGACGGGACTTGGGATCAGTTTATCACTCCTGCCCTTCGGTTTATCGGGCTGAGTCACTACCGCGGTCACCTCATATCCTGCATTTATGATAGCTTTCAGAGGTCCCACCGCGAAATCCGGTGTCCCCATATAGATTATCTTCATATATTATTACGCTTGTTATCTTTCTGATGTGTCAGCATTATCATCCAATGCCGCACTTCCGTCCTCATCATCCTGATACTCGTCGGCACTGGCCACATTCATCAGTTCACCTTCAACCTTTTCCACATACATATGGCCGTCCAGATGATCCAGCTCGTGAACTATGGCTCTGGCGAGCAATTCCTCACCCTCGAGCTCGAACTCTTTCATATCCGTGTCATAGGCTTTGACCTTCACGTAGTTCGGTCTGGTCACAATTCCGGTCTTCCCCGGCAGAGACAGACATCCCTCGGCTCCGGTCTGCTCCCCTGATGTCTCCAGTATCTCCGGGTTGATGAGTACATGCGGATCCTCGCCGGTAGTATCTATGACCACGACACGCTTAAGTATACCCACCTGCGGTGCGGCCAGCCCTACTCCGTTGGCCTCATACATGGTATCAAACATATCATCTATCAGTTCTTTTATGCGGGGAGTTACCTCTTTGATCTCCTTGCATCTCTTCTCGAGTACGGGATCGCCCATTATACGTATATTTCTCAGTGCCATTTTCGCAACCTTTCTTTTGTATCCGGTTTAACTAAACACATCCGGCCCGAATAACCCCGGAACCCTAATATCATATCATGATACCTAATCGAAATCAAAAAAGGTAAGAACCCGGCGTGACGGATGTGCCTGCATATATTTTTCTATCAGATCCTTGATGCTGACCAACTCTTCCATATCCGTATGCTTGACATACAGGACATGACGGTACTTGTCACGTATCTTAACTATCGCCGCAGGTGCCGGCCCTATGGAATACCCCCGGCCGGAACCGCCTATATGTTCATCGGCTATGGCCTTGTATGCTCCGGCTGCTGCGAAACCTTCATCTTCATCATCGGATATAACCAGGATCTCGAGCAGGTGTCGCACCGGAGGGTATGATGCAAGCGTCCTGAACTCTATCTCTTCCTCATAGAATGCACGATAATCCTGAGATGCCGCGGTCACAACGCTGTAATGCTCCGGCTGGTAGGTCTGGATCACAACCTCCCCGGGCTGCTCACCACGTCCCGCTCTGCCGGCGGCCTGTGTCAGCAGCTGAAACGTCCTCTCTGCGGCACGGTAATCGGATATCGACAGCGACATATCTGCCGCCAGTATCCCAACCAGTGTTACCAGCGGAAAATCATGTCCTTTGACTATCATCTGCGTGCCGATCAGGATATCCGCATTATGATCCCTGAAGGTACGCAGGATCTCTTCCATGCTCCCTCGCTCCTTCGTCGTATCGGCATCCATCCTGAGCACCCTCGACTGAGGATACATACGTGCCACCTCGGTCTCTATCTGCTCCGTGCCTACCCTGAACCCCGCTATGTACTTCGAACCGCACTCGGGACATGTCTTCGGCATAGGGGCGGTATGACCGCAGTAATGGCATACCAGCCTGCCTCCGCGATGCTCTGTCATGGACACATCGCAGTGGGGGCATTTGACTACATACCCGCAGCTCCTGCAGGATATGAAACCCGCAACGCCGCGCCTGTTTATGAACAGCATAACCTGCTCGCCACGGGACAGTTTCTCATCCATCAACTCCCGCAGTTTATCGGAGAAAATGGTTCTGTTTCCGCTCCTCAGCTCATCTCTTAAGTCCACGATATGAACTGTCGGAAGAGCTCCACCCGTAAGCCTCTCATCCATGGTAAACAGTGTATAATCTCCGCGCTCAGCCTTGTAATACGACTCCATCGAAGGGGTCGCCGAGCCGAGCACCAGACTTGCTCCGCGGGCACCGGCTATATATTCCGCACAGTTCACCGCCTTATACCTCGGGACATTCTCGGACCTGTAACTGGACTCATGCTCCTCATCTATTATGATGGCTCCCAGCCTCGTGAACGGCGTGAAAAGAGCGGATCTGGGACCTATGATGACATCGATCTCACCCTTTCTGGCCCGCAGATACTGGTCATATCTCTCTCCCTGAGTCATGGATGAGTTGACCACGCTGACTCTGTCTCCGAACCTCTTATAGAATCTCAGCAAAGTCTGATAGGTCAGCGATATCTCGGGGATAAGCACGATCACCTGAAAACCACGCCTGACCGTCTCGTCGGCTATGCCGATATAGACCTCAGTCTTGCCACTGCCCGTGATGCCATGTATCAGGTATCGGCCGGGAGTCCCGCGGTCAAACGAATCCATAACAGTCGTTATGATCTCTCTCTGGCGTGGGCTTAATTCATACTGTGTGTGTGCCTGTGCATCGGTCACAACAGGATTCCTGTAATACTCGGTCTCAGTCACGCGCAGATAGCCTTTTTCCTCCAGACTTCTGATAGTGGGTGAGGTGACACCCAGCTTATCTCTCACAAGTTCATACGGAAGAGTCGGCTCATTCAACAATGCGGACAGCAGCCGAAGCCTCGCTGTATGGTGCTTACGCTCGCATTCTTCTATAACTGCACCGAGAGTCTCACGGTCCACGGACAGGTCGACACGCTTATGCGTCTTCACCGTCATCTTCTTTTTCACCGGAATGACAGTCTTGAGTGCCTGTATCATGGTTCCGCCGTAATGAGACCGCATCCACCAGGCCAGGGCGATCATATTCCCTTCGGCTCCCATCTCGCCCGATCTGATCTCAATGATGTTCTTCAGCTTATCCACGGGATAATCGGGAGTGTCCTTTAATTCGATGCAGTAGCCACTGATGACCTTGTTCGCACGGCCAAATGGCACATTAACGCTGTCACCGACACGCAAAACACCACGCAGCTCATCCGGAACGATATATTGAAACGGCCGGTCGAGCTGCTCGTGTGAGATCTCTATGATAATGTCTGCATACAAGTCGGTGTTCATATGTTATGTCAACCTGTGGAGTGTCCATGTCATCCTATGGTGCGTCCAAATCAGCCTATGGCGAGTCCAGATCCTCTGCCGTAAAGATCACACTGTCTTCTGCCACGGCATTCTGCTCGCCGGCTTCATCTATCATCTCATCATATCCCGTCAATGCGGCAAACGGAGCAAACTGAGCAGCCCTGTCAGACCGGGACATATGCGGATGCTTAGCCGAGACATGACGCGGCATATCGATTATATCACTGTAATCATGTTTCATCTCGTTCATATGTTAAGCTTTATGCCCTCCGACCTGAGCATTCCTTTCGCGGGCGGTGGCTCCCTCCTCAAAGTTCATCCCCTTGAGGATCGCATTCTTGCCGTATCTCTCCTTGATGGCCAATACAGCTTCCTGCATACGGCGCTCTTTCTCAAGTGTCTCGTCGTGCACTTTCTGCTCCTGCTGCATAGCGGCATAATCGGTGAAAAGATCCATCTGTACGAACTCCTCATCCTGCTTACGGATCTCTCTGGCCTTTCTGTCCGTAAGTACACGGCAGGCAGCTATGGACATACGTCTGGACAGCAGGTTCGGATCCGCTATCCGGTCAAAAAGCTCCATTGCCGCATCTATGATGATCCGCCCCGATGAAGTGTATTCACCCAGATTAGCCGTACCGTGGGCGTGCTTGGGAACAAGCCTGCCGTAATAATCGGCCTTCACCTCGCCAGCGTAGTTCTTTCGACGCTCGGCATTCTGCAGATTCTCAATATCATATCCGATGGTCAACACTATCTGATCGGTCATCAGGTGCTTTCTCACCAGATCGAGTACCAGATTATCCGCCATCTCCTTCACTATCAGTCTGGTCTTATCATGCGGATAGGGTTCGCTTAGAACCTGACCGGTGCTGATAGAGTTCGCCTCCGGTCGATAAGCCTTGATATCGGCTATGGTCGCGTTCTCCCATCCCCAGGCGTGGTCGATAAGAAGCTCGGCATTAATCCCGAACATGTCATACAGCAGGTCTTCGTTATAGTAATCCTGCGGTCCCCCGAGGGAACATCTGGCAACATCTCCCATGGTATACATACCCTGTGCCTCCAGCTTACGGGCATATCCACGTCCCACACGCCAGAAATCCGTGATTGGCCTGTGCCCCCACAGAAGTCTGCGGTAACTCATCTCATCAAGCTCGGCTATGCGCACTCCGTATTCATCGGCATCCATATGCTTCGCCTCTATATCCATGGCGATCTTAGCCAGATACATATTCGTACCTATGCCGGCGGTCGCCGTGATCCCGGTCTGGCTGAGCACATCTCTGATCATGGTGATCGCCAGCTCCCTGGCAGTCATATGATATGTATCCAGATAATGCGTGACATCGGCGAATATCTCATCCACAGAGTAGACGTGAATATCCTCCGGAGCGACATACTTCATATATATATTGAAAATGTTCGTCGAATACTCCATATAGAGCTTCATACGCGGTGGAGCCGTGATATAGGTAAGCTCAAGCCCCGGATCCGAGTTCAGCTCATCGGCATCATTGGATGAAGCACGGAAAACACCGCCCGGTGCCTTCATCCTGCGCAGGGCGTTGACCTCACGGACCTTCTCGACCACTTCAAAAAGTCTGGCACGACCGGGGATGCCGTAAGCCTTGAGCGAAGGAGTGACCGCCAGGCAGATGGTCTTCTCCGTGCGGGTAGGGTCAGCCACGACCAGATTCGTCTTGAGCGGATCCAGTCCACGGTCCCGGCACTCCACGGAAGCATAGAAGCTCTTCAGATCTATGGCTATATATTGCTTATCTTCATTGATCGACATAGAATAATTATATCGGGGAACATATGTTCCGTCAAGACATCCGACCACCTAAAAAAACCTGCGGGGATCGCTCCTCGCAGGTTTCATCGGACATTTCTCTATGCGGCCGCTTTTTCACTTTCCTTCTGAGCAACCTTCATAATAAATATCGGCCAGACAGCTACTGCGAAGAAGTTGATCAACAGGCTCGATACCATATTTCCCCAGTTTCTTCCGAATGCGGTAACGAATATAGCCGGTCCCATGTACTGAGTCCATGAAAAAACAATTCCGACGCCTACACCGGCCATAAGCGGAAGTGAAGCGGCTCCCTTCGGAATCTCATAGTGGATATAATGACGCTCTACATATGAACCGATGATCAGTCCGAGCAGACCTCCGCAGCCCATGAAGCAGTCCTTCATCATTTTCACGGGATCTACCAGCAGCTCACCATCAACGTAATCCATGGGATAGGGTTTTACAAGGATATACACGAGTGAAGCAATGATGAAGACCACTCCGACAACAGACAGGATGTCGTATACCTTCTCACTGCCGTCCGCCTTCTTGACCACTATACCGATCACAATCAGGAGTAAACTGGTCTCTGCAAAGGATACAAGCACATCCTGAGGTGTATGCACACCGAGGAAATTCCTTGAAAAAGCGGTGAGAGCTATAGCTACTGCACACAGTACTGCCAGCCAGCGCCTTTTATCCCGCTGCCAGATGAATACGCTTCCGTACATGGCTGTGGCACACAAGGTATGTCCGCTGGGGAAAGAATAACCCGTAGCTGCAACCTTCGAATCACCGGCCGGCTCTATCAGGTCGGATCTGATCCACGGTCTGTAGGCGCATACAGTAAGTTTCACGAGCCCGTTGATGACTTCGCCAACCCATCTGACTGCCATGAATCTGTACCCCCAGGCCTTATCCACAGCCCAGAAGATCAGAAAAGGCAGGAAAACCATGACATCAACAGCGATCTTGGACAAGGCATTAAAGAATTCGTCAAATATGCCGCCGGTGGCATTTCTCAGATCCTGAAGCATCAACAGATATTGAATATCTAAACTCATTGTTATCTACTTCCTTTCATTCAAATATACGTACAGTATAGCATATACGATCAATGAGGGGTATATGTCCTGTGCGTACCGAGTGCCTCGCCCATGATCAGACATATCGCCAGTATAGTCCCGAGCAGGGCCCTGCATGTAAAAAAGTAATGCACAACAGAGTGATTGCGGAGTGCGATAAACCTGACCAGCGGGATGATGCCGACTGCCAGATACAGAAGTATCACGCCGATACGTGCTCCGGGTCTGCAATGAACATATCCCGCATACGCACAGCCGAGCAATATAATAACGCCAGCTATCACACCGGCTGTTCCCAGTGCAAAAGGCAATACAACACGCAGATTCTTAAGCATCGGTCCGAAGAAAGTAAAGTATGCAGTATCGATCACCAGACCGCTGACTCTCTCAGAGGCGTTTCCGCTAACATGGGACAGTGCATTACCGGACAAGACCAATGAGGCCAGCCCCCATTTGATCACAAACATACCTGCGTAACCTGCCGCCCAGGCTATGGCTGAACGGATCGACATGATAAGCAGATCCCTCACATCCGCCCCCCTCCGTGCCAGGAGACATACAGCCAGCAGCAACGGTACGGTAAGTGTCAGTGTTTCCGCGGTCAGGAAGTCCAGATATGCACATGCGATCCCGCTGACCATAAGAGTTGCCGTAACTCTGCGGCCAAACTTATTGCCGGCCATCATCCCACTGCCCTTACAGTCAGCCTGATATGTCACATCTCCGGCAGACGTATGAGCATCATGCCGGGACCCGGTCACTCCCAGGATGACATGAGCCGAAATCAGCATTACAAGAAACACCCAGGTATACTCCAGGCTGAAAGGGACAAACCATGAAAACGTCAGTACCGCACCCAGCACGATCCCGACAGCACAGAAATACTCTTTTGCCCGTACAAGCCGCCACAGAAGTGTGAGCAACAGCAAAAGCAGAGTCACTCCCCAAAAGACATACACTCCCCGGAGTGACATGATGATCAGGAGCGGGCGTACCAGAGCTATGGAACCGTGCCAATATCTGAGATATTCCTGATCAGCCGGGAGTTCATCATATACCGCATCACGCAGATTCTCATTTTCATTCTGATCATCCCGGCAATAGTATGCCGACTCCATCACGGACCGGACAGGATGCTCTCTGTCATAGTTCCATGCGATATTTAAGAGAATCGAATCGGCATAATGATCGATCTTGCTGGCAGGAACACCCATCCATACCTCTCCGAACAGTTCCGTATCACATAAATAATCCGCGGAAGCTGCCATATGTTCAGCAAGCAGCTTACGCGGAATAAACGCAGATAATACGAGAAGACCGGTAAGTACGGTCACCGTAGCAATATAGATTACGAACAAACGAATGATGTAAGATACATATCCCGTATGCGGAGCACTCTCCGCCCGGTTATCCGCGATACGATCCGGATTCATCATTTATTCCAGAGAGTTCTTTCGGTAGGGAATATAGTCTTCAGGAAAAGGAATCCAACATAACCTTTTTCATCAAGATACTGATGCAGATCCGTACCTGCGGGTAAAGTAGTGGTCAGACCGTCACCCTTATAACCACCTTCCAGATATGAAAGCTTAATGGTCACATCGGGTCTGTCTGAAATGGCATCGGCTACCGCCTTGTTGAAAACAAGCCATCTTCTGGTCTTTATCTCGACAGTGCCTCCTTGAGGAGTCTTGTTGATATTATCTATAGCATTCCTGATAAAGGCAAAAGCACCTGACTCCGGAATGCGATACTTCACATCACCGCATTCACACTTATATGACCACTCCCCATCAACTTCCTCGGTGGTCTCTCTGGTCTTGATCCATGTATAAGCGTGCTCGTGAGGCGGAAGCTGTGGTCCCTTATCCTCTCCGCCTCCCACTAAAGTTAAGACTTCATCTGTCTTGCCTTTGGGGGGCACGGGTGTTGCAGCGAAGTGTGCTGTGAGGACGATTTTGTTCACTTGTGCATATGAACAGGCTGTTATCACCGTTTCGTCATTATTCACTAAAACCTTAGTTAACGCCCAATAATCCACCATTCTTGTATCTTCACCAGCAGAAACTGTCGCAAGGCTTTTAGCTGTATATTCAGCATCTCCTCCGGAGACCTTTCCGGTAGTTCCACCTTCAATGGTAGCATTATCCGTATATGTTTTATTCCCAACAATATAGTCCACAGTGAAATCTATATGGGAATTATCAGCAATAGAATCACCAATCCCCCACTGTATTTTTTCTCCGGGCAATATATGCGTTCCATATTTGCTTATTGCATCAAAAGGGGTTGCCGGTTCCGCATTAAAAATATTTCCCAACGATACATCAGCCGCAAACACATCCATCTTAGGAGTGACTACAGCCATCATAAATGCCAATATAAAGCAGAAAAACCTCTTTCGACGGGTTCTGACTTCGTTTGCTGAGTTTGTCATTGTATTTTCAAAACCTTCCATTTCTGTCTCCTCAGTTTTGTTTAAGAATCATTTATCCACCCGA
>CAMONC010000049.1 GCA_946620235.1 uncultured Lachnospiraceae bacterium | reverse complement strand
GGGACAGATATTATCAGACCAGAGCCGAGTATATCAGAGACGGCAAGAAAAAGGCCGGATATTATGTCGTGCTCAGAGATGTGACCGCTGAGCGCAGGTATCTGGACAGCGTAAATAAATACAACGAACAGATGCGTGCCGCTACGGATGCAGCCATCGCTGCCGACAGTGCCAAGAGCAAGTTCCTGGCACAGATGTCACATGAGATCAGAACACCCATCAATGCCATCCTGGGCATGAATGAGATGATCATGCAGGAATGCGAGGATGAGACTATCCTGGACTATGCCGGTTCGATAGAGAGCTCCGGCCATACTCTTCTGTATCTGATCAACAGCATACTTGATTTCTCCAAGATTGAAGACGGCAGGATGGAGATCATCCCGGCCGAGTATGACACCGTATCATTCATAGAGAAGACTGTTAATTCCACCAAATCCAGAGCGGCAGAGAAGGGATTGGATTTTGAACTTCTCATCGATGATACTCTGCCGTCAAGAATGAAGGGAGACGATAACCGTCTGATGCAGGTTATCACCAATCTCCTCAGCAATGCTGTCAAATATACCGACAAGGGCCGGATAACATTCTCGATAAAGCGTAACAGAGGCATGGGCAAAGAGGTGGATGACAGTTCAAACATCTGGCTTCACGTCGAGGTGAGCGATACAGGTATAGGCATACGTAAAGAAGATCTGAGCAGACTCTTCTATTCGTTCGAACGTCTGGACGAATCGCGCAACCGCAATATCGAGGGTACCGGACTGGGCATGGCGATAGTTTATCGTATGCTGGATCTGATGGGATCGCACATATATGTCAAAAGTGAGTATGGCAAAGGATCGACATTCTGGTTTGATATCAGACAGGATGTGATCGATGCCAGACCTATAGGCAACTACAAGGAACGTGCGGCTATCGATGATATGCGCTCCAAGAAAAATATCACTTTCTATGCACCCGATGCCCGCATACTGGTAGTGGACGATAACGCTTTGAACCAGAAGGTTACGAGGAATTATCTCAAACTGTGCGGAATAGTGCCCGATGAGGCTATGTCCGGATACGCGGCGATAGAACTCATGCGTCAGAAAGAATACGATGTGGTATTCCTTGATCATATGATGCCTGAGCTGGACGGTATAGAAACACTCAAGATCATACGCCGGGAGGGGCTTGCACCCGAGAGGACCGTTATGGTCGTACTGACTGCCAACGCTATCGAAGGCTCCCGTGAGATGTATCTGCAGGAAGGATTTGATGATTATATATCCAAGCCTGTCGAACTGACAGCTATGATCAATAAACTGGAAGGTTATCTGACCGATGGACGAAGAACTGTTACTTGAAGAAAACAAAATGGGCACCATGCCCATCAATAAACTGCTTATCACGATGTCTGTGCCGATGATGCTCTCTATGCTGGTACAGGCATTGTACAATGTAGTGGACTCTGTTTTCGTGGCACGTATCGAAGAGGATGCTCTGACTGCGGTGTCACTTGCTTTTCCCATGCAGATGCTGATGATGGCTCTGGGCATGGGTATGGGTGTCGGCGTAAATGCCATGCTCAGTAAATCCCTCGGAGCCGGAGATCAGGAGAGAGTCAACAAGGCGGCTACAAACGGTATCTTTCTGGCAGCTGTCAGTTATATTGTGTTTCTTATCGTAGGCCTTACCCTGATCCGGCCTTTCTATGAATCCCAGATAGATAATCCGAATATCGTCGAGTACGGTGTGACATATCTGACCATATGTACCACCCTGAGCTTCGGCATTTATTCGCAGATCATATTTGAGAGACTGCTGCAATCCACAGGCATGACTTTCTATAACATGATCACTCAGATGTGCGGTGCGGTGACCAATATCATCCTGGATCCGATCCTGATATTCGGTCTGCTCGGTGCTCCGCGCATGGGGATAGCCGGAGCGGCGACTGCAACCGTTGTGGGTCAGATCGTAGCCGGTACGCTGGCGCTTATCATTAACCTGAAAGTCAATAAGGAGATACAGATATCCTTCAAGGGCTTCAGACCGGATATGAAGGTGATCAAAAGGATATACAGCGTCGGTCTGCCGTCTATTATCATGCAGTCGATCGGTTCGGTGATGGTCTACGGCATGAACAAGATCCTGGGAGTATTCTCGTCCACTGCGGTCGCTGTATTCGGTGTGTACTTCAAGCTGCAGAGCTTCATCTTCATGCCTGTATTCGGACTTAATAACGGCATGATCCCGATCATCGCATACAACTATGGTGCAAAGAACAGACGCAGAATGGTCAGAACCATGCGTATCGCATGCATATATGCGGTTGCTGTCATGTTGGTCGGAGTGTTGATATTTGAGGTGCTGCCCGGGGAGTTATTCGCATTGTTTGATGCATCGGATCATATGCTGAGTATGGGTATACCGGCACTCAGGATCATTGCGATCCATTTCCCGATCGCTGCTGTATGTATCGTGATCGGATCGACATTCCAGAGTCTGGGTAACGGCATATACAGTATGCTTACATCTATCATGCGTCAGATAGTGGTACTCCTGCCGGTTGCTTTCCTGCTGGCACGATCCGGTAACGTAAACAATGTATGGTGGTCTTTCCCCATAGCCGAGGTCATGTCTCTGCTGTGTACGCTGTACTTTCTGTACCGCATCAACAGAGAGATCATCTCTAAGGTTCCCGAAGGTGTGGATTGATATCCGATCGTGAGGTTTAACATATGATAAAAGAAGTGATCATATCGGATCTGGAGAGCCTGGCCGCTTTCATGACGGAGCAGGAATACCGTGAAGATCTGGACAGATACAGGAACTCATACCTCTACCGGGGCATGCCGAACTCTTCCTTCAAAATGGAGACGAGCCTGCATCGTAACTGCAAGCATCTGCAGAAAGTACTCGAGCCCGCGATACTTGAGAACTTCGCGAAGTATGCTGTGATCGGTGATCCTACTATTGCCGAGTCAGTTTGGAGACAGATGATACTCGGCCAGCATTACGGCCTTCCGACGCGCCTCCTCGACTGGACTCATTCGGCTCTGGTGGGGTTGCATTTCGCCACGGCAGAGGACAATATGTCTCTGATGGAAGAGCATGACTGTATGGTGTGGCGTATAGATATGAATGAGATGCATCGTCTGCTCCCGAACAGATATCAGGAGATAGTCAATCGCAAGCAGTCCACGATCTTTTCCGTGGATATGCTTCTCGAAGCGGCTGATTCTCTCTCCGAGTATGATTCCGATATGGGAGACAGAGCCATGGTCATCATCGAACCTCCGTCCATCAATCAGAGGATAGTGAACCAGTATTCGTTTTTCTCACTGGTTCCGATGCAGATGACCGATATCGAGAAGTTCCTCGACGAGCACACCGAGAATACCGTGAAGTATATCATCAAAGCCGACTTGCGATGGCGTGTGAGAGATATGCTGGATCAGCTGAATATGAGTGAGAGAATCGTATATCCCGGTCTTGACGGTCTCTCGAAGTGGATAGCAAGACATTATTACGTGAAATAGATCGAACGGAGAAAATGAGACAGATATCATGGGCGTGATAGATAATCTGCGTGGACTTAACATACTGATATGGGGATACGGACGAGAGGGGCAGTCCACCAGACAGTTCCTGAAGCGGTGCTGCGAGCCTGCAAGCGTGGAAGTGTTTGAGGGCAGCCGTGAGGAGATAGATGAGGATAAGTATGATCTGATCATCAAGAGTCCCGGTATAAGGATGGATGATGAGGATCCGAAGTATACATCTCAGACTGAACTTTTTCTCGAAGAATACCGCGACCGGGTGATCGGGATCACGGGTACCAAGGGCAAAAGCACCACGTCATCCATGCTCCATCATGTACTGACAAAAGTGCGGCCCGGAAAGACCATTCTGCTGGGAAATATCGGTGAGCCCTGTCTGAATTTCTTCGATGAGATAGATGACGATACGCTTGTCGTATTTGAGATGTCGTGCCACCAGCTGGCTCATGTACATGTATCACCGCATATAGCTGTCTTCCTGAACCTCCATGAGGAACATCTGGATTACTACGGCACTATGGACAGGTACTTCGCGGCCAAGAAACATATCACTTCATACCAGGGGGAGGACGATATCTTTCTGGTCGGGGATGAAGTGCCGGATATAGATACGAAGGCAAAAGTGATCCGCATGCCTTACGATACCACCGGTGATTATGATCTGCAGATCCTGGGAAAACATAATGTGTGCAATGCGAACTTTGTATTGAAGATCGTGACGGATATCCTTGAGTACGACCGCACGGCTGCCATCGAAGCCCTGCATGATTTCAAAGGACTGCCTCACAGGCTCGCATACATAGGTGAGCGTGACGGTGTCAAGTATTATGATGATTCGATTTCGACGATACCCGATGCCACCATACAGGCACTTGAGTCGGTGCCGGATGCATACAGCGTACTTGTAGGCGGCATGGACAGAGGCATAGGATATGAGGTACTGATCGACTATATGCGTGCTCATCCCGAGTACAGATATATCTGCTCATATGATTCGGGCAGGAGGATCTACAGAGAAGTCAGTGACCTTGAGTATGTATATTACGAGGAGACTCTGGACAGGGCGGTCAGGCTGGCACGCGATATCACACCGGCCGGTAAAGCCTGCATCTTAAGCCCGGCATCCGCTTCTTACGGTTACTTCAAGAACTTCGAACAGAGAGGTGAGATGTTCAGGGATTATGTTTTTGCGGACAGATCATGAAGACGTTGATCCACAGATAGACAGATTATGAAGATAGTGATCCACAGATACAACAGCATATGCGAGCCCGGGTATATAGAAGCCTTCAAAGCCCTGGGCATGGTAGTGATCGAAGATGATCAGGAGATGAGGGATAAGTCCATCCCTGCCGATGTGAGGATAGGAACTATCGCTGAGATGATACTGACGCACAAGCCTATGTTTGTCTTCAGTATCAATTTTTTTCCGTATATCTCGGATATATGTGAACGACTGAATGCCATGTATGTGTGCGTGAGTGTGGACTGCCCGGTGGCCGAACTCCTGTCTCCCGCCATACGCAACAGCGTGAACAGGGTATTTCTGTTTGACAGAAGACAGTATCTGGAGGTGGCTGATGAGAACCCCGGTCACATCTATCACCTGCCCCTCGGAGTTAATCCGCTGATACATGCACCCGGATCCGCTCAACACGAAGGCAGGCCGATGACCGCACCTTTGGACTACCGGTACGATATTTCCTTCATAGGTTCTCTGTATAGTGAGAAAAATCCCTACGCCGATATCCGCGGGAAACTTTCTCCCGGCGTACAGGGAATGTGTGACGGACTGCTCGCCGCTCAGGAGCTTCTGCCCGGTCAGGATATCATAGAAGCGGTGCTTGACGTAAGGGCATCCGGCTCCGCTTATTCCGATGGCACAGGGAAGAGTGCGTCGAAAGAGCACGATACAGCCGACCGTCTCGTTGACGAACTCAGGAATGAGCTGGAGGAACATCTGCCTGAGTCTCTGAAAGGATTTGAGGATCCGGTACGCGATATCGCAATGTTCTGGGGGATCAATTCGTGCCTCGGAGGAGAGCTTACGGTTCGTGACAGATTGATGCTGCTGTCATCGATCGCGGAGAGCATCAGTGATATCGGAAGTATGCACCTTTTTACCAGAAGCGATACAGCTCTGATAAGACAGATCAGTCCGCATATCGTATGTCACGGCGGTGTAAATACTCTGAATGAGATGCCCCGCGTATTCGCATCCAGCCGGATCAATATCAATACCACCACGCGCTCGATACGCACAGGACTGCCTCAGAGGATATGGGATGTGCTGGGATGCGGGGGCTTCCTGCTGACCAATGCACAGGAGGAGATACCGGAGTATCTTGAGATCGGCAGACATCTGGATGTATACGAGACTCCCGGGGAGGCCTGCGAGAAGGTCAGATACTATCTGACGCATGAGGATGAGAGACAGCAGATCGCCGCGAACGGATATGCCGAGGTTATGGCCCGGCATACGATAATGGACAGAGTGACATCAATGATCTCAATGATCATGCGGGATATCGATGCTCAGGAGAATGGGAACGACAAATGAAGATACTTTATCTGCTGTGGGAGTGCTGCTGTAATCCCGAGATGATACAGGCCATGCGAATGGCAGGACATGACGTGGTGGTGCTCAGGACATCACAGGACGAACTGCTGAGGCCCGATATCAAAAATACAGTGACAAAGGCTGCCGGGGAAAACGCATGTGATATAGTATATGGTTTTAATTATTTCCCCAATGTGGCCGAAGCGGCCAAAGAACAGGGGATGGCCTATTATGCATGGGTATATGACAACCCCTGTGTACATCTGTATTCATATACCGTCGCTTATCCGACCAATCATATATATGTTTTTGATACGGATACTTATCTGAAATTCCACGCTGAGGGCATAAATACCATCAACTTCCTGCCCATGGCTGCCGATCCCGATAAAGTTGAATCTCTGAGTAAGACCGCACCCCGCGGATATGAAGCGGATATTTCGTTTGTGGGGTCACTGTATAACGAGAGACATGACTTTTACCACCGTATGGTTGATAAGGGCCTGCCCGATCATACTTTCGGATATGTACGCGGGATCATAGAGGCACAGAAACATCTCTATGGCATGGATCTGACAGAACAGCTGCTCACCGACGAAATTCTGGAGGATATGCACGCGGCACTTCCGCTCGAACCGTCTTCGGGCAGTGTTATCACCATGAGGACTCTGTTTTCACAATATGTGCTCGACAGGCAGGTCACCGTTGAGGAGCGGCATCGCATCCTGACAGAGCTGGGGGCTGTATTCGGAGACCGTTACAACGTAGCTCTGTATACGCATGATAAGACTGCCGCATTTAAAGGCCTGACCAATCACGGGCCGACAGATCAGTTCAATGAGACACCGCTCGTGTTTAACAGGTCGCGTATCAATCTGAATATTTCCCTTCGAAGCATAGTTAACGGAGCACCGCTCAGATGTTTCGAGATCATGGGCGCGGGAGGCTTCCTGCTCTCGTCCTGGGCCGGAGATCTGGCAGATATGTTTGTGCCCGGTGAAGAATATGTTTATTACGAATCCGTCGAGGATATGCTGGCTAAATGTGCATATTATCTGGAGCACGAGGATGAACGCAGACAGATCGCCGCGAACGGGCTTAACAGGATCAAAGAGTCGCATACCTTTCTTCATCGAGTACGCGAGATGTTTGGCTGATGCATAGGCCGTTACGGCCCATGTTAACTAAATATAGTTATTTTTTGTATATTATCTCTAAATGTTGTATTATAACTATGTATGATTAAAGATCACCAGAAAGCCTTTAACCACTTGCATCTGGTTCTGGATGCGATAGTGGTGGCAATTTCATACCTGCTGGCCTGGTATCTGAAGTTCGGGGCACCATGGCAGAACGAACCTCCGGGGCTGTCTATGACACAGTATATGATGGCACTGTGGTTCATTGTGCCGGGGTATGTGGTTCTCTATTACATGATGAACCTTTATACCCCGAAGCGTGCTACGCTTCGCAGGTATGAGCTGGTCAATATTTTTCAGGCCAACCTGTTCGGAATGATCGGCATCGTCGTGGTTCTGTATGTCATCAAGCAGATCCACTTTTCGCGTTCCATGATCCTGATGTTCTTCGGGATCAATATGGTTCTGACTACGATATTCAGGAGTGTCCTGCGTAGCCTGCTGGAGTACTTCAGGCGTAAGGGCTACAACGTGAAGTACATACTGATGGTCGGGTATTCACGTGCCGGTGAGGAATATATCAATCGTGTCAGCAATAATCCTCAGTGGGGGTATGTGATCAGAGGTATCCTGGATGATCATGTACCGGCCGGTACCCTGTATCGCGGAGTGAAGGTTATAGGCAGGATCGAGAATCTTGAGTATATCCTGCCGGAGAATAATCTGGATGAGATAGATATCTCACTTGCACTGGGTGATTACAACAAGCTGGAGCAGATAGTCTCAATGTGTGAGAAATCCGGCGTACACACCAAGTTCATCCCGGATTATAACTCTCTGTTCCCGGCTAACCCGTATACCGAGGATGTGCTGGGACTGAGTGTTGTGAACATACGTAATGTTCCGCTTTCGGATCCTTTCAATAAAGCGATCAAGAGGCTCATGGACCTGCTGTGTTCCATCATAGCGATAGTGCTGACATCTCCGATCATGCTGGTCACGGCGATAGCGATCAAGCTTACTTCACCGGGGCCGATCATGTTCAGACAGGAGAGGATAGGTCTTCACAATAAGCCGTTTGAAATGTATAAGTTCAGATCCATGGTAGTCCAAAAGGAAGAAGCCGAATCGAAGGAGTGGACGACCAAGGATGATCCGAGAGTCACATCGGTCGGAAGGTTCATACGACGCTTCAGCATTGATGAGCTGCCGCAGTTCTTTAATGTATTAAAGGGTGATATGAGTGTGGTCGGACCTCGCCCCGAGCGCCCTCAGTTCGTTGAGAAGTTCAAAGAGGAGATCCCCAGGTACATGGTCAAGCATCAGGTGCGTCCGGGACTTACCGGCTGGGCTCAGATCAACGGATACAGAGGAGATACATCTATCAAGCGCAGGGTGGAGCATGACATCTATTACATAGAAAACTGGACACCCGGGTTCGACATCAAGATAATGTTGCTCACGGTATTCAGAATGTTTATAGATAAAAACGCATATTAAAACAGCTTATACGCTATAGGAGGAGAAGAATGAGTTCATCTGACAAGAGGAGACGTAAGAAAAAGAAAAAAAGAGGAATGAGCACCGGAGCGAAGGTGGCCATTTTTCTGGTAGAGCTGATCATATTGGCCGCAGCCGGTGTCATACTCTATGTTACGACAAGGACTACCGAGGCCGGTAAGGTGGAGATATCCGAAGAGGACATCGTGATCAATGATACGGTTAAGCAGGCTGAAGAGACCACGATGAAAGGCTATTGGAACATCGCTCTTTTCGGAGTGGATTCCAGGCAGGATCAGCTGACCAAGAATACCAGATCGGATACGATCATGATAGCGAGCATTAATCAGGACACCGGGGACATAAGACTGGTCAGCGTATATCGTGATACCTATCTCAACCTGGGTAATGACAGCTACAACAAGTGTAACGCCGCTTACGCAAAGGGCGGCCCCGAGCAGGCGATCAACATGCTCAACATGAACCTGGATATGAACGTGACGGATTTCGTTACGATCGGCTTCCAGGGACTGATCGATGTTGTGGATGCCCTCGGAGGCGTATCCATAGATGTACAGGATGCGGAGATCGAGCATCTGAACAACTATCAGCGAAGCATGTTCCTCGATGAGGGTGGCGGTGGCAAACTGAATGATAATATCGTTCCGGTAACCTCTGCCGGTCTGCAGACCCTGAGCGGACTCCAGGCAACGGCATACTGCCGTATCAGATATACCGCAGGCGATGACTTCCGCCGTGCCGAGAGACAGCGTACCGTGCTGCTTGCCTGCATGGACAAAGCCAAGACAGCATCCGTGGGACAGCTGACCGAGATCGCAAACAACATTTTCAAGGAAGTATATACTTCACTTGACTTAAATGACATCATCGCCCTGCTGGGTGATATCGCGAAATATAATGTGGTCGGACAGGACGGCTTCCCGAATGAAAGCCTGCGTGCTACCGGCTCTATCGGATCCAAGGGTTCCTGCGTAGTACCCGTGACTCTGTCCGATAACGTAAAGTGGCTGCACTGGTTCCTGTTCGGTGATGAGAACTACCAGCCTTCACAGACTGTACAGCAGTGCTCGGACAAAGTATATGCCGATACTCATACATATATAGGTAACTAGAATGGCGATGACGGATATCAGAACGGTAGATGTGATCATCCCCACATATAAGCCTGACGAGGGATTCATCCGATGCCTCGAGCTGCTGGGCGTTCAGACATATCCGGTCTCGCACATATATATCATCAATACGGGGCAGGAATACTATGATGCGCTGATGAGCAACAGATCCCTGCCGCATTCGGTCAGGGCTATCACGAGCGTCATGCACATAACCGCAGATGAGTTTGATCACGGCGGAAGCCGCAGGGCTGCAGTTGAACGGTCCGATGCGGAGTTCTTCGTGATGATGACTCAGGATGCCCTGCCTGCCGATGAGACCCTGATAGAGAAACTTATCGCTCCGCTCGAGCTGGATGACCATATAGCCGTGTCGTATGCAAGGCAGCTTCCGGCTACGGGTGCTTCAGAAACGGAGCGGTATATCAGAGGATTCAATTATCCGTCGAAATCAGTCGTTAAATCCTCGCAGGATGTTTATACTCTCGGTGTGAAAGCGTATTTTTGCTCCAATGTGTGTGCCGCATACAGGCGCTCATACTATGATGAAGCCGGCGGGTTTGTGAACAGGACCATTTTCAACGAGGATATGATCCTGGCAGCAGGCCTGGTGAAAAAAGGATATTCGATCTCGTACACTGCCGAAGCGCGTGTCTATCATTCTCATAACTATAATTGCAAACAGCAGTTTAAGAGAAACTTTGATCTGGCGGTATCGCAGGCCGAGCATCCGGAGGTGTTCGGCGGTCTGTCTTCCGAGAGCGAAGGAAAGCGCATGGTCAAAGGCTGCATCAGTCATCTGCAAAGCAGGCACAGATCGTATCTGATCCCCGGATTCATACTTAACTGCGCAGCCAGATTCATGGGATACAGGCTGGGCAGGATGTACAGATTAATACCGAACAGACTGCGCAGACATCTGTCTTCGCAGCCGTCTTATTGGAAACAGAGGTAACACATGGCAGATAACACAGTCATCCGGAACGAAACTGAGTCTGTGCCGCAGCGGGAATACTATATAGATGTGGCCAGAGTTCTGTCCATGATCTCGGTTATACTCATTCATGTCGGAGCCATCAACTGGTATGATGCACCTTTTTCGATGTATCCGTGGGGAGTTCTGAATCTGTTTGATATCCTGGCCAGATATTGCGTGCCGGTCTTTCTGATGATCAGCGGATATCTTTTCCTGGATCCGAGAAGAAATATTCCCATAAAAAAAATATATACCAGATATCTGCCCAGGCTTGTTGCCGCTTTTCTTTTCTGGGCATTTCTGTATGCACTGATCACGAGCGGATTCATTACTCAGAGGACTCTTTCGAACGGCGTTGGGATAAAGCTGGTTCAGGATACCTTCTGGGGACACTATCATATGTGGTATATGTACATCATCATAGCCATGTATATCCTGACACCCGCGCTTCGTGCGATTGCGAAAGACCGCCGGGCATTGAAGTATTTCCTTTTCATTTCATACATCATCTCTTATCTGATCCCTACCATAATGATGATCCCGAAGATATATGAGATCGTCGGCAGATATTTTAACCGTCTGGAGTTTTCGTTTGTATCCGGATATGTGTTCTACTATGTAAGCGGATACTGGCTGGCTACAGAGGAGTTCACTGCTCTGCAGAAAAGGATCATATATATACTCGGAGCGATCGGATGTCTGGGTACGGTCATCACCACTACGGCTTATGTGCTTATCATGCAATATCCCGACTCCACTTATCACGAGTATTACACTGCCGGACTTCCGCTCTACTCTATGGCCGCATATCTTTTCTTCAGGGAACGGTTTAAAAACGTCAATCCCGATTCAAAACCGATGAAGTTTGTTCTGTGGCTGTCGAAGCTCAGTTTCGGTGTATACCTTGCTCATGATTTCGGACTGATAGTTTTTAAGAAGATCGGCCTGACACCTGCGATATGCACGCCCTTTATATCAATGCCGCTGCTGACTCTGCTGGACCTGATCATTACGGTGTCCGTTGTCTGGACAGTCAGCAGGATACCGGTTCTAAAAAAATGGGTAATCTGATTAAATTTCCGTAAAATCTCTTCCTATCCCACGCCAAAAATGTAAAAATGGTCTCATGAAAAACAACGAATATGATAACAATGATTACAGAGAAGTGACCGACACGTCTGCGGATACCGATGAGACCGCACAGAGCGATAAGGCTGATACCGAGACCGCTGATAAGTCTGATGTCGCCCCCGCTGATAAGTCTGATGCCGACACCGGTGACAAGTCCGATGATACGTCCGATGAACGCGAGGATGTCTGCTTCGTGTGCAGACGTCCGGAGAGCAAGGCCGGTAAGATGTTCCATCTGATGCAGGGCATATGCATATGTGCTGACTGCATGAACAAGACCATGACCACAGTCTCCACGAACTTCGACTATCAGGGACTGCTCAACAATCCGAATGTAAGTATCATGAACATGGCAGATCTGCAGGGCGAGGGAGGTATCCCGAACAAACAGAGGCTGAAGAAACGAAAAAAGGGAGAAAAGCCTCAGCCTATCATCGATATAAAGGATATCCCCGCACCTCATAAGATCAAGGCTTCTCTGGATGAATATGTGGTAGGGCAGGAATATGCAAAAAAGGTCATGAGTGTAGCGGTATATAACCACTATAAGCGTGTGGCTACCGACACGATGGACGATATTGAGATCGAGAAATCCAATATGCTCATGATAGGACCTACAGGCTGTGGCAAGACTTATCTCGTTAAGACGCTGGCACGCCTGCTGAATGTCCCGCTCGCGATAGCCGATGCGACATCCCTGACCGAAGCCGGCTATATCGGTGATGATATAGAGAGCGTGATAAGCAAGCTTCTCGCGGCAGCGGATAATGATGTAGATAAAGCCGAGCAGGGTATAGTCTTTATCGATGAGATAGACAAGATAGCCAAGAAGACAGAGACACATTCCCGGGATGTCAGCGGTGAATCCGTTCAGCAGGGTATGCTTAAACTTCTCGAGGGAGCGGATGTAGAGGTTCCGGTCGGATCCAATTCCAAGAATGCCATGGTCCCGCTTGTGACAGTGAATACACGTAATATCCTGTTTATATGCGGAGGTGCTTTCCCCGATCTGGAGGATATCATCCGCAAGAGGCTGAGTAAGCAGACCGGGATAGGTTTCTCGGCGGTCATCAAGGACAGCTCGGATAAATCAGCCGACATTCTCAGACAGGTCAAGACGGAGGATCTTCGCAAGTTCGGCATGATCCCCGAGTTCATCGGCAGACTTCCCGTGGTATTCACACTGCAGGGGCTTGATAAGGATATGCTCGTACAGATCCTGAAGGAGCCGAAGAACGCTATTCTGAAACAGTATCAAAAGCTTCTGGAGATAGATGAGGTCGATCTGCAGTTTACTGATGATGCACTGGAGGCTATAGCCGAGAAAGCACTGGAACGCGATACCGGTGCGAGAGCGCTCAGATCCATCATTGAGGAGTTCATGCTCGACATCATGTATGAGATCCCCAAAGACGATAATATCGGTCGCGTGACGATCACCGGAGACTATATAAACGGGACCGGCGGACCTATCATAGATGTGCGTACCAAAATGTAAAGAATTCATATCATAATGACAATATTTCGAATTGCAAAAGGGTGCAAAATATCCTAAGATGTTATTGCACTCTTTGTGTCAGTAGGTAATATTGCACAAAAATCCCAAGTGTAAAAACGGAGGCAAGATGCTGTACATAGGCGTAGATTTAGGTACAAGTGCCGTCAAACTTCTGCTGATGGAAGGCTCCGGCGAGATCAAAAAGATCGTCAGCCGTGAGTATGATCTGTCATTTCCTCATCCCGGATGGAGTGAGCAGAAGCCTGAGGATTGGTTTACTCAGACGATGGACGGACTTAAGGAACTGTTGGATGGAGCAGATAAGTCGCAGGTTGCCGGCATCAGCTTCGGCGGTCAGATGCACGGACTTGTTATCCTGGATAAGGATGATAATGTGATACGACCCGCGATACTGTGGAATGACGGACGTACTACCGAGGAAACGGATTATCTGAATAACGTGATCGGTAAGGATAAGCTGTCCGAGTACACTGCAAATATCGCTTTTGCAGGATTTACTGCACCTAAGATCCTGTGGGTAAAGGACAAGGAGCCTGAGAATTTTGCTCGTATCGCGAAGATCATGCTTCCGAAGGATTATATAGCTTACAAGCTCAGCGGAGTACATTGTACGGACGTATCCGATGCTTCGGGTATGCTTCTGCTTGATGTAAAGAACCGCAAGTGGTCCAAGGAGATGCTCGATATCTGTTCCGTTAAAGAAGAGCAGCTTCCCAAACTCTTTGAATCATATGAGACAGTGGGAGATATTCTTCCCGCAATAGCTGATGAGCTCGGACTTCCTCACAACGTAAAGATCGTTGCCGGAGCCGGCGACAATGCCGCAGCTGCAGTCGGCACGGGAACCGTAGGCGACGGAGCCTGCAATATATCTCTGGGTACCAGCGGTACCGTATTTATCTCATCCAGCAAGTTCGGCGTAGATGATAATAATGCACTTCATTCGTTTGATCATGCTGACGGATCATATCATCTGATGGGATGTATGCTGTCCGCAGCCAGCTGTAACAAATGGTGGGAAGAGGATATCATCGGTACCGAGGATTTCGTGACCGAGCAGAAGGCCATCACTGAGGATAAGCTTGGACGCAATCACGTATACTTCCTGCCTTATCTGATGGGTGAGAGATCACCTCACAACGATCCCCTGGCCAGAGGTACATTTATCGGCATGACCATGGATACCTTACGTGCGGATATGACTCAGGCTGTACTCGAAGGCGTTGCATTTGCTCTGCGTGACAGTCTGGAAGTGGCAAGAAGCCTCGGCATAGATCTGAAGAGGACCAAGATCTGCGGCGGTGGCGCGAAGTCTCCTCTGTGGAAGAAGATGATCGCCAACATCTGCAATATCAAGGTGGATGTGATTGAGAGTGAGCAGGGTCCCGGTATGGGCGGTGCCATGCTCGCGGCTGTAGCCTGCGGTGAGTATGCTTCCGTACAGGCAGCTGCAGATGCGATCGTTAAAGTTGTGGACACCGTAGAACCCGATCCCGAACTCGTAGCCCTCTATGAGGAGAGATATCAGCAGTTCAAACTCGTATATCCTACGGTGAAGGAACTGTTCCCTAAGATTCAGTAAGTACTAAGATCATATAGATAATTAATTAAGGAGGTTTATTTATGAACAACATTCCCAAGGTTAAGATCGGTATCGTCGGCGTCAGCCGTGACTGCTTCCCTGCCGAGCTTACGATCAGAAGACGTAAGGCACTGGCTGATGCTTATGCTGCAAAGTATGATGCATCAGATATCTATGAGTGCCCCATCACCATCATCGAGAGCGAGATCGATATGCAGAACGCTCTGAAGGACATCAAGGACAAGGGCTGTAACGCTCTGTGCGTATATCTGGGCAACTTCGGTCCCGAGATATCCGAGACCATGCTGATCCAGCAGTTTGATGGCCCGGCTATGCTCTGTGCGGCAGCTGAGGAAGATTATGATTCCGTTACAACTGCAGGCCGTGGCGATGCATATTGCGGAGTACTCAATGCTTCCTACAATATGGCACTGCGTAACATCAAGGCTTATATCCCCGAGTATCCCGTAGGTGATGCCGATGACTGCGCCGATATGGTTCATGATTTCGTTCCGATCGCAAGAGCACTTGCAGGTCTTAAGAATCTTAAGATCATATCCTTCGGTCCCAGACCGCTCAACTTCTTTGCATGTAATGCTCCCATCAAGCAGCTCTACAACATCGGTGTAGAGATCGAGGAGAACTCCGAGCTTGACCTTTTTGAAGCATATAACAAGCATGCTGATGATCCCCGTATCCCTGACGTGGTTAAGGATATGGAAGCTGAGCTCGGTGCCGGCAATAACAAGCCTCAGGTACTGCCCAAGCTTGCTCAGTATGAGCTGACTCTGCTTGACTGGATCGAAGAGCACAAGG
>CAMONC010000048.1 GCA_946620235.1 uncultured Lachnospiraceae bacterium | reverse complement strand
CTTCTTATGTATCATCGTGGATACGGTCACGCCGGAAGTCCGGTCATTCAGTTTCCATTCATACCAGTTCGCGGTAATTATATGCTCCGCCACAGCCTCGATCTGATCACGCTCGTCGAACACGGCTTCGCAATCATACAAAGCCTCGTCCGTATCCTCATCAAAGACCGTCATAAAGATTTCGATCTGGGATATATCCTCCGGATCGGGTCGGGGATCCAGATACAGATCGTGTTCTTTCAGGAACTCCAATGTGTTCGTATAGCAGTCATACACTTCAAATGTATAGTTGAAGTACGTGGCGTATGCATTCTGATTATCGGATGAATACGTAACGGTTCCCACCGGGTATTCACTGCTTGCCAGACTGTAATCATATTTCTTCAGATCTGCCTTGTAAGCTTCACCGAACTCTCCGAACACTTCCGGAGACAGTTTGCTCATATTGGTGTCATATCCGACATTATAATTCATCGTTCCGAATGCATCCCACTTCTTTACCTGGCCTACAGCCCTGTCTACACCGAATGCGACACGCCTGTACTCATCGCTGCCTATGATCTTATCCATGGTTGCGGGATCGAAATCTTCGGGAATAGTCACATATCTGACAATATATCTGCCGTTCTTCATGTGATAAGAGATAACTGCATCATTACCGTTGATCCGCTCCACGTCTTCAGTTGCCCCCGCTATCGCATTATGACGCTGGGTCTCCTGTCCGGCTTTGGCTATTCCGGTCATGGTGCTGATATCCGTCAGGTGCATATTGGTCAGATAGTACTGGGTAGAGTTCAGGTATGAACCGTTATCATCAAACACTTCCCTGAAGCTGTAATCCTTGAACATCGCACAGTCTTCCACTTCAGTGATCTCGGGAACGTATCTGTCAAACCCTGTCAGGTCTTTCTTATATACACAGAAAAGAAGTATCGCTCCCGCGGCGGCAATGGCTATATACCATGCGCTCTTAAGCGCAGCTTTGAATCTGCCCGCACATATCATCTCGGTAGCCATGCATACGATCGCTGCCACGAATATGAGTATGACTATCGACAGCACGTGAATATCGCCATAAGCGTTCTCCATCATCACATCTACTGCTACCGCTCCCATCATGGCTACGGGGATCGCAACGAGGAGTTTCAGGATGTTCTTGATCGCGGGATGTACGACACCGGTACCGATATCCTCCGCCTTTCGGTTGATGTAGGCGAAGTATACGAGTCCGCCGATGACCACGGCAAATATGAGCATGGCGAGATCAAACTTCCACACGCCGCCGTAGGCTGCGAGTTCGTTGGCCTTATTATCTGCCCATACATCTGCTCCGTATACGAAGTTCACGATGGGAGAAAATATCCTGGGCCTGTAGACGAGTCTGGCTCCAAGCAGCCAGTTCACGTTGTAATATGTTGCATAATACATGCTCTTCATATACTCGCTTAAGCCTATGGCAACCGGATCCGCTCCCAGGAATATGCCTGTTACGAATATGGCCGTGATCTGGTTTTTGCAGATGAGTACAGCCAGGATCGTGGTGTTATATACCGCAGCGAAAAGCACCAGATTCCTGAGCCAGTTAAGCGCGATCTCTCCGAGGATGGCTGCTGTCACACCGCGCATCCCGACTGCCACCAGCAATCCGATCAAAGTAAATCCAAAAGACATGGCCGCGAAAACTACAGCGCCGTTTAAGTAAATGTTCAGGAACTGTCTCTTACGTGTCAGCGGCTGACTGAAGTAGAAATCAGCTGACTGTGTCCTGTATACGAAAGAGAAACCCGCAAACCCCGACAGGATGGCTATGATCACCGTGATCACCGCCACATAACTGCCCATGCCCAGCCAGCCGGCCGTGGTCTGCTGAAGGAACTCCTCCATGCTCAGTTCCATGTTTCCGCCGTACCAGATGTGATATACACGTCTGGCTCTCGCAAGCACCAGTATGGTCCCCAGTATGAAATAACATACATATGCCAGTATAGATGGTGCCAGTATCCACAGGCGACGCTTGGATAATTCTATCTGTAAGTCACTCGTCCTTATCTCAGGAGAGGATGATGTTCTTGATGTCATATCCGACTACCTCCGTTTCACTGATGAATATCTCCTCAAGAGTAAGCGGCAGAAGCTCCGCAAATACCGTTCCGATCCCACCGAGAATACTCTCCACCGTCTCACGGTTGTTACGCACGGTATATGTATGCAGCCTGCCCTGCTCTTTGTGTATGATGACTTCCAGTCCGGACTCAAGTTCAGTCCTGTCATCCTCTGTCTCAAATACCACCTGAAGCTTATTGATGTTGAGCTTCATATCGTTGATGTCTCTCGACAGAAGTATGCCGCCTTCGTGCAGGAGTCCGACATGATCGCATATATCCTCAAGCTCACGCAGATTGTGTGAAGTAAGTATCGGCGTCAGGCCTCTGTCCTCCATATCCTTGGCAAAAAGCGACTTCGTGGCCTGCCTCATGACGGGATCCAGACCGTCGAAGGTCTCGTCGCAGAACAGATACTTACATCCGCTGCATATGCCCATGATCACAGAAAGCTGCTTGCGCATGCCCTTGGAAAATCCCGAGATCCTGCGCTTGGTATCCAATCCGAAGTTACTGATCAGGTTACCGAATCTCTCCGTATCAAAAGCGGGATATATCCGCCTGTAATACTCCTTCATATCCTCCGGAGTCGCATTCATGAAATAATATGCATCATCCGTGATAAAGAATAATTTAGACTTGGCTGCGGGATTGTCCCACACGCTTTCTCCGTCTATGACTATCCGGCCTTCATCCGGCTTGAGCACGCCTGCCATCATGCGAAGCAGTGTTGTCTTGCCGGCTCCGTTGGTTCCGACCATGCCGAACACTTCTCTTTCGTTCATCTGCAGATTAAGCGACTTAACGGCGGGATAGTCATCATATGATTTGCTTATATTTATGATCTCTATCATTTAAACATGTCCTCTCTTGTCTTTTGCTTCCTTCCACAGGGCATCCATGTCGATCCCCAGTTGTTCTCCTTCGCAGCGTGTCCTTATAAGCGTCTCCCGGAGTTCGTCTCTTTTCTGATCCAACAGCCCCTGGCCGCCCGCGACGAAGTTCCCTCTCCCCTTCACGGTATATACGAATCCGTCTCTGATCAGTTCCGCATATGCCTTCTGTATGGTATTGGGATTGGTCGCCAGTTCAACTGCCAGGTTCCTGACCGACGGCATCTGTTCGTCCTGTGCCATGACTCCCGACAGGATCAGCTGCTTGTAGTAATCCGAGATCTGCTCATATATGGGTCTGGCATCCCGGAAATTAATAGGTACCATACCTGCCTGCTCCTTTCTCACCTCAACCGCCGCCATATCCTGTCTCATTTACGGATATCATCATTTGCGGCCTGGTGTGTGCGGTGTACTATTTGTGATAGTACAGTTGTATCACGTTTGGAATACGGGTGTCAATACGTTTTTTGAAAATAAAAACGGACCGATGCTTTTCGCATCGGTCCTGGTATCCTCAGATATTATGCATTAGCCATCTCGCAAAGCTCATCGAGCATCTTGGGAAGTTCGGTACCCATATTCTCATCGGTGAACTGGCATGTACCTACCTTCTCATGGCCTCCGCCGTTGTACTTAAGCATCAGACTGCCAACATTCACCTTGCAGGTCTTGTTTAAGATGCTGTATCCTACAGCTGCCGAGCATCCCTTGCCACCGCGTCCGCTGACGATCCATGCGGATATGTTCTGATCGGGATACATGCTGTAGATCATGAAGCGGTTACCGGTGTAGATAGGCTCCACTCCGCGAAGGTCGGTGATGATGACCTTACCCTCGGTATGGGTGTGCTCCTTAACCATCTCCTTGAACTTGGCAGTCTGCTCGTTATATACTTCAATACGCTCCTTTACATCGGGCATGGCGAGGATCTGATCGGTCGTCATATCCCTGCAGGCAATCATCAGCTTCTCCATCAGCTGATAATTCGAAACAGTGAACTGTCTCCAGCGGCCGAGTCCCGTACGAGGATCCATAAGGAACCCAACCAGTATCCATCCCTGAGGATTCATGATCTCGTCGTAAGTCAGATCACCGGAGTCAACCTTATCAACGGCTACCATCATATCATCGAAATTCGGGAATGTATCCTTGCCACCGTAATACTCATATATGATACGTGCGCATGAGGGAGTGATACGGCTTTCGCCCTTGTACTTACCCTCAAGAGCAAGCCTCTCATGCTCGCTGGAGTGATGATCAAACCACATACCGCAGCCGGGTACATAAGGCACATTCGCGAGACAGTCATTCTCGTCAATCTCTACCAGACCGTCCTGAAGATCCTTGGGATGCGCGAAAGTCCAATGATCGACTACCCCCGCTGCCAGAAGCAACGCACCGCATGCCAGTCCGTCGAAGTCAGAACGTGTAACCAATCTCATAGCCATAGTAAGTATCTCCTTTAAATCGATGTATGATCGTTTCTTTAGATCCGTATATCCTATCTATACATTTTAGGAAGTATCGGTTCCAAAATCAATACTGTAAATTTATAGTTGACACGGATACGCGGGTTTGATAATATATCAATTGCGTCAGCGATTTGGAGGCGTATATGCGATAGTGGTACAGCTGGTAGTACGTCGCCTTGCCAAGGCGAAGATCGCGGGTTCGAGTCCCGTCTATCGCTCTTTAAATCCAAACGAGGCATCCCGTAACCGGGGTGCCTCGTTCTTATTTGCAGAGCCATCTATCGATCGTATCTTTCTCAGAATGCACCGAAGCCCATGGGACGTCTCTTGAATTCGTCGACGGTGCCCTGTACATCTGTTTTATCCGTTGCCGATGTAAAATCACTGGCGCGCAGCTTAAGCCTGCCGCTCTCATCAAACTCACTGCGAAGCGCAGCTACACCCCATGTATTCTCATAGAGGTTACGGACGAAACGGCCGTTTGCAAAGGTCTTATCTTCTATCACCTCATCTTCGAGCCCGGAGAAATAATCGTGTACCGCAGCCCTGAATTCATCATCATAATCAAATGCGTCACCGATCATATTGAAATATATGCCTTCGAGCTCCTCACGATTATAATTGGGGAATTCGATAGTAGTACGGATCCTGCTCTTAAGGCCGGGATTACTCTCCAGGAGGGTCTTCATTTCTTCCGTATACCCTGCCATGATCACACACATGTCATCACGGTGGTTCTCCATCTCGGCGATAAGTGCCGTGATGGCTTCTCTGCCGTAATCCTTGGAGTCAGGCGCACTCCTATAGAGCTCGTATGCTTCATCTATGAACAATACGGAGCCGTATGCCGATCTGCAGTATCCGCAGGTCTTGGGAGTGGTCTCACCGATATACTGGCCGCACAGATCCCTGCCCTTGATCTCATAGAAATTACCTTTGCTTAATATCCCGGCTTCTTTCATCTTCTTCGCTATAATGCGTGCGATCGTGGTCTTGCCGGTTCCGGGGCTGCCCGTAAATGCCATGTGGATCGTCGGTCTCTCGAGGGACTTGCCTTGCTCTGACATCTGCTGCTGCACCTTGATCTGATTGATCAGAGTCTCAACCTGCTCAATAATAGGCTTCACACCTACCATACCCGCTATGAGTTCATCGGCTGTCTTATCATCATAGGATATGTTCAGATATCTCTTCACTTCTTCGGCGGTTATTTCTTTGTCCTCTGCCGAAGCCCGGGACATGGCTTCGTCACTTATCCGGTCATACAGGATAGATTCGACCATCTGCTTTAATGTGTTGAATCCGTAGAAACTCCCGTCATTTTTCTCTGCTACTATACCGCGTTCGAGCACATCATCACAGTCAGAAGCAAAGGTATATCCGTATCCCGCTGCCTTTCTGCGCATATATCTGATCATCTGATCATTGCTCGCAGGAGAAACGATCAGCGGTCTTACTCTGATCACATCCGACAAAGCTCTGGCGATATCACTCACTATTCTGTGCTCCATATAAGGTATCCGGAACACAAAAAGGATCATCGTATTCATTTCATTGAGCTTACCGAGATACTCCTTGATCTTCGCCGTCCGCAGTTCAGTGGTCCATTTTGACAGATCCACCTCTATGATATGGTGGAGTTTATTGTCTCTGGCGGAATGCTGTGACAGCTTCTTTAATGCCTCCATGAGAACGTCCCAGTCTGCAAAGCGGTTTTCTCTGCCGCCATTGTCATCGATCCTGTACTTCCACATGGTATAATTCATGTCCGTGTCAAAACATAAGTGCGAATCTGTATACAGGCGGGTAAGCTCTCTGATGAACGTTGTAACCCCATAGCCGTCATCAATGGACAGCAGCAGTGATTGTGACCACAGCAGATCCTGCTTTCCGTCTTCTCCGAAATGAGGAATTATCTTCTTCAGGTTATCGAGATACCCTGCGAGCACATCGGAATAGATTTCGACATGGTCACCGTTTTCCCCTCGCGATCCTTCATCGGATCTGTCTTCAGATTCATCCATGGAGTCGGCTGCTTCCTTCGGGAGGGTTTTGATATACGCGGCTATATCGGACAGGCTGCTGCCTGTCGAGAAAGCTTTGAGTTCCCCTTCCGGCAGGACTCCGACCACGTCTTCTATGATCGTCTTCATGGTGACGGAATCATCATATCCCATTACCGTGGTTCCATACTCCAGTTTCACCATGATATCATCCGCTCTCTTCGGGAGCACGAGCTGTAGACCGGCTTTCAACAGATCGATATCCAGGTCATGTTTCTTTAAGACTTCACTCGCACTCTTCAGTTCCTTTATGGTCGTTTCCACATCGAATCCCTTGTTCTTAAGTGCACGTGCCAGATCGTCATCACTCATCGATACGATCTTGATATACCCATACAAAATACCTTCCGGAACTTCCTCCGGAAGGTTTTTGCCATAAGATTTAACAAAGTTGTACAGTTTATTGTTTACGTCTACAATCATCTCTTAAGCCCACAGCTCCTTCATGATCCGGGGATATGCTTCATCCACTATACCTGCCATACGTGCCATCAGTTCATACACTTCCTTGGCACAGCTGTCGAGTTCAATAACGCCGTCGACTCTGCAGCACAGATCGTTCGCATCGCTGTCCCATACAAACTTGACCCATCTGAATGAATCGTTGAGTGAATTACATATCTTATACACCTTATCCAGCTGATCAGCCGGAATATTCGCAAAATCTCTGCCCTCCAGATGTACGTCCTCATCATCATCTCCAAACTGGAAATAGATGGCGACCTGGGTGTTCTTAAGGCCGATACCGATCCTGAGCAGATTGTGTTCTTCATCGACCATCTGCGCTCCCATATCATTTGCTTCCAGGTATGCCTGGAATAATTCCAACGATTGACATGCCATAATACTGATACCTCTCTTTCTGTTTTACCGCTTCCTGCGGTCGTTTTTCATGTGCATTTCCTTCTTGATCTCATACATCAGCTTGTCAGCTTCACGGATATAATCCTGAAGTCCGGCTTCCGGACGTGATACGGGATTGCTCACCACATAGCCGATGCTTGCCGATATATCATAAGGAACCGTTTTCTCTTTATTCACATCATCCAGATATTTCTGTAATGAATCTTTGATATGTGCCGCTTTGGCTTCATCACAAGCGGGTGCGATGATCAGAAATTCATCACCGCCGAATCTGACCGCAATGGCATCTTTACCGATATTCGCCTTGATCGCAGATACTACAGTCCTGATCGCATTATCTCCGTGGAGATGTCCGTACTTGTCATTTATCAGCTTCATGTAGTTGATATCAACAAACATGACCATGACCGGTGTACGGCTGTTCACACTTTCTTCATACAGCGGCAATGCCTTGTTCTCATATCCGAATCTGTTGAACAGACCCGTCATCTGATCCTTATCATACAGTTCTTTAAGTCTCAGATTGGTACGCATATATCTGATCGACTGCTGCAATTTCTCCATATACGGATAGAGCATATCGTTCGTGATCAGATAGGGAAAATCTGTCAGTACAACATACCCGTAATTATATTCGAAATAATGCATGGGCAGGAAGAAGTATACATGCTGCTCACCGTCTTTTTTATCATAGCCGGGTACTATGGAACTGGGACTGACTTCCAGATCGTTTACTATCTCTCCGTTTCGAAGCGCTACCAATGTCTCAATCCCGGCACTGCTGCCTTTCTCCCAGAGATCCTTCTCACTGATCATTACATCCCGGAAAAAGCTCTCGTTTACGCAGATAAAGAACCCTTCGCCTTCAAACTGATGGTTTCTCTCATAATGGCTGCACAAGGTTTCCTTCAGGATGTCGTAGCTGGGCATCTCGGTCAGCCACTGACGCATCACTCTTTCGTTCTGCTCAAGCAGCTTGGCATAAATATTTCTCTTATACGAATGACGGCAGTACAGGATACGCTGTGCTTCGAAGTCGATCTCACCCCTGCACCTGCAGCTCTCGCCGCAGGCAAAGCGCGAATGAACCAGTTCCCTGGCCGGCTTGTCCGTACCGTTCGCCCGGATCTCATCAAAGATGATCTCACATGATCTGTATCCCATCTCACGATAGTTCTGCTCGACTGAAGACAGAGCGGGATAGAACATCTTACCATCATGACAGTTATCAAAGCCGGTCACTATGACATCTTTCGGGACGTCTATTCCTCGTTCCTCAAGCTCCGTACAGGCAGCCATAGCCATGATATCGTTTGCACAGACTATCGCATCCGGAAGTCCCCTGTCTGAGCTCATTATCCGATCTATGACTTCTACGGTATATCTGTTGGTCCACTTTCCGTATCCGTAATCCTCATCGGTAAATACAAGGCCATGTTCCCCGCATACCTCACGTGTCACACGCAGTCTCGCAATGCTGTCCACATGGTCGGGCGTACCTCCGATAAAGAATATACGCTTAACATCATGCTGTACGATCAGATGCTCAACGAGTTCCCGCATTCCAGTCTCATTGTTTACGCACACGGAATTCACACCATCGATCTCCATGCCGATGCTGACAACCGGAATGCGCTTCTTAAGTGCCGTATTGCATAGGGAAATCGCTGTCTTTACGGAATTGAGCGCAGTCGAGAAAACTATGATCCCGTCATAATCTTCCGGGTTCATGAGTTCATAGATATTCAACTCGCCTTCGATGAGAGTGCTGTGCTCGCTATAAGATGCATAGCTCAGGAAGACAAAGATGTCGAAGTCTTCTTTGGCGGCATATTCTTTTATTCCGAGTAATGCGTCATACAGAGTGTCATAATTCCAGCCGTTGGCGCATACGGCGATCTTCTTTCTCATACAGGATCATCATATCATATCTGTTCAGACTTTCGTAGACCGGGTCTTCTCCAGATACATCCGTTCATCTGCCAGACGTATAACACCGTCTATATCCATATCAGATGAGATCACAGTCTTATATACACCACAGCTGGCTGAAATGGAGAATCCCGCCTCAGCACTCTTTTCCTCCAGAATATGATTGATCCCGGATATGATCAGATCACTGTCACATTCTCCGATGGCAAAAGCCAGCATTTCATCTCCGCCGAAGCGGACACATATCGAACCCTCGGGACAGGACCTTTTAAGCGCACCTGCCACAGCCGCGATGGCTTTGTCTCCCGCACTGTGTCCGAGAGTGTCATTGATCTTTTTGAGCTTGTTCAGATCAGCCATGATCACGCACAGGTCTTTACCCTGCAACCCGGGATCTTTTCGCATGTTTTCATAAGCCTCACGTGCGGCCAGGCGGTTATAGAGTCCCGTCAGTGCATCCGTCTTGTACATCTCCCCGACCTTCGCGAGCATATATCTGGAGTACTGCATATTGATATATCCGCCCAGACCGGAATTAACGGTATCGGTCAGGCTCGAAGTCTTGGAGTACTCGGTGATATCATAGCTGTCGAACTTGTAGCAGACATAACCGAATGGCTTATTCATATAATCAAGGGAATTGAAGATCAAAGGATATCCGCTCTCCATCCTTTTATCGAATTCCGGAACCACGTCTGCCGGATCAAACGGATCGGGATAGTCGGAGTATTTCTCCGAGTCGTAGAGAACCCTGTACTCACTGCCATGCTCTTCTTCGAGGAAGAAATTCGAGTCGGATTTGAAGCAGTCCGCATTGACTATGCAGCACATGTTCTTGGTAAACCAGCTGTGCAGGCAGCACATCATCTGCTCGGATGAAGTACTGGACATCATATCCACTACTATGCCGTGATATGCCCTGATATCGTCCTGATATCGGTAGAAGCTGTTGTTGAAATTCTTCATGACGGTGGTGTCCTGTATGGTAACACGCGGACAGCCGCATGATTCGTTTGTGATCAGAAGCGGCGATGTCTGATAGGACATCCTCTGTACGCCGTTTAAGCAGTTGCTGACTGCCGTAAAAACGGTATCCGCCAGGCCGGGTGTCATACAGCTGGCCGTGGTTATCCCCGGAATACCCATAAAGGCCTCGTCATATCCGTCAAATCCCGTTACAATCACATCATCGGGAACCGTGAAACCCGCTTCCTTCAACACATCACAGACGTTTATTGCCATGATGTCATTTGCACATATGATGGCTTCGGGCAGATCGCCTTTTGCTATGATCTTACGGGCAGCCTCTCTTGCGGGTATTGCCCAGAATTCACCGTAGCTGACCATATCCTCCGAAAAAGGAATGCCGTTATCCTTAAGAACCCGCCTGAATACATCCAGTCTTTCTTCGGAGAATCTATTACCGGGAATACCGGCCATGAAATGAGGCCGTTTCACACCGTGATCCTCTATCACATGTCGGACCACTTTCTCAAAGCCGCCTGCGTAATCATAAGAGATGCTCACGCATCCGTCATATTCCCCGTCTACTACTATCACGGGAGTATTATGACCGGATGCCCGGGAAATGATCTTCTGCGATACTTCATGGCTTTTGATCTTCTCATCCATGATCACTATGGCATCCACATGATCATACTGAATGTGATCAAAGACTGAGGTCTCTGCCGGAAGAGTATCCTCGCTCCAGTATATGTCGGAATTGATTGCATATATCCACAGCCATGCGTTTTCCAGTTTGAGCTCCTCATTGAGGATCTCGATAAAGCTCTGTATCTGCGGATCAAAAATCCTGGAAGTACACAGTGCTACGATTTTTTTATCTCGAATCATCGAACTGAAACCTCACTGTTTGAACCGTTAGATTTTACCACATTCAAGGCTGTGTTGTCATCGTCTGTCAGCTTGGCTGTTTGCCGATATATGCGCATGCCGCGATCAGCGCAGCATATCAGTGGTAACGTTATCCATGTCGGAGAATACCTGATTCTCTCCGGCCATTCCCCAGATAAAAGTGTAATTGGATGAACCGCAGCCGCAATGTATGGACCAGCTCGGTGAGATCACCGCCTGTTCATTGCGCATGACGATATGTCTGGTCTCGTTGGGTTCTCCCATGTAATGCATGACAAAACCGTCCTGAGGAACTTCGAAATACAGATATACTTCCATGCGGCGGTCATGTGTATGACACGGCATCGAATTCCATACGCTTCCCGGCTCCAGATGTGTCATTCCCATAACCAGCTGACAGCTTTCAACCTGTCCGGGAAGGATATACTTGCAGATAGTACGAACATTGGACTCTTCAACCGATCCGAGATGAACCTTATTCTCATCTTTCACGATCACAACGCCATCTTCAGGGGTTCCTTCCTGTCTGATCAGTACGGTCGGGCAGGTTCTGTGTGCGGGTGTGGAATTGATATAGAACTTGGCAGGATTGGAAGCATCCTCACTCGCAAAGGAGATCTCTTTGGTTCCCATACCGAGATACATGGCTTCCCTGTGGGCTACCTTGTATGTACGTCCGTCCGCCGTGATGCATCCATCTCCTCCGATGTTGATGACACCCATCTCACGTCTCTCAAGGAAATAATCTGCTCTGAGCTCATCCGCTGCATCCAGTTTCAGCTTCTTATTTACAGGCATGGCTCCGCCTGTGATGATCCTGTCCACATGACTGTAGACAAAGGTTATCTCATCCTTTCTGAAAACCTCGGGGATCAGGAATTCCTCCCTGAGCCTTTCGGTGTCATAGTACTTAACATCCTTAGGTGATGCTGCTGTTCTTACTTCCATTTCCTTGATTCCTCCTTTGAGTTAAATCTATATGCTATACCAGTCACTCTTAACGACTGTCTTCAGTATGCTTCTGCCACGCGCGATCCGGTATTCCACGGCAGGGATCATGGTCTTGGGATACAGCAGATGTGTGTTGGGATCGGCTGTGTAGGAACGCCCCGATACCTTATCTGACTGACCTTCAACAACTTCTCCGGTTACGCTGCACTCACAGAATCTGTTTGAAACGGTGCTCATGTTCTCCGAATCATCAATATGCATATCTACATTGACCGTGTCGTCACGTCTGATGGCAAACCCGCTGTCAAGGGCAACACAATCCATATCACTGTCTATCTCATGCACACGGATATGTCCGTCCGCGCCGGGTGTAACGGTGGTCTTCACTCTGATACCGGGATACGGACTCCATACCGAGATCACCGATGTGCCGGTTATCTCACGTTCCTCACATATCCTTCTGACATATATATATCCGTTGATCAGGAATGCCAGCATACAGTCAGGAGCGCATTCACACAGTTCATACTGTGAACGGCTCACACTGACTCCAAACTTGGAGTCATACGCGAACTTACCGTATTTCTCCACTATATGTCCGTGACCTCTGGGGCTGTATACGCCCGGAGTATAAGCAGTTGTATGATTGCCGTAATGATATACGAGCATATCGGCATGCTTCATGGGACAGAGCGGATCCGTGGTGAATATGCTTCTGTCCATCTGTGCTTTGCACATATAGAACGGGTGATCCTCCGGAAGCATCAAAAAGGCAAACGTCTTCATCGCCCAATACGGCGAGCCCTGTGCATTATATCGCTCACTCATATGCAGATTCGCATAACCGTAACCGATAGTGAGCATCCCGTTACTGTCAAAGATGTCCCTTCCGAACCAGCTTCTTAAATGTTCCGTGATCAGTGCTTTCATAAAAGGCAGCGGAAACGGATTAAGACCGGCCATCAGACAGGCGGAAAAAAAACTCACCTGTGCAAAACGATATGTCAATGATCTGCCGAACGGGATCGCATCTCCGTCCTCATCAAACCAGTATACAAACTGCCGCGCAAACTCCATGGCACGATCCTTATATAATCTGCACCTGGCTTCATCCTCTTCCGCCATTACCGTCGAATAGACCAGACTGTAGAAATGTATCGCAAAAGAAATATAATAATCTTTCTGTCCTGAATCACCGTCACAATACCAGCCTTCACCGAGGTAAAAAGTTTCGAAGCCGTTTAAATAGTTCTCCAGCATATCCGGACGGTATGGCATGCCCCTCTTCTTAAGTGCTATGTTTACGAGCACAGCAAAAAGTATCCAGTTGCATACCGGAAGTTCCATCTCATTGATGTGGTTCAGATAATCTGCCAGGTTCTTCTTTTCCCGTTCATCCAGCGGATCCCATACAACCTGCGGAGCAAATAACATTCCGTAGGATATCGCAGCCATTTCAACGAAGCGCTGGTCAAAAGGACTGCAATCTCCCCAGTAACCCCGGGACCCGGGATCAGTGCCTTCACACAGCCCCCTGCGGTATATTCGTGCAAACTCCGAAGATACATCATCGAAGATCTTCTCTTCTTCCTGATGTGCCCACAGCGGTACCAATCCCCATAGCGGTCTGGAGAATGCTTCCATGTCAGCCGCGGATGCATCGTAATGCGCATAAACCCTGTCGGTGTCGATCCCGGTGCAGAATGAATTATATCGCTCCTTCAGAGGTGTGAGCAGACCGAACAGAAGCCGTGCATAATCTTCTTTGCTGCTCAGATGATCCAGATCCAGAAATTCGGTTCCCCTCATTCTACCAGTAAACCTCCCAGTCACAATCCAGGCGCGTCAGTGCTTCCATGTAGAAATAGTCTCCCCAGGAATTACACTCATCTACACCGTAATGGTTACATGTATTATAAGGCGAATGATTGGAGTATGTGCTGTGAAGGACCAGACCGTTTGATACCGAATGATCATGCACTGCACATATATCACTGACGGCTTTGATCAGCTTCTTGGCATACCCGCGGTACAGTTCAGCCATATCCTGCGGAAGATACTTAGCCATCTCGAGCATACCGCAAGCGGCTATCGATGCTGCGGATGAATCACGCGGTTGCGGATCCTCACGGAGCTGCTCTTCTGTCCAGGAAGTGAACTCCAGATCCCAATACGGGATCAGGTTATCCGGAAGGTGCTCGAGGAAATAATCCGTCACACGATAAAACAGACTGATATACTCGGGATCACGCGTATATCGGTAAGCAACAGCCATACCGTATACTCCCCATGCCTGACCGCGAGCCCATGCGGAACCGTTACGGTAACCCTGACAGGTCTCTCCGTGATCAGGCAGCCCGGTCACAGGATCAAAGAAAAATGTATGCCAGGTGGAACCGTCTTCACAGATCACATTGGCTACGGCTGTATGAATATGCTTCAGCGCGATATCTTTGTACTTCTCATCCCCGGTCTCTTCGGTTGCCCAGAACAAAAGAGGAAGATTCAACAGGCAGTCTATGATAAGGCGGTAGTTCTCCTTTTGGTCCATGGGCCCCCATGCCTGCAGAAATCCGCCTACCGGCTGGAACCTGGTCAGCAGTTGATCGGCTGCGAGTATTGCAGCGGTTTTGGCATCTGTATTGCCGGTCAGTTTGTATGCCGCCACGCACGACGGTGAATACAGAAATCCCATATCGTGATGATCTACGCTGATCTTCTGTCTGATCCTGTTCAGGAAACTCTGAACCTGCACTTCTCCGGCATGAAGCAATCTGTCGGCATCTTCGTGATCACCGGCCTGTCTGCGCTTTAAGTATTCGTAAGCCAGCCATATCTCACCGGTCCAGAATCCGTTCGTCCAGTCCGTATTCTCTGACGGTTCATAGAAATTACCGATACTGTACGCGGGCTGGAACTTTTCCGTAAAATCAGGCAGGATCCTCAGTATCTGTCTGCACGCAAAATCAAGACCTGCCGTTATTCCGGCAGATCCGATCTCCTCATGGTTTTTCATTTTGGATATTTCAGTCATTTTCTTCCTCATTCCGTACATACCCGTACACTTCTATCTGTGTGAGTGCCGGGAAAGGTGACGGTTCATCGGACTTTTTAAGGTTCTTTATAATCAGCTGGTCTATGACACGCTTCGTAAACCTGTACTCCTGAGCTGCAGCTGTCTTCTTAAGCGGCACCGTTTCACACGAGCCGTCCGAAAACTCAACCGTGAGCTCGGTCCAGTAATTGTCATGCGGAAAATCCGACCTGGTATAGAACACTATCCTGTCGGTGATTATCTTCCTGCCGAACTCAAGCTTCATGGTGGCGTCTTCTCGTCTGTTGATGCCCCAGGATTCATAAGGCCATTCTCCGTGAGACAGATTGGCTCTGACTCCGTCTATCGCATTCTTGGCGGCAAATACGCTCTCACCTCTGGTCTCCACGTTTGCAGTCGCATGCGGATAGCACGGAACATCTTTATGCTGATCGGCAGGATTTAGAGCCAGGTTCCTGTATGCTTTTACCTCCTCTGGCTCTGCGACTTTCGCATACATATAGTGTCTGGTGCCGGAGAATACCTTCGGTGAACAGCTGATGCGGGCTTCGCCGAACGGTATGTCATACTTGACCGTATCCGTCACATATACGAAAGCTGCCTGCATCGCATCATCGACCTGCCAGTTGATGTGGATGTTCTTCTCTGATGTCTGAAGCTCTATCACATCACCTTCCGCATAAGCTGCGGTATATACCAGATCGACGAAATCCTCTCCGCTCGCCACTGCCAGTGTATTGCCGTCTTTATCAAGTACCTTTAATGATAATGTTGCCATATCTATCCTTTCAGTCCGGTGCTCGCGACACCCTCAACGAAGTAGTTCTGGAAGCACAGGAAAACGATAAGCACGGGGATCA
>CAMONC010000047.1 GCA_946620235.1 uncultured Lachnospiraceae bacterium | reverse complement strand
ATAGGTGTAACTTTTTCGTTCATGACTTTCCCTCCAATTATAAAATCATAAAAAAACTCTAAAAATGATTATAAACGCAACATCTAGTTGATGCAATACGGAATTACCACAAAATATGGTTTACATATTATAGAAATCGATCTCTTTTTTCAGCTCCGGAGTAACCGGCTGACCTCTGCTGTTCAGCTTTTTAACGATGTTGTCAAGCTTATGCAGCTGCTGTCCTGTCTTGATACGATATCTCTCGGATACTTCGGCATAGATCGGATTATCTCCGAGTTTGGCTCTGATCCCGGCAGAGAAAGGACACTGCGAGAACAGGATGCCTCTGGCAACCTTGTTCAGATGAGGCGATCCCGCTGACTCATACCTGATATATTCGCAGTAATCGTTAACGAAATACTCTTTGAAATTCTGCTTATATCTCTGGAGGCCTATCTTGACCTTTTCCTTGTGCTCGGGACTCAGGTCCGAATTCTTACGATAGAACTGCAGATAATCGCAATACAGGCTGGTCAGCGACGGATCGGTCACATCATTCCATCTCATGCCCTGCATACGCTTGCATATTTCCCATCTGTAGTTGCCGAGTACCTTTGCGACCATCTTGTCAAGATTCTCGACGTTGATCACGGGGAAAACGAACCTGGCCGGAGTTGTCCTGTCACGACCGGATATCTCCTGCCACATCGCTCCTCTCGTACCGACTACCGGAGAAAGGATTATGTCAGGTCTCACTTCGACATGAATGACATCGTGTATGTTCTCTTTCTCACTGAAGACACACATGGTCTCCCTGTAGAAAAGCGAATAATCTATGGTTCTGATACTCTCTATAGCCTCCAGGATCGTATGCGGATCGAGCAGATCCTCTCTCGGGCCACGCATCATCTGATAATCACATAATACAGGCATGAAGGCCAGTATCTGACCCGAACACATCTTGGATGTACGCCTGAACATATTCTGTATTTCAAACAGAACCTTCTGTGAGCGGTCAGCCACAATAGCCTTGGCCTGAGCAGCCTGTATGCGCCCGTTGGTCACCTGCTCCTTGATATACTCTTCATAGCCCTGTTCAAATTCATTAATACTGGGTTCACGCTTCTGATACAGGATAGCCATGAGCCATTCGGATGCTGTATACACGCCTTTGTCAGGGTTTCCTGCGAATGTCAGGCAGATATTGTACAGATCGCAGGCATTCTTCATGCCGGCAAGTTCTTCGTCCAGATATCCGAAGTCCAGGAACATCTTGATGATGACCGGCACATCCTTCTGTCCGACTCTGACCTGAAGAACATTCAGATACAGCTGATAGAATCCCTCCTCTATTACCTGACGTAATCTGCGGATCTCGTCCTCCGATGAGAAAGGATCGGATACCTTCTTAAATGCGTTAACGGCTTCTTTAAGCTTCGTTGCCTTTTCTTCGGGGAATTTCGCGTACTCCATGATGGTGTTCATGCTGCCCACCAGCTTGGATGCAACGGTTTTATCCTCTTCGGATTCATCGGTTCCTTCTTCCGAAGAAGAACTCATGCTCGCTGCCTTACGCTCATATACATAGTGTCTGGACTCAGCCAGTTCCGGTGAATAACCGCTGACCGCATTACTCAGCCCTTCCATGAGTTCAAGTATGGCCGGGTACAAAGGATGATCCTTGGTAGCCTTGATCGATATATCTCCGAGCCTGCCGTACAGGTCGTCCTCAGATTCACTCATCATGAGATCCAGACACTCGTCCACGGTCTCTCTCACGTACTCTATGGCACCTGCTATCTCATGCAGTTCGACGACACTGTGGATCATATATCCGGAAATAAGACCGTTTGCCACGATATTGGTTCCTGCTTCCTTATTCGACAGGGTACTCGCCATGCCTTTCTGAGTCACGTAAAGGAGCTTCTGATTGACGCTCATATATACAGGCTCAGGGGCATCATTCATTGCTTCCATAATCTCGATGGATGAATGAACCTCTCTGGTATATTCGCAATACTTGGAATATGTATCAAGCAACAGTTTGCTCAGCCTCTCGCTGGCTGCGCACATATCGCTCAATGCAGCATAGGAATCCCTGAGAATACGATTGATCGACAAAGCCAATGCTCTGCTGTTCTCCGGTTTGGATGAATAGAAAGCAGTGTTATACAGATTCTCACGGGTGGAAAAGTTCATCAGCTGGGTATCAGCCGATGCGTAATAAAGAAAAGAATGGACGCCTGTATCAAAATCGGCAAGACCTATAAAATCACCTTTTTTCAGAGTGATCTTATATGCTCCGGAATCCATGGTCACGGTACCGTCCGCGATGTACCACAGATTCTCTATAGCGCTGTCTTTCCTCGCGATTATCTCGCCTTTTTTGATCTGTTTAGCGTCCATACAGAGTATCTGAATTGTCTATGATTATGATCAGTTAAGCATCATTCTGTCATTTGCAAAGGAGCCTCCGCTGACCTCCTCGAACTTCGCCAGCAGATCGCTGACATGGAGATTCTTCTTCTCTTCGCCCGATACATCATAGATGATATTTCCTTCATGCATCATGATCAGACGATTACCGTGTGCTATGGCATCCTTCATATTATGTGTGATCATCAAAGTGGTTATATTATCCGCATCAACGATCTTCTGAGTAGTATCGAGAACCTTCGCTGCGGTCTTGGGATCCAGCGCAGCCGTATGCTCATCCAGAAGCAGAAGTCTGGGTTTCACAAGTGCAGCCATAAGAAGTGTCAGTGCCTGTCTCTGACCGCCGGAAAGCAGACCTACCTTGGTAGTCATTCTGTCTTCGAGACCGAGATCCAGAGTGGCCAGTCTTTCTTTGAAATAAGCCATCTCCTTGCTCGTGATCCCTTTCTTAAGGCTTCTGATCTTACCGCGTCTGGCCGCAAGTGCCAGATTCTCGTCTATCTGCATCGTGGCAGCGGTTCCGTTCATCGGATCCTGGAACACTCTGCCCAGATACTTCGCCCTCTTATGCTCGGGCAGCTTGGTCACATCATCACCGTCTATGGTAATAGTTCCTTCATCTACAAGCCATACTCCTGCGATTGCGTTGAGCATGGTGGACTTGCCGGCTCCGTTTCCGCCTATCACCGTAACGAAGTCGCCCTCGTTAAGCTTTAAGTCCAGACCGCACAGAGCAGTCTTCTCATTGACCGTACCGGGGTTAAAAGTCTTGTGTATGTTTCTTAACTCAAGCATCTTTTGTATCCCCCTTCTTTACGACCTTCCTGGGAGCATAATGTGACTTCAGATAAGGTACTGCCAGGAAAGCAGCCACGATGATGGCACTCAGGAGCTTAAGATCATTTGAGTTAAGTCCCAGCCACATGACTATCTGAAGTACTATATAGTATATGATAGCACCGAATGATACACTCACAAGCTTAAATGCGAAATTTCCCTTTATTCTGCCGAAAATGACGTCTGCGATGATAACGGCAGCCAGGCCTATGACGATGGCACCGCGACCTGCATTGACATCAGCGAATCCCTGATACTGCGCATACAGTCCGCTTGCAAAAGCTACGATACCGTTACTGATCACCAGACCGATCACCTTCATCGCATTGGTATTGATACCCTGTGCACGGCTCATGTTATTGTTCGAACCGGTAGCTCTGATCGCGCTGCCGAGTTCAGTTCCGAAGAACCAGTACAACACTCCCACCAGAATCGCAATGATGATGGCAACGACCAGGATGGTGTTCTTGTAGAAAGGAACGCCCTTTATGTATCTGAGTGATACAAGCAGGTTGTATTTATCCACGTTGATCGCCTGATTGGCCTTGTTGTCCAGTATTCGCAGGTTAACGGAATACAGGCCCAGCTGTGTCAGTATACCTGCCAATATTGCGGGAATACCGAGTCCGGTATGCAATATGCCGGTCACAAGCCCCGCTAAGCATCCCACGATAAAGGAAACCAGCAGCGATACCCCGAAACTGTGGCCGGAAAGCATCATCATGACACATACCGCTCCACCTGTTGCCATGGTACCGTCCACGGTCAGATCCGCCAGATCAAGTATCTTGTAAGTGATGTATACGCCGATTGCCATGATCCCCCAAATGAGCCCCTGTGCACAGGCTCCGGGCATGGCCCCGAGCAGATTCATAATATTCAAGAGATAAACCTCCTAAGAAGCAGGGCCTGAGCCCTGCTTCTGATGATCATTATCAATTATGTCGATGGATTATTCGGCTATAACCTCATAACCGCTGGGAATATCGATACCGAGTTCCTCAGCGATAGTTGCGTTATACTCCTTGGTTACCTTGGGAGCATACTGAACTTCCATGGTGGAGATGTCAGCACCGTTAACAAGTACCTCGTATGCCATCTTACCGGTAGCATATCCGAGATCATAATAATCGATAGACAGAGTAGCTACACCACAGCCCTTGCAGAGGCCTTCCTCACCTGCAATGATCGGAACACCTGCGGGCAGGCATACATTATTGATAACCTCAGCATTGGATGCTGCAGTGTTATCGGTAGGAACATAGATAACATCACACTCTGCTGCTGCAGTAGTGGTTACGCTGGCGATATCATTGGAGTCAGCGAATGTGTACTCTTTTACATTGGTCATGCCGTATGTGGAAAGAGCCTTGGTCATCTCGCTTGACTGATACTGTGAATTGGGCTCAGCTGAGCAATAGAGGATACCAATCTGCTGAGCTGAAGGGAACAGCTCGTTAAGGATGGCTGCCTGCTCTGCGATGGGAGCCAGATCGGATGTACCGGAGATATTCACGCCGGTAGAACCTGACCAGTTATCGATCTCAAGTGCAGTAGCATAATCGGTAACGGAAGTGCCCAGGATCGGGATCTCATTCGTAGCAGCTGCTGCAGCCTGAAGAGGTGCTGTAGCATTGGCCATGATAAGATCGACATTTGAAGCTACGAACTGGTTTGCTATGGTTGCGCAGGTAGCTGAATCACCTGCTGCGTTCTGCTCATCAAATGATACTCTGTCTCCGAGAAGCTCTGTCAGGGAATCCTTGAATCCCTTGGTAGCTGCATCAAGTGCGGGATGCTGTACAAGCTGGCATATACCTACGGTATATGAATCTCCGCTGCCTGCATCTGCAGATTCTGTTGCAGCAGCACTGTCGTCTGCAGTTGCGGCTTCACCGCCGGCACATGCGACCAGGCCAAGCGCCATAACGGACGCAAGTATCACACTTACTATTCTCTTTTTCATAATACTACTCCTCCCTGTAGAAGCAATGCTTCCGATCACAACTTTGGCGCATAACCTGCACCGTGAGTAAATGTATCAAAAATAGCACTAATCGTCAAGTACGACGAACTATCTCACCCGCTCTTTTGTAAATAGATCCGGCAGGAACATGTCCACGCACACTGGATGTGGGATATACGCTGGAAGCACGTCCTATGACTGTTCCGGGATTCAGTACCGAATTGCACCCCACTTCCACGTTGTCTCCGAGCATGGCACCGAACTTCTTGAATCCGGTCTCGATGTTACCACCATCCGACTTGACTACAACGAGAGTTTTATCCGATTTTACATTGCTCGTGATCGAGCCTGCACCCATATGTGCTTTATATCCCAGCACGGAATCGCCTACGTAATTATAGTGAGGAACCTGTACCTTATTAAACAGGACCACATTCTTCAGTTCAACCGAATTACCTACTACGGCTCCTTTACCGACTATGGCAGCTCCTCTGATGAAAGCGCAATGTCTGACTTCGGCCTCTTCATCTATGATGCAGGGTGCACCAAGATATGCCGATGGAAAGACTTTGGCGTTTTTCGCAACCCACACGTGCTCGGATACTTCATCATATTTATCCGCAGGCAGGGACTCGCCCAGTTTCACTATATACTCTTTGATCTCGGGCAGCACCTCCCAGGGATATGTCTTGCCTTCGAAAAGTGAGGCTGCGATCGTTTCGTTCAGATCCAGCATTTCTTTTATTGTCAGTTCCGTGATATCGCTCATGTACATTCTCCTCTTTTTTCGTTATTTATAATACTGCTTCACATACGCGAACCGTTGTTTGAAATATCCGGCGTTCTGATCTGCTTTTTTGACATAATTCGTATATTTGCTCACAAATCCTGCCAGTTTCTCCATATATTCATCGGAAGATATCGATCCTTCGGCTACGCCGGACAAGCCTTTCTCCCAGCTGGCTGTCATCTCGGGCGAAAGCAGCGGTTTGATCGACACCGCCACTACCTCGTAGATGACCTCTCCGAGCATCGTGGGTGTATATATCTGAGTCTTCGGATTAAGTGCCAGATATTTGTTACGGACCAGTTTCTCCAGGATATCCGCTCTGGTGGCTGATGTGCCTATGCCAGAACCCTTGATCTGCGCTCTCAGGTCCTCATCCTCTATGAACTGACCGGCATTCTCCATAGTCAGTATCAGGGCACCGGAGTTATACCTTTTCGGAGGTGTGGTCTCGCCTTCCTTTATATTAAACTCTTTTACAATGATCTCGGTGCCCTTTTTCAGTGCCTTGATCTTCTCCAGAGTATCGGCATCTACGGTCTTGTCTTCGGTCTTATCTTCAGCCTTATCATCAGTCTTCTCTTCGGCGTCATCCCGGGATGAGGCTTTATTTTCCCCTTCCGCATTATCCTTTTTGGACGCCAGCCTGATCACATCCAGGAATCCGGGCTCGGTAAGCACCTTGAAAGATGCGAAGAAACTCTCATCGCCGATCCTCAGCGTCAATGCACTTTTCTGGTACACGGCGCTTTTCATGAATATGCTTAAAAATCTGCGGACGATCAATTCATACACGCGCCCCGAGATCGCACTCAGAGATTTAACCGCCCCGGTCTGTCCCGTAGGGATGATCGCATAGTGGTCGGTTATCTGCTTATCGTTGACGTACTTGGTCTTCTCAAGCCCCTTATGGGATCCGTGGGATAACACGCCGGCTGCATACTGCGGAAGTACAGGCCCTTTGGCCAGGCCGGACAGGTTCTTGTCTATCTCTTTTGCCACTGCCGTCGAAAGTACTCTCGCATCGGTACGCGGATATGTGGTGAGTTTCTTATCATATAATTCCTGCGCGATCTTGAGCGTTTCCGCAGGAGAGATCTTGAATATCTTCGAGCATTCGTTCTGAAGCTCGGCCAGATTAAAGAGAAGCGGTGGATTCTTGGTCTCTTTCTTATTGGATATCTCTTCGAGTACGGCTTTGCAGACTCTGCCCTCCGGCGTATCCACTCCGTATCCGGTCCACAGATCATCCATGAGTTTTTCGGCACTTTCCCGTGCCTTGAAGCCATTTTCCTTATATAACAGCGGGGAACCGTGGTATGTGCTTTTCTCCGTGTCTCTCCACTCCGCATCGAAGGAGAAACCGCCCAGATCGACGCCGGCCAGCACTCTGTAGAAAGGTGTCTTCACAAAGTTACGTATCTCGCGCTCACGGTCCACTACTATGCCCAGAACACAGGTCATAACACGACCGACACTTACAGTCGCACGATCCGTATTCAGGAAATCCTTGATGGGATTCTGGAATTTAAGCGTCAGGGCACGCGAGAAATTGATGCCCATCAGATAGTCTTCTTTTGCACGCAGATATGCGGAATCCGACAGGTTATCGTATTCCGACAGATCCTTTGCCTCGCGGATGCCTCTTAATATCTCCTCCTCGGTCTGCGAATCGATCCACACACGTCTGCGCTCCTTTGCGGCCATTCCGGACAGACGTTCTACCAGGCGGTATATGTATTCTCCCTCGCGTCCCGAGTCTGTGCATACATATATTCTGTCCACATCATCGCGCTTCATGAGGCCGGTCACTATGCCGAACTCCTTATGAGCATCTGCTATGACCTGATATTTGAATTCCTGAGGGATAAAGGGAATTGTGTCGAAACGCCACCTTTTCAGGGCAGGATCATACTCTTCCGGATAGCACATGCTCACCAGATGTCCCCTGCACCAGGTTATGATATGATCATCGGATTCCAGATAACCCTTTCTGTCCTGTTTGTCGGACATTTTCAGTGCATCGGCGAACTGCAGCCCGACACTCTTCTTTTCTGCTATATACAGATCCTTGGGCATAGATGTACCACCTACATTTCAGAAGCAGGTATCAGTCTCAGATTATTCTTGACTTTGGCTTCCAGATGCAGTTTCTCATCGAAACGTGCGGAAGAACATAAGAATATATAATCAATACCTATGCGTGCCTTACGGGCACACATAAGCAATCTCTCATAATCCTCATATGTCATCATCGGTTTATCCCAGTTGCACAGCACGAGCAAAGTCTGATCCTGATCATCCTGGGCGATCAGGTCTATATTGCCCATTTTGCCTACCCACTCACCGCTTTTTGTATAACGTATGGGCAGTCTTCCCGCTCTGTTGAGTTCCTCGAGACGCTGTGCGCAGATCTCCCTGAAATACCCGCTGACATAGGACTTAAACGCCGGTCCCACATACTGCTTATAGAAAAGGCTCGGCGATGAAGTCTCACGCTCCGACAGGTTTGAATACAGGAAATAGAAATAAAAATGCAATATATGGTTCTGGATCCTGTAGATACCCTTCTGAGTGTTCGCCTTGCCTGCGGTATCATATGAGAAAACCTTCTCGACCAGCTCGAGTTCTATAAGATTTTTCAGATATACACTGATCTTCGCTCTGGAGAAATCAGTTTTTTCGAAAAGATCATTCAACTTATGGTTGCCCTCGGCTATGGACGACAGAATGGTGCCGTATACACTGGTCTCTCGGAGTGAATCCTCCAGAAGACGCTGGGGCTCATTATACAGTATGGACCCCGGATTGAGCAGAGTCCTGCATATGTTTTCCTTAACGCTGATACGGTCATCAAACATCTGCCACAATCCCGGGAAACCGCCCAAAACAGCATATGTCTCGATGCACTGTTCGATAGAATAGCCCGGGAAAAATGAAACCAGCTCCCTGAAAGGCAGTTCTCTGATCTTCATCAGTCCGCTCAGTTCATAGGCAGACTCTCCGATCGCACTTACCATCTGATTCTCAACCCAGCCCACAGATGAGCTGACGAGTATCACGAGCACGCTGCGCTTCATCCACTGTGAATGGATAAACTTCACCAGTTCGGGCATGAAGTTCTCACTGGTCTTAACGATGCGCGAAAACTCATCAATAACGATGACCTGCTTGCCCTCACCGGAATGAGGCAGGGATTCGAATATTTCGGAAAAAGTCGGAAACTGAGAGGTCTTGACACCTTCTCTGCCGAGCTGTCTTCCCCACTGGTATACCTGCTCTCTCTCGGAGCATATACGGGCAGTATAATAGTAATGATCCTTATCGGCTACGAACTCCTTGATAAGAGATGATTTGCCGATATATCGCTGGCCGTACATGACCAGTATCTGACTGCCCTCGCGATCATAATAATGATTCAGATTTTTGCGCTCTGCGCTTCTTCCCGATAACACTAACCCCACTCCTGTTATGCTTTAAGAATATTCTCTATATCCTCTTCTCTCTGCGGTTTGCCCGTCAGAAACCCCTGTATATTGTCGCAGTGGATCGATTTGAGATACTCAAGCTGCTCCGGTTTTTCCACGCCCTCTGCCACAGTCTCAAGTCCGAGTTTTTTGACCATGCCCATGATCGATTCCATGATAATGTTGGAATTCTCATCCTGAAGCACAGTATCCACAAACGTCTTGTCTATCTTCAGCGTATCAATAGGCAGACTCTTCAGATAGGACAGCGATGAATATCCCGTACCGAAATCATCCATTGAGATACGTATACCGTAATCCCTGAGGACTTTCATCTTGTCGGTCACATCATTGTAATTGTCTATAAGTGCGGTCTCCGTGATCTCAAGTTCGAGATCGGACGGATTCATCCCGTATTTCTCTATCGTGTCGATCAGCTTACGCACAAAATCATCGCGTTTGTACTGTATAGCGGAAATATTGATGGACAGGATGAACTCCTTGTCATATTCGCTTTTCCACTGCATATATGTACGGATACTGTCCTCAATGACCCATTGTCCGATCGGAACTATGGTTCCGTTTTTTTCCGCAAGGGGGATAAACTGAGAGGGGGATATCATGCCCTCCTCGGGATCCTGCCACCTGATCAGAGCTTCAACTCCTCTGAGACTGCCTGTAGATGCCTGATACTGAGGCTGGAAATACATCTCAAAACGCATATCATATATCGCATCTCTGAGTTTATTCTCTATGCTGAGATTGCCCATAAATTCCGCCAGAAGTTCGGAATCAAAATACTGAATGGAATCCTTGCCGTTATGCTTCGCTCTGAGCATAACTATTTCAGCGTAGTTGATGAGTTCCAATACATTCTCGGAAGCATCCGGATACCTGGCCACGCCGGCCGTAACCTTGATATTGATCTCGCGGCCGTCAGAGGTCATGAACGGCTGTCTGGTACGGTTACGGATCATGTTGTAGACATACTCTATACCGGACTGCCCGCGCGGATCATATATAGCCAGACAATACATATCACCTGTAAAATGCGATACGATCACATTATCAGCGGCGAACTCGGCCAAAAACTGACCGAAATTCATCATCAGCTCATCACCGATGAGCAGGCCCATGCCGTCGTTTATATTCCTGAAGTCATCTATATCGATGAACATGACGGCAACTTCACGCTGTTCTTCGCGGGCCCTGTTTATGAACCCGGTAAGACGGCTGATGAAATAGTTGCGGTTGTACAGCCCCGTCATGCCATCATAGTATGCCATGTACTTCAGTTCTTCGTTCTTGTCATTAACTACCGTGACATCCTTGAACCTGACAACCTTATCCGATGGCCGGCCTCCCGCACCGTACACAATGCTTGCTTCACATTCAACCCATTTACCGGTTCCCGCAAGCTTAACAGTGGTAACGGAACGCTCCAGTCCCTGTCGCTCAAGATTGATGCACCTGGAGAAATCATCCTGATAAGCTTCATCCACATATTCAACGGCACGCTGCAGATCGCTGATCCTTCTGACGGTAAAATCGAAATAACTCTCCCAATCACCCATGACGTGGATTTCGTCACGATCATAACTGTAATAAACAAATGCGGATGTCGATGTCTCGATGATCATCTTCATCATCTTCTGTTCATTCTGGAGTTTTTCGTTCATTGCATTCATCAGGTCAACCTGATACTGCATTTCGTTCATTATATGTATCTTCCTTGTCAGGTTTTATTTTGCGCCGATATAGCCCTGAGCCTTCAGGAGTTCAGCGCACTCGAGCGCACCTCCCGCAGCACCTCTTAACGTATTGTGTGAAAGTCCGACGAACTTCCAGTCATATATCGTATCCTCTCTGAGTCGTCCGATACTGATGCCCATACCGTTCTCAAAGTTTACATCAAGTGCAACCTGAGGTCTGTCGGGTTCCTCCATGTATCTGATGAACTGCTTCGGTGCCGAAGGCAGACCGAGCTTCTGAGGAAGTCCGCTGTACTCATTGAGTGCTGCAATCAGTTCATCCTTGGAAGGCTTCTTATTAAACTTAACAAAGGCAGCAGCCGTATGTCCGTTAAGAACGGGCACTCTGATGCACTGAGACGTGATCACGGGGCTCTTCGCGGGCACGATCTCGTCGCCCTCAATATGACCCCAGATACGGAGAGGCTCTTTCTCGCTCTTCTCCTCCTCGCCGCTGATCAGAGGAATGATATTGCCTACCATCTCAGGCCAGTCTTTGAACGTCTTACCTGCTCCTGATATAGCCTGATACGTTGTAGCAACCACTTCCACAGGCTCAAAAGGCATCCATGCCGTCAAAGCGGGAGCATAACTCTGAATGGAGCAATTGGGCTTAACTGCGATAAATCCTCTGGACGTACCCAGTCTCTTCTTCTGTGATGCAATAATATCGAAATGCTCGGGGTTGATCTCCGGAACGACCATGGGAACATCGGGCGTCCAACGGTGAGCTGAGTTATTGGATACCACAGGCGTCTCCGTCTTTGCATATGCTTCCTCGATAGCTCTGATCTCGTCCTTGCTCATGTCTACTGCGGAAAAGCAGAAATCAACTTCGGATGCAACAGCGTCAACCTCGTTGACATTCTTTACTATCATCTTTTTTACGGCTTCAGGCATGGGAGTATCCATCTTCCATCTGTCACCGACCGCTTCTTCATAGGTTTTACCTGCACTCCTGGGGCTTGCAGCTATGACCGCAACCTCAAACCAGGGATGATTCTCAAGCAGCGAGATGAATCGCTGTCCGACCATGCCCGTGCCGCCTAATATACCGACTCTCAGTTTTTCACTCATCTTCATTCTCCTCATAAATTTATTATTTAAAAGTTTTCAGGTATTCCTCTGCTTCGTCAATTTCATCCTGCATGGGATCAAGCCCGGGCGCTCCTTTGGTGCGTCTGCGTTCCACACATGCCTGCAGCGATATGGCTTCATACACATCCTCCCTGAACTCGGGACATATCTCACGCAGCTCGTCTAAAGACAGATCCTCTATCGCGCAGCCGCGCTCGATGCATTTAAGAACTATCTGTCCCACATACGAATGTGCGTCCCTGAAAGGAACTCCGCGTGTGACCAGATAATCGGCTACATCCGTCGCGTTCGTGAAGCCCTTGACTGCCGATCTCTCCATTGCACCCGGATCGATCTTCATGGTCGCCAGCATGCCGTTCATCAGTCTGACACATCCATGCACGGTATCTATCGCATCGAAGGCTGCTTCCTTATCCTCTTGTATATCTTTATCGTACGCAAGCGGTATTCCCTTCATAACAGTCAGCAAAGTCATCAGATCTCCATAGACTCTGCCGCATTTACCTCTGGTCAGCTCTGCGATATCGGGATTCTTCTTCTGCGGCATAATGGATGAACCTGTAGAATATGCATCATCCAGCTCCACGAACCCGTATTCGTTACTGTTCCATATAATGATCTCCTCGGAGAGCCTGGACAGATGCATCATGATCAGGCTCAGATCCGACAGGAACTCGATCAGGTAATCTCTGTCCGATACGGAATCCATGGAATTGCGTGTGGCGATATCGAATCCCAGCAGCTCAGCAGTATACTCACGATCCAGCGGGTATGTGGTACCGGCCAGAGCACCGCTTCCGAGCGGGCATTCGTTGAGCCTCTTCCTGCAGTCCGTCAGACGTCCGATATCACGTCTGAACATCTCAAAATATGCACCCATATGATGTGCGAATGTCACGGGTTGTGCTTTCTGCAGATGAGTAAAACCGGGCATATAGGTATCTATATGCTCTTTCATCATATTTAATACAGTCTCAAGCAGCTCTCTGAGCAACACAGTGATCTGATCGATCTCATCCCGGATATAGAGCTTCATATCAAGTGCCACCTGATCGTTACGGCTCCGGCCTGTATGCAGTCTCTTACCCGCGTCACCTATACGCTCGGTCAGAACAGCTTCCACGAAACTGTGTATATCCTCATATTCCGATGTTATCTCGAGACTTCCGGCCTCTATATCATTAAGTATCGAATCCAGCCCCGCCAGTATGCTCCCGGTATCCTCGGCGCTTAACACACCCTGTCTGCCGAGCATAGTCACATGAGCTTTCGATCCTTCGATATCCTGCCTGTAAAGCCTCTTATCAAAATTAATGGACGCATTAAAAGCGTAAACCAGATCGTCGGTTTCCCCTTTAAAGCGTCCGCCCCACAGCTGCGCCATGAAGTGTCTCCTTTATTAAATCTTCATTTGATGTACGAAGAAAATAGTAACATAAAAAAGACCCTGTATCAACAAGGTCTTTCAAATTAATAAGAAGATTATTTCGGATCGTAAAACAGGTTGCTTTGAATCATGATCACCTGGGATTACGGAGCGTATATTCAACAACCGAACCGCTTTCAAGCGTTTTCGGGACGTCTATGATGCGCTGATTCTCGGAGCCTCTGAAAGGAATGGCGAGGCTTTTCAGCTCCAGAACAAACTCGCCGTCCACGAGCACATCTATATAGGAAAGCATTTCATCGGTCACTTCGCAATGCGCTTTTCCGTCTGCGGGTATAAGGTCGACATCCAGTGTATATCCGCTGTACGCCCAGACGGTCTTGTCGGGATATGTTTTCTTCACCCGCTTCAGCGTGGCAACGAGTGCACGCTGGTTATCCGGCTCAAAAGGTTCACCGCCGAGCAATGTCAGGCCGGATATATGAGAATGAGCAAGCCTATTGATGATCAGGTCTTCCGTCTGTCCGGTATACGGAACACCATAATCAAAATCCCATGTTTCCGGCTGGAAGCATCCTTTGCAATGATGTGTACAACCCGAAACGAAGAGGGTGACTCTCACACCCTCTCCGTCCGCTACGTCATTTGATTTGATATTACAGTAATTCATAGATGAAGAACTCTCTCCCGGATCTCCTGTGTACGTCCCTGATTCCAGAACTGGGTTCCGATATATCCGCAGGTACGTCTGGCCACATTCATCTTGTCCTGATCGGTATTATGACAATTCGGGCACTCCCATATCAGCTTTCCGTCCTTATCTTCACGGATTTCGATCTCTCCGTCATAACCGCATACCTGACAATAATCCGACTTGGTGTTCAATTCCGCATACATGATATTGTCATAGATATGCTTCATAACTGCAAGAACGGCATCCAGGTTATCCTGCAGATCGGGTACCTCTACATAGCTGATGGCACCGCCGGGTGATAATGCCTGGAACTGAGCTTCGAAGCTGAGCTTGTCGAATGCATCGATCTGCTCGGTTACATGTACATGATAGCTGTTGGTGATATAGTTCTTATCAGTAACGCCCTTGATGATACCGAATCTCTTCTGCAGGCACTTCGCGAACTTATAAGTGGTAGACTCAAGCGGTGTGCCGTAGAGTGAGAAATCGATATTGGACTCTGCCTTCCACTTCTTGCAGGCATCATTCAGATACTTCATGACATCCAGTGCAAAAGGTGTAGCAGTGGGATCGGTATGTGACTTACCGGTCATATATCTGGTACACTCACACAGTCCCGCATATCCGAGTGATATAGTCGAATATCCGTCATACAGAAGCTTGTCGATAGGCTCGCCCTTCTTAAGTCTGGCGAGAGCACCATCCTGCCAGAGGATGGGAGCGACATCGGATAATGTTCCTTTCAATCTGTTGTGTCTGCACATAAGAGCGGTATGACAGATCTCAAGTCTCTCATCCATTATCTTCCAGAACTTATACATGTCTCCTTCGGATGAGCAGGCTACATCGACCAGATTGATGGTTACGACACCCTGATTGAAACGTCCGTAGTATTTACGCTTACCGGGTACATAATTACCTGCATTGGCGATATTGCCCACACCGGCTTCGGTAAATCTGTCGGGAGTCAGGAACGAACGGCATCCCATGCAAGGATAGCAATCGCCGTCCTTGAGTTCCTTCATCATCTTCTCCGAGATGTAATCCGGAACCAGTCTCTTCGCCGTACACCTGGCCGCAAGCTTAGTCAGATAGAAGTATTTGCTGTCCTCGGTTATATTGTCTTCTTCCAATACATAGATCAGCTTGGGGAATGCAGGTGTGATATATACACCCTTTTCATTCTTTACGCCCTTTATACGCTGGTTGAGCATCTCCTCGATGATCATAGCCAGGTCATCACGTGTCTGTCCTTCGGGAACTTCATCTATATACATAAATACAGTGATGAAAGGTGCCTGTCCATTAGTGGTCATCAGAGTGATAACCTGATACTGCATAATCTGGCAGCCTCTGTTGATCTCCTCTTTGACACGCATCTCGGCGATCTGATTGATCTTCTCATCGGATGCTTCTATGTCCATGAGTTCGAGTTCCTTGCGAACCTCTGCACGCAGCTTGGTGCGGCTTACCTGCACGAAAGGAGCAAGGTGGGCAAGAGAAATACTCTGTCCGCCGTACTGAGAGCTGGCGATCTGAGCAATGGCCTGTGTGGCAATATTACAAGCGGTAGAGAAACTCTTCGGAGTATCGATCATGGTCTCCGATATAACGGTACCGTTCTGGAGCATGTCCTCCAGGTTTACCAGACAGCAGTTATGCATATGCTGTGCGAAATAATCGGAGTCATGGAAATGGATAAGACCTTTCTCATGAGCTTCTACCACTTCCTCGGGAAGAAGAAGTCTCTTGGTGATATCCTTGCTGACCTCACCGGCCATATAATCACGCTGTACGGAATTAACTATTGGGTTCTTGTTTGAATTTTCCTGCTTAACCTCTTCATTATTACATTCAAGCAGACTCAGGATCTGATCATCGGTAGAATTGGATTTACGTGCAAGTGCATGTCTGTATCTGTATGTGATATAATTACGAGCCATCTCATAAGCTCTGTATTTCATGAGCTGATTCTCGACCATATCCTGGATTTCTTCCACATTCG
>CAMONC010000046.1 GCA_946620235.1 uncultured Lachnospiraceae bacterium | reverse complement strand
AGCTGGTTTTTGCATGGAACGATTAATGTCATAGTGGCGACGATAGCACTATAACTCGGAAACAGACAGGAGCCGGTAAATGACATCAGCGCTTATAATCTTTGGCAGTATCATAATGATCGGAAACATAATTGCTTATATCAGGTTTATCAGAACCTCGACCGATGTGATGTTATCCGGAAAGCATGGTGAACCGATATGGGAAAAGATAGGCCTTGCACTTCTTGTTTTCTTTCTATTAGGATATCTTGGAGTTGCCTTTTGGGGCAGACCGGATCTTCTGATGGCGGGGATACTGTTCTTCGGAGCCATATTTGTATCGCTTGCATTGGTCCTCTTATATCATCTGGTAGACACGCTTAAGGACAGGAGTATTGAGGTTACCGAGACATTGATCGGTGTTATAGAAGCAAGAGATCCTAATCTGAACGGCCATAGCCGGAATGTTCAGATGTTATCAATGTGCCTGTATAAATACCTGCCTGCATCGATGAAGGAAGGGATAAGTCCGGTAAGCTTTGAATATGCTGCGCTGCTGCATGACGTAGGAAAACTCGGAGTGCCGGAGTCTATTCTGAACAAACCCGGTAAACTGGACGATTACGAATGGGATGTGATGAAGCAACACCCGAAGATAGCCATGGATCTGCTTAAGACACTGCCCTCGTTTGATGAGATAAAGGATTGGATCCTGTACCATCATGAGAGGATGGACGGTAAAGGATATTACGGATTGCCGGGGGATGATATTCCGATGGCGGCAAGGATCATAGCTGTATGCGATACTTATTCCGCCATAACTATGCGACGATCATATAAGGATAAGAGGACGCACGAAGAAGCCATGGAGATAATAAATGAAGTTGCGGGATCACAGCTTGATCCGGATATAGCGTCTATCTTCATGACGATACCTAAAGAAGAATTGCAGGCATGTACACCGGAGACGGTGGACTTTTCCTGAATAAATCAAAGGAGTGGTTACAGGTACTATGTTCAGAGAAATGAGGCGCTTCAAGCAACAGATTGCTAATGAGGAATGCATAGAAATACTGAAGAATGAGCCAAGAGGCGTGTTGTCTGTTCTTGGAGATGAGGGATACCCATACGGTGTTCCGCTGGATCATTGGTATTCGGAGGGTGACGGAAAGCTTTACTTTCATTGTGCAAAGGAAGGCCATAAACTTGATGCAATTTCAAAGTGCGATAAAGCAAGTTACTGCGTGATGGATAAGGGCTATCGAAAAGAAGGTGAGTGGGCACTCAATATCCGCAGCGTGATAGTGTTTGGACGGATACGTGAGGTCACGGACGCAGAAAAGAAAAAGGAGATATGCACCTGCATCTGCCGGAAGTTTACGGATGATGAAGCATATCTTGAAAGGGAAATGAAAAATGCCTTTCCCCGTGTATGTTGTCTGGAGATGGATATAGAGCATATGACGGGGAAACTTGTGAACGAGGCATAGTGATTAACCTTCAGTTTTATAACTATGACAAGCGGTTTTTACCGGTCTGTTTTTGGCTTCGGGTAGTCTCATAATCGGAAAAATGTGATATAATGTCTATATTATTTATTGTTTCTGCTTTTCTGATTATTCATTTTCACCAAAGCTGCAATAATAATACGTATAAGGAGGCCTAAAATGACGGCAAAACAAGACTCAATCAACAAAGAACCCAATAATAAAACCGGAAAAAACAAAACCGCGAAATCCGGTATGTCAATGCGGGTGACACTGCTTCTTTTCGCCCTGCTCCCTCTGGTTGTGGCTTCTACCTTGATCGGTATAGTGGCAATCGTTCGAAGCAAAGCGGTCCTCAAGGAGTATACCCATGATTCGTTTGTACAGGTTATCACTGAGATCGGTAACTCTTTTGACACTATAGCAGCCAAAAACGGTGAAGCCTTAAAAGGTTACGCGTCTGCTCCCATCATCAAGGAGGCTGTTCTTCATCCCGATGATGCTGCGGTACAGGCGGAAGCACAGCAGTATACGCTGGATTATTTCGCAGCTCTTAAGGGATGGGAGGGATTATACATCTGTGACTGGAATTCCCAGGTGCTTACTCACCCGAATGCTCCGGTTATAGGTATGGTATTGAGAGAAGGTGACAGACTGACTTCACTTCATGATTCCATGCTGTCGGCATCTGATGGTGTGTATAATACCGGTATCATGACAAGCCCCGCATCAGGGCAGATCATCATGTCCATATACACGCCCATCGTGATCGATGGTGAACCCAAGGGATTTGCCGGGGGTGCTTTCTATGTAAATGAGATAGCAAGTGATCTGTCCGACGTATCCAGGCTCAACCTGAATACAGCATATGTATATTTTGTTGATGCTCAGGGCACTATGCTTCATCATCCCGATGAAACCAAGATCGGTAACCCTGTAGAGAATGAAGCTGTAAAGAGTCTGGTTGCCCAACTTGAAACCGGTGTGATCCCCGAGCCTTCACTTATTGAATACAATTACAAAGGCGCCATGAAATACGCCGGATATTATGTAGGCAAAGACGGTCATTATATAGCCGTACTCACAGCCGATGAAGAAGACGTATTGAGCGCAGTTAAACATATAAGTATGGCTACCGTAGTCATTATTCTGATATGTATTGCCGTATTTGCCTTGATAGCGACATTTGTTGAACGGCTGATTTCGGTGCCTCTTATCGACATATCACATTCGCTCGATAAACTCAGCACCGGTGATGTGGCATCGGATTGCAAGGCCAAGACCCATATACGTGAGACAGCATCCATTATCAAGGCGTTTAAGGAGCTGCGCGGTGCACTTGATAGGTCCATGAGGACTGTGAACAATGCTGCAGGCAACCTTAACGATTCCATACTCAGCGTAGACGGAATGACCGGTAATAATGTTGACTCTGTTTCACAGATCAACGTAGCGATCAATGAAGTCGCTCAGACTTCGCAGAACGTTGCAACCGAGGCACAGGTACTTGCGGAGAAAGCTTCCGACCTTGGACAGAATGTAGAAGCATTGAACACTAATGTTGAGAATCTTCATAATGCATCTCAGACTATCAAGGTGGCCAATAACGAAGCAACAGAGTGTATGAGATCGGTATACTCAAGTGCAAACGAATCCGTAGATGCCATGGAAGAGATTACAGGAAAGATCAACGATACGAACGAAGCTATCGGACAGATCGGAACGGCGATTCAGGCGATCGAATCGATCGCGGCTCAGACCAATCTGCTGTCTCTCAATGCCTCAATAGAAGCAGCACGTGCAGGTGAGGCGGGCAGAGGCTTTGCCGTTGTTGCCGATGAAATAAGAAGTCTTGCTGATTCTTCCGCTGAATCAGCCAAGGAGATCAAGGATATCATCGAAAACGTCATTACTCTTTCAAACGGAACTGTTGAGATATCCAACAGAGTATTTGAGGTCATAAACAAAGAAAAAGCCGATATCGAGGAGGCTCAGGAGAAATTCAATGTTCTGTCCGACTCAGTCGAAGCTTCAATGAACGAGATTGAAACGATCCGACATATGGCAGATTCCCTTGACAGGATCAAGGAAGAAATGACTAATTCGACTTCTGATCTTGGCGCCATATCCGAGGAACTCGGCGCATCTGCGGAAGAAGTTGCCGCATCGTGTCAGACAGTTACGAATGCATGTACTGATACTCAGGCTTCCACGGCCAATATGCGAACGGTCAACGATGATATGCGTGAGGCTATTTCGTTCTTCAAACTGTAATGAATATAAAAAGAGCCTACTGCCGGTTTGGCATGTAGGCTCTTTTTTCAATGCTCTCTTTTTTTGATAAGATGTATATTATGAAACGGAATGAATACCATAGATAAGATCATTCAGGCCCTGGAAGCGGCTAAAGGTGAATATGTATCGGGCGAAAGCCTGGCGGAAGAATTCGGATTATCCAGAAACGCTATCTGGAAAGGCATCAATGAACTTAAGAAGGACGGATATCCGATAGAGTCCGTCAGAAATAAGGGATATATGCTCCCCGGAGATTCGGATATGATCTCCAAAGCCGGGATCGCTCTGTGTCTGGGGAATGAGCTGCGGAGCAGATCACTTTCCGGCATGATCGACAATCTGTACGTATATGACGAACTGGATTCGACCAATATCCAGGCCAGACGTGAATTGCTTCTTGACGATTTTGACATTGTCCATAAAACCGTTATAATCGCTAAGACTCAAAGCTTGGGAAGAGGACACCGCGGCACGCTTTTTGACTCACCCGACGGAGGCATTTATCTCAGCATGATCCTGGATCCCGCGAAGCTTCACCGGCCCGGATCCGTCACCGGGGACGTGGCTGATATCGTTACGACGGTTCTTGAGGAGTTATACGGGATCAGGGTGGTCAAGAAAAAGGACAACTCCCTGTACACGGACAAAGAAAAGATATGCGGCATTCTGACCGAAGCCGTGTCGGATCTTGAGACCGGAGTGTACAGCAGCTTCATAGTGGGCGTGGGGATCAGAGCCGATGTGCTCGGAAAAGCATCCGAATCTAAGCCCTCAAGGAACCGCGTGATTGCATCGCTGATGATGAGATTTGCGAAAATGTAGAGCGCGATATAGCCGTCCGGAGCTCACACCAAATGTCAACCAAAATATGACAACAGGTTGACAATCTCACTTCTCCATTGTATAACTTTATGTGGCTTATATAAAAGGAGAGGTTGAGACATGAACAGTATTTTTTCTATAGCGTTACTCTTTTATCTGATCATATTCATCGTGATCGGTATTCTTGACATCAGGAACACCAGGTCTTTCACAGATTATTCCGTTGCAGGTAAAAAACAGAATTCACTGACGGTAGTCATGACGCTTCTTGCCACGGTGGTCGGTGCGTCCACTACGATCGGTATAACGACAACGGTTTATAACATAGGTTTCCCGGGGATCTGGTGGCTTGCTTTCGGTGCCATCGGACTGATCCTTCAATCGGTGTTTCTGTCGGAGAAGGTAAGGGATATCGGCGCGGATACATTGCCTGACCTGGCGGGACGAATCGCCGGCCGCCCTGCCGAGATCATCATTTCGCTTATCATCGTGATCTCGTGGATCGGTGTTATAGCCGGACAGCTGGTGGCGATGAATTCACTCATAACCTTCGCACTTGGGCATAGCAGCACTCCGGTATTCGTCATCACTTCGATCATAGTCATCGCTTATACGGCTATCGGAGGTCAGATGTCAGTGGTCAAGACGGATAAGGTTCAGCTGCTGATCATCCTGATCGGTGTGACGGTCTGCATGTTTTACCTGTATATCACACATGCGGATAATAATGCAGCCATCATGAGCAATATAGAACTTCTGAACAGCGATTACGGAGTGCCCAATCTGTTTACCCAGCTTTTCGTGATCGGTGGGGTATACTTTCTGGGTCCGGATATAATGTCGAGAAACTTCATAGCGAAGGATGGCCGGGCAGCAAGGAACGCGGCCCGTACGGCAGGCATTGTTCTTTTTGCATTCTCTGTCATCATTACTCTGATCGGCATGTGGATCCGGTTCAATGTCACACCGGAGGAGATGGGAGATATGGGAGCGCTTATGTATGCTGTTTCCATCATGCCCGGATGGGCGGCTATACTGCTTGTTTTCGGCCTGCTGTCTGCGATCCTGTCATCGACGGATACATGCATCATCAATGCCTCCACGATATTTGTGAAGGATATCCTTAAGAAAGAAAGCGTGGCCGGTGTCAGGATCACCGTCATAGTAACCGGCCTTATGGCACTTATGCTGGCGGTATTCGGACAGGGGGACATCATGAGCCTTCTGACCGGTGCATACAGCATCTATACTCCGGGAGTCATATTCCCCCTGATGATCGCTGTTTTTGCATATAACAGGAGGAGGCTTGATCTCCGGATATGGATCGCGGCGGTTGCGGCAGGCGGTATTTTCGGAATACTCGGCACGTATTTCGGTACGGCTCTTACCGGCATCGGTGTGCCGGAGGGAATCATGAACTATCTGACTCTGATCGGAATGGGTATTTCCCTGGCATTGTCTCTGTTATCCGTTAAGTGGAAGGAGGAAGCGTGATGTCGAATGTCGGACTGCTCGCGGATGAGATCATTGACGGCCGCAGGCTGTCAGGAGCGGATGACCTGAGCATATTGAAAGAAGCCCCGCTTCGGGAGCTCTGTGACGGAGCGGACAGGATCAGAAAGCACTTCATAGGAGACTGCATCGATCTGTGCTCCATCATATCGGGCAGGAACGGAGCCTGCAGTGAGAATTGCAGATTCTGTGCCCAGTCAGCACACAACCATACGGGCTGTGATGTGTACGGCCTGCTTGATTATGACGTGATATATGCCCTGGCTTCCTCAAATGAGAAGGCGGGAGTGGACAGGTTTGCGATAGTTATCTCCGGCCGCGGACCGTCGGATGAAGATTTCGAGAAGATAATATCGATCTATAAAAGGCTCCGCGAAGATCTTAAGATCAATCTGTGTGCATCTCTGGGTTTCCTTACTCAGGAGCAGTTTGACCGGTTATATGATGTCGGTGTGAGAAGCTATCACAATAATATAGAGACGTCCCCGAAGTATTTCGAGAAGATATGTACCACGCATACTTTTGAGGATAAGAAAGCAAATATCAGACGTGCGCAGAAAGCCGGACTTAATGTATGCTCCGGCGGAATAATCGGCATGGGAGAAACCATGGATGACAGGATCGACATGGCTCTGACTCTGTCCGAACTCGGTATCAGGTCCATCCCCGTAAACACTTTGATACCGATCCCGGGTACTCCCATGGAACATCTGCCCACTCTCGAAAATGACGAGATACTGAGAACCATAGCGATATTCAAGTATATCAATCCTGAGGCGGATATAAGACTGGGAGCCGGGAGGAGTCTGATCCGCGGCAACGGAGAAGCGGCATTTATGAGCGGCGCCAGTGCAACCATTACGGGAGATATGCTGACCACTTCCGGGTCGACCATAAAGAGCGATATAGAGATGATTATGAGGATAGGACGCAAAAACTATGGTATAATAGATTAGTTCGGATATAGTTTTTCTCGGAGAGCGGGGGAGATCGAGACGGATGAAAAACTGGAAAACCTGGCAGATCGCTTTTTTTACTGCTATATGTGTGTGCATGAATATAGGCGGGAAGCTTATTACGTCGTGGTTGGAACTGCCACTCTGGGCCGATTCGTTCGGCACTGCTCTTTCGGCATATATGGGCGGTCCTCTGTGCGGGGTTTTGGTCGGAGTTACCGGTAATCTGTCTTATTGCGTGATCAATCGCATCTCCGCAGTATATTCTCTTACCAGTATAGCATTGGGTATCATCATAGGTATCGGAGCGCGCAGAAACTGGTTCGACCGCTTCTATGGTTTCATGAAGGCCGCTACTCTGGCCGTGTTCACGGGATTGATCGTATCCGTTCCGATTAACATTATCTTTGCGGACGGATTGACGGGGAATAAATGGGGTGATGCCGTTATCGGTTATCTGCTGGATAAGGAATGGCCATTACCCATCTGCAGTGTGCTGGGACAGTTGGCGCTGGAGTTCGCGGATAAGGTTCTTACGATCGCTGCGGTGGCACTCGTTTTGCTTATAAAGCGCTGGAATGATAAACAGAAACAGGCATTGCTTGCGGGTAATACGGGTACTGCCGACAATACAGGCAGCGTGGGCAGGATCGGCAAAGTCGTCTTGATGATCATCATGTCCTTAGGTTTAAGCATGGCTCTGTCAATGACTGCTTCAGCCCGGACATCCGGTTCAACCGATAATCCCGATTACAATGATTATGTTCAGAGTGTATACAGCAGTAATAACGGCCTCCCCTGCGGAGAAGCCAACGATATAGCGCAGACCAATGACGGTGTGCTCTGGATCGGTACTTATGCGGGACTGTACCGCTATAACGGACGGGAGTTCCGCTGGGTGGACGATTATGAATCCGTAAAGAACGTCAACTGTCTGTATGTTGACGAAGAAGGACGTCTGTGGATCGGTACCAACGATAACGGTCTTTCGATAGTGATCCGTGAGAAGGTGGTGAATATCCTCGACCAGTCGGATGGACTTCCCTCCAATTCCGTCAGATGCATAATACGTGCAACTGACGGCCATTACTATGTCGGAACGACCGGAAGCATGCAGATCCTGGTTATGAATAACGGCCTGAAGGCTGTCAGCACTCTGGATGAGATCAACTATGCTGACAGTATCACCGCGGATCTTGACAGTCATGTGGCGACTGTCGCTTCCGACGGGCGTCTGTTTCTGTTGAAGAATGGAGATATACTTACATCCGTCGCACTTCCCGATGATCATGAAGTGTTTAACTGCTGTGCCTTCGCGCCGGACGGAACCCTGATGGTGGGCACGACCACCAATCATATCTACAGCTTTGATGTATCGGGCGATGATCTTAAGCAGACCGATATCAAGACCTGTAATGATATCAAGAGTATCAATAATCTGAACTTCCTGGATGACGGCACATTCTTTATTTCATCCGACAGCGGTATATCCTATGTGGATAAAGTGGGATATCATCATCTGAATACCAACGATTTCAATAATTCCATTGATAATATGCTGTATGACTATCAGGGAAATCTCTGGTTTACATCCTCGAGACTCGGCCTTTTAAGACTGGCCAAGTCACCTTTTAAGGATGTGTACGGTTCCATAGGCATGGATCGTCATGTGGTAAATACGATCGTTTCATGGCAGGGATATTATTACATCGGTACGGATACCGGTCTGGATGTGGTGGACAGTAACTGTCGTAATCAGATCAGGAACAAGATGACCGCGGATCTTAGCGGCAAGCGTATCCGCTGTATGTATGTGGATGATAGCGAGCATCTGTGGGTGTGCACTTACGGAAGCGGGCTGATGGAATATGCGCCTGACGGCGAATCCTGGGCATACAATGCAGACAGCGGAAGCTTCGGTAACCGTGCACGTATTGTGACGGGGCTCAAGGACGGGTCTATCCTGGCGGCCGGCGATACCGGCATCAGCTATATCAGGGATCATGAGATCACCCGGACTATCCGCAATGAGGACGGCCTGATCAATTCCATGATCCTGACGCTGATCGAGCAAAGTGACGGAACCATACTCGCAGGCACTGACGGTGATGGCATAGCCGTGCTTAAGGATGGCGAGGTCACAGATATGATCACCCGTGACGATGGACTGAGCAGCGGTGTTATCCTGCGTATGATCAAGGACCCCAAGTCGGAGGGTGTATTTATTGTAACGAGCAACAGTCTGTGCTATTACGACGAAGACGGTACCATCAGAGTGCTGGATGAATTCCCGTATTTCAATAACTATGATATCTGGGTCAAGGATGAGGACACCCTGTTCGTTATGTCCAGTGCGGGTATATATGTCGTGGAACGTGACGAACTTGTGGCAGGTGGAGAGATCGCATGGGAACTGCTGGACGCCCGCCGCGGTCTCGGAACATCTCTGACTGCGAATTCGTGGAACTATTATAACGGACATGGCGAACTCTTTCTGCCGTGTGATACTGGCGTATATATCATAGACGTGGATAAGTATAACAGTGATGTCCGCTCATACCGTATGCAGATGGCATCCGTCCGTCTGGATGGAGTTTTACAGCCCATTTCCCGTGAATCTGCTATCGTGGTGGGGCAGGGTGTGGATCGTGTGGAGCTTTCACCCGAGATACTGAACTATACCATACAGGAGCCCAATGTCGGTTATTATCTGGAAGGATATGACAGGCAATGGACCATCATACCCCAGAACAATCTGACCAACATCATCTATACAAATCTTCCGTCAGGTGATTATACATTCCATCTGGCCATTTTCGACAGTGCCGGCGAGAAAGTTCTGGAAGAGCAGAAATTCGATCTGATCAAGGAAGGCGAGCTCTTCGAACAACCGGTATTCATGCTGTATATACTGATACTCCTTTCAATGATCATGATCTGGTTTACCTGGCTGGTAGTTCAGAGACAGCTGAATCAGCAGCAGATCAAACTGAATATGGCAAATGAGACCGTCATGGCTATTGCAAAAGCGGTCGATGCCAAAGACGTGCGCACACATCAGCACTCCATGCGAGTGGCCGAGTACTCGGCAATGATCGCGGAGGAGATGAACTGCTATCCGTGGTGGAAAAGAAGCAAAGAAATATCCAACCTGCGTAAAGCTGCCCAGCTTCATGATATCGGTAAGATAGGCGTACCTGACAGCGTGCTTAATAAGGTCGGAAGACTTACCGATGAAGAATATGCTCAGATGAAATCACACGTGACCAGAGGTGCCGAGATACTAAAGGACTTTACTCTTATAGAGCATGTGGCAGACGGTGCCAGATATCATCATGAGCGCTATGACGGCAAGGGCTATCCGGATGGTCTTAAAGGAGAGGAGATACCTCTTATGGGCAGGATCATAGGTGTGGCGGATGCTTTCGATGCGATGACATCCAATCGTGTATACCGCAATCATATGGATACCGATTATGTCATCAAAGAGATGCAGCGCGGGCGTGGAACACAGTTTGATCCCGATGCACTCGATGCGTTCTTCCGCCTGATCGAAAAGGGTGTGATCAACCTGGATGAACTCTATGCTCAGAAGCGTGAAGAAATAAGACAGGCTGAAAACGAGGAAGCTCAGGCAGAACTTGCCAGACGTGTCGAAGAGGATAAGAAGATACAGGCTTCCCAGATGGAAAGCGAGAAAGGAGCCGGAGAATGAAGCGGATATATATAACAACGATGCTGACCTGTCTGGCTATGCTTGCCGCATTTCTGGGCCTTTTCAGACTGATGAATATCACCGGAGGCAAAGAACATCTGACCGTCGGATTTATATATGACAATGATGAAAGCACACCATATACGTATAATTTCTCTCTGGCCAGTGACGCACTGATCAAAAAGTACGGCGATCGCGTGGATATCCGTACGTGCAGTAACGTACTTGATGATGAGATGGAGGAACCTCTAAGGGAATTGGCCGAGGGAGGATGCGAGATAATATTCTTCAACGGTTACAGTGAGATGGTAAGAGAACTTGCTCCGGAGTATCCGGACATTCAGTTCTGCCAGACTTCATACATGGATATGAGTGATCAGACCGTACCTGAGAACTATCATACCTTTAAGGGAGAAGCCTATCAGGGCAGATATGTGAGCGGTATCGCGGCAGGTATGAAGATCAAGGAGATGATAGGTGAAGGGATCATAACTCCCGATCAGGCCAGGATCGGATTCGTGGCAGCCTTCCCCACATCGGAGGTGATATCCGGATATACGGCTTTTCTGCTCGGGGCCCGTTCGATCGTACCCAGCACAGTGATGCATGTGAGATATACGCATACATGGAGCAGTTATCCTCAGGAGAAGAGTGCTGCGAAGCAGCTCATAGATGATGGCTGTGTTATCATTTCACAGCATACCGATACGATAGGACCGGCCATCGCATGTGAGGAAGCCTCCGAAACGGGAGTTGTGTATTTCGTGGGTTATAATCAGAGTATGTCGGAGGTTGCTCCCGGCACCTCACTCGTGACCTCCAGGATATGCTGGGATCCCTATGTACTTGCAGCTGTCGATGCGGTCATGAGGAATCGTGATATAGAGTCCAACATGACAGGACATATCCATGGGACGGATGTTTCCGCCGGATTTGAATACGGCTGGGTGGCGATGGAGGATCTGAACCCGTATATCGCTGCTGCCGGTACCGAGAAAGCTATGAACAATGCCGTTGATATGTTTAGACGCGGCAACACCGACTCTGTTTTCAAGGGTAATTACATCGGAGTAGATCCCGATGATCCGACTGATACGATAGATCTGCGGAACGGGTATGTAGAGAACGAGAATACATCATACCCGCTTTTCCATTATATACTCACAGATATCATTACTATCGATGATACGGACTCATAGGAGAGAGGAGACACATGACATTCGAAGATGTAGTATATATCGCGCGTGAGGCATATGAGAACGCCGATGCAAGACATATATTTGAGCATATCGCCATCCAGGTAAATATAGTAGGTGAGGGTGCCGGCAGCTTCTACATTGAAGTGGCTCAGAGGGCGGTCTGCGTGGAACCCTATGATTATTATGACAGAGACGGTATGCTTACGATGTCCGCCGATACCGTTGTTGCTCTGGCAAGAGGCGAACTGGGGCTTCAGGATGGTATAGACAAAGGTCTGATCCGTATGGAAGGCAACGAAGTGAAGATATGGCATCTGGCTTCTGTGATACTTCCGAACCGTCCCAGACGTAACAGATAAGAGGAAGGTATATGTCCGAATTGAAATGTCCGCATTGCGGGACAGTGTTTACTGTAGATGATACGGAACTTGCTTCTATCATATCCCAGGTCAGGCAGAGCGAATTCGACAGAGAGATAAATGAACGGCTGGCAGAAGTAAAGGAGCATATGAGCAAAGAGCATGCGCTGGAGCTCACCGCGCAGGCTAATGATGTGCGTCTTAAGACCAAGGAAGAATATGAGGATCAGATAAACGAGCTCAAAGATAAACTGTCGGAGAACGAGAACAGGATACGTGATCTTAAGTCCCGGCTGGATGGCAGCACCGACAGGCAGCGTATAGCTGTTCTGGAAGCCACACAGAAGATAGAGGATGAGAAACACAAGCTTGAGAATTCACTTCAGCAGGAGCGGGAGAAAAACCGGTTGGAGCTCAAGGCGAAGGATGATCTTATCGGATATTATAAGGATCTGAAAGCCCGTATGTCGACCAAGATGGTGGGCGAGAGTCTGGAGAGACATTGTGAGGATGAGTTTAACCGTATTCGTATGACAGCATTTCCCAATGCGTATTTCGAAAAAGATAACGATGCCGTTTCCGGATCAAAGGGTGACTTTATCTTTCGTGAAGCTGACGATAACGGGGTGGAGATCATATCCATCATGTTCGAAATGAAGAATGAGATGGATGAAACCGCTACCAAACATAAGAACGAGGATTTCTTTAAAGAGCTGGATAAGGACAGGACTGAGAAAAAGTGTGAGTATGCTGTGCTCGTATCGCTTCTGGAGGCGGACAGCGAGCTCTATAATGCCGGCATAGTTGATGTTTCATACAGATACGACAAAATGTATGTTGTGCGTCCGCAGTGTTTTATTCCCATCATCACGCTGCTTCGTAATGCAGCCATGAACGCGCTTGCATATAAGCGGGAATTGGCGGAAGTCCGTAACCAGGATATAGATATATCGAATTTTGAAGACAGTCTGATGAAGTTCAAGAATGATTTTTCCAGAAATTACGATCTGGCTCATTCACACTTCGACAAGGCTATCGATGAGATAGATAAGACCATTCAGCATTTGGAGAAGGTGAAAGCCGAACTGCTGGGGTCAGACAAACAGCTTCGCATTGCCACGGGCAAGGTCGAGGACGTGACCGTTAAGAAATTGACCAGGGATAATCCTACCATGCGTGCCAAGTTTGACGAGCTGCGAGGTGCTGATGAAGCACAGTAACGGAGAGTATCACAGTAACTTCATAATGCAGGCGGGGATACTGGCTATAGCCGGTATAGTTGTGCGTATAATCGGACTTCTGTACAGAGCACCCCTGACGGCGGTCATCGGTGATGAAGGTAACGGTTATTATTCTTTTGCGTATAACATCTATACGAATATCCTGCTTATAAGTTCATATTCCATTCCGTCTGCGATCTCCAAGATCATGTCGCAGAGACTGGCTCTGAAGGAGTACAGGAATGCCCAGCGCATATTCAGATGTGCACTGGTCTATGTAACGATAGTGGGTGGTATCGCTGCGACGTTTGCGTACGTGGCAGCAGGTATGCTTGTTGTGGATAATGCTGTTCCGGTACTCAGGATATTTGCACCGACCATACTTCTGTCAGGTTTTCTGGGTGTGTTCAGAGGGTTTTTCCAGGCACACAGATCCATGGTTCCAACATCCATATCACAGATACTTGAGCAGATCATCAATGCCGGTGTCAGCATAGGAGCAGCGCTGCTGTTTATACGCATGGCCGGCGGTATAGATATCGATGAGACTACCAAGGCTGTGAGAGGTGCATCCGGATCGGCTATCGGTACCGGAAGCGGTGTGCTTATAGCATTGCTTTTTGTGGGCGGTGTGTATCTGTACAACAGAAGCAAGATAATGGCCAGATATGCGGCGGATAAGACCACGGATATCGAATCGTACGGAAACATAGCCAAAGACATCCTGCTCATCGTTACACCTTTTATTCTGAGCACCTTTATCTATAACTGTTCGACCGCGATCAACCAGACTATATATGCGAAGACCATGCTTACCCGGCTTTCGCAGTCTCAGGTTTCCATGCAATACGGTATATACTCCGGAAAGGCCGTCGTACTCCGCAATGTTCCGGTGGCTCTGGCATCCGCAATGTCCAGTGCCATCATTCCGACTATAGCCGGTGCATGGGCATTGAAAGACTATAAGGATGCCAGAAGAAAAGTGGGGCGTGCCATCAAAGTGACCATGCTGGTGGCGATCCCGTGTGTGTTTGGTTTCCTTTTTCTTGCAAGACCGATAGTAAACCTGCTCTTCCCACAGAGATCATCACTCGTGATGGCAAGCCGGCTGCTGATGGCGCTGTCCGTTACGATCATTTTCTATTGCATATCAACCATTACCAACGGAGTGCTGCAGAGCATCGGACAGGTACACAAGCCCGTGGCTCATGCGGCGGTTGCTTTGGTGGCCCAGTCGGCGGTCCTGTGGGCATTGCTGTCACTGACGAATATGGGTATATATGCGATCGTTGTTGCCGATGTGGTTTTTGCCCTGCTCGTATGTATAATGAACGGAGTATCTCTGCGCAAGACCATGAAGTACCAGCAGGAGAGTGTGGATACATATCTGCTGCCTGCGATCTGCTCACTGTTCATGGGCGGACTTGCAAGGCTGGTATATAATCTCATATACAGGGTTTCCGACAGCAATATCATAAGTCTCACTGTTGCCGTCGGAGTGGCGGTAGTCTTCTATATGATCACGGTGGTCCAGTCCGGAGCGATCAGCGAAGAGGAGATGACCAATACCGCGAGAGGCGCAGCGATATACAACCGGCTAAAGAGATTGCATCTGGTCACAGATGATGAAAGGTTTAAGATCATAAAGCGTATAGACAGAATACGCTCCGCGCGAAGGACAGACAGAAGATCTGCCCGGGGTCGGGACACGGACCCGGACGGAGAAACGGATTGATATGATCGCAGGGTGAAATGGCATTTGACGGACTGACTGTGGCGGCGCTTCGCCACGAACTGAATAATACTCTGGCGGACGGACACATCAGCAAGATATCGCAGCCCGAGCCGGATGAACTGATGCTCACGATCAAGACCGGATCGGGTCAGGAGAGGCTGCTCATCAGCGCGTCGGCAACTTTGCCGCTCGTATATCTGACTGATACCAACAAACCGGCGCCTGCGACTGCGCCGGCTTTCTGTATGCTGCTACGTAAGCATCTGAGCAGTGCGCGGATATTAAGCATCACGCAGCCCGGACTTGAGAGGGTGCTGCATATCGATATGGAGCATCGCGATGAGATGGGTGATCTGTGCAGGAAGCGTCTGATCATAGAGATCATGGGCAAGCACAGCAACGTTATTTTCACCGATGAGAAAGGAATGATCATCGACAGTATCAAGCATATATCGGCGGCTGTCAGCTCGGTTCGTGAAGTTCTCCCCGGCAGGGATTACTTTCTGCCGGAGACGGTGGAAAAGGCGGATCCCCTGAATGTAACCTGTGAAGAACTGCAGAGCATATTTGCATCCAAAGCCATGCCTCTGTATAAAGCGTTGTATACATCACTTACCGGCATCAGTCCTCAGTACGCACAGGAACTGTGTTATGCATCCGGGATCGATTCGGATCTGGGGTGTAACGTGCTGGATGCCGGACAGATTTGCAGTTTACATAACACGATTAAAGCGATGGCCGAAGCTGTCTGCAACGGGGATTTTGCACCGGAGATCATATATGACCATGATGTTCCGACAGAGTATTGCGCTCTGCATATGACTTCCTATGAGGGCAGTGAGATCAGGAGATATGATTCGATCAGTCGTCTGCTTCAGGACTATTACGCCGAGAAGAACACGTATGTCAATATACGTCAGAGATCATCCGATCTGCGACATATAGTGACGACCGCACTCGAGCGCAATGTCAGAAAATACGATCTGCAGGTTAAGCAGATGAAGGACACGGAGAAAAAAGACAAATATAAGGTATGGGGCGAGCTGCTGAATGCATACGGATACAGTGCCAAACCCGGAGATAAGTCGATCACCATCCTCAATTACTACACGGGTGAAGAGGAGACGATCCCTCTTGATGAAACACTCAACTCATCCCAGAATGC